>NZ_JAPFEA010000141.1 GCF_026169115.1 Intestinimonas sp. | reverse complement strand
CGGGGACCCCTTCAAAATTTCACTTCCTCGGCGGGAGTGAATCCCGCCTGCGGCAAGGTCCCGCCAAAGGCGGGACACTTGGACGGGCCTGACGGCCCGCGGCCCTCACGGGCCCATCGAGATTGACCCTCACTGGGCCAGGATGGGCTCCTTCTCGCGCACATCGATGTGGAACAGATTTTCTCCCGCCACCGCATGGTCGATCTCGATGGCGTAGTCGATCTCGATCTCGCCGCCCCGCTCGTTCAGGTTGGCGTGCATCTTTTTGGTGCTGATGCCCACGGACAGGGCGCCGTATGGCGTCTCATACATAGAGAAGTGCCGCCGTCCGGGCTGAAAAACCATCTGGGAGTTGAACTCCCCCACCCGCATCAGGGTAATGCAGTCGGGCTCTACCTGGAAGGTGGTGAGGGTGCCCTCCAGTCCGGTGAGCTGGCTCTCCTGATAGGTCAGGGTATAGCCGGCGTCGCCGCAGTCCAGCAGCTTGCCCTCGGTGACCAGCTCGATGACCTCGGGCTGCTCCCCCTCCGTGCTCTGGACTCCCTTGATGGAAATGATTACGCTTTTATCCATTGGGAAGTTACCTCGGTATTTACGCAGAATTCGTCCTGCGGCGCTGCCGCAGGGCCGGCGGCTATTATATAATAAGTAAATCCCGATGTAAAGAGGGAGATACCATATTTCGCGCCCCTTTCGGGGACTTTCCCGCCAAAAACCTCAGTAATTCCAGATCTCCACCTGCTTCACCGTCTCCTCTACGTTCCGGCGGAGGAAGATCGAGGCCAGGCGGGAAAAATCCTCCGCGCTGTCGCTGACATAATAGCGGCTCTCTCCGGTCCGGCCGGGCTGTCCCAGGGCGTCCCTGTCCCGCAGGTGCCCGGCCACGGCGTCGGCACACTGCCGTCCCACGTCGATGAGCGTCACCTTTGGCCCCATGCAGTGGCCAATGACCTCCGTGAGCAGGGGGTAGTGGGTGCAGCCCAGCACCAGGGTGTCCACCCCCGCCGCCCGGAAGGGGGCCAGGTATTCCCCTGCCACTGTCTCCACCACCACGTCCCCCCGCCGGAAGCGCCCGTTCTCCACCAGGGGCACGAAGAGGGGACAGGCCGCCGCCATCACCTCGGTCCGGGGGGCGGCCTGGGCGATGCACCGCTCGTAAGCGCCGCTGCGGATGGTGGCCTGGGTGCCGATGAGACCCACCCTGCCGTTCCGGGTGGCGGCAGCCGCCGCAGCGGCGGCGGGCTCCACCACGCCCCACACCGGGATGTCGTTTTCCGCCGCGAGCACGTCCAGGGCTGTGGTGGACACAGTGCCGCAGGCGATGACGATGGCCTTCAGGTCGAAGGTCCGCAGAAAGGCCACGTCCTGCCGGGCGTAGCGGATGATGGTGTCTCTGGAGCGGCCCCCATAGGGCACCCGCCCGGTATCACCAAAATAAATGATGTCCTCTCCGGGCAGCAGGCGCTGCAGCTCCCGCACCGCCGTCAGGCCGCCCAGCCCGGAGTCAAACACGCCAATGGGACGATTATCCACACCAAAACCTCCTGCCGCAGCAAGCATTTTCCACCGTCCTTCCGGGGACGGTCCGGCAGGAACTATCATATGCGAAACGCCCCGGAAAAACAAGTGGGATTTTTCCGGGCGAATCCCTTGCAGGCTGCGGGTACCCTTTGACAAGTCTGGAAAATATACTATAATGTTATCTGCCGGAGGGCGCTCCGGCCCCGCGCCGCCCGTGAAGGAGGGTCTTGACCATGAAACTGGAACTCACGCGCAAGCAGTACCGCAGACTGCTGGATTTGGTGTATATCGGAAACTGGGTCCTCAACTCCACCCGTGGAGAGGACCGCATCCCCGACTACGACGAGGTGGAGAGCCTGCTCTTCTCCAAGGCCGGGGAGGAGGGCATGCCCATCCTGGCCGAGGTCTACAACGGCGAGGTCATCCCCTCCCGGGCCTTTGCCGAGGGGGGCATCCACGAAGCCATCATGGACTACGAGGACAACGTCTTCTTCGACATCCTGGCCGAGGACCTGGCCCGCCGGGATATGAACGACGTGCCCATCGACGACAGCAATTATGAGGAGCTGGCCTCCCGCATCGACGCCTATATCGCCGAGTTTGAGGAGCACGGCACCGACAACATCACCGTGGACAGCGACATCATGTGAAAGAAGACCGCCGGACTCTGATCGGAGCCTGGCGGCCTTTTTTGCGATGCAAACGCATCGCAAAATTGTCCATGTGCCGCAGAAAGCGGCACGGCCATGCAAGCAAAGCGCATGGGCCGGGACGGCCCATATGCCCATAAACTTCATGCCCCACAAGCCTTTGCCCGTTTTCGTGGCGCGCTTTGCGCATGAAGTTTTTCGCAAAGAAAGCCGTTGTGTCTCCAACCATTCTTGTGCTATACTACTCTCAGTGATACAAGAACAGACAGGAAGTGAGCCGACGTGTCCCTGTTTCGTCCCCCGGAGGACAAGTTCACCCAGATGACCCAGACTCCCATCCCCCGTCTGGTGTCCACGCTGGCGGTCCCCACCATCATCAGCATGCTCATCACCTCCCTCTACAACATGGCCGACACCTTTTTTGTCGGCCAGATCGGCACCAGCGCCACGGCGGCGGTGGGGGTGGCCCTCCCCCTGATGGCCATTATCCAGGCCATCGGCTTTACCTTCGGGCAGGGCTCGGGAAACCACATCTCCCGCCTGCTGGGGCAGCAGCAGCGGGAGGAGGCCCAGCGGATGACCTCGGTGGCCTTCTACTCCTCCTTCTTTCTGACGGTGGTCCTGGCCGTGCTGGGGCTTTTCTTCCTGGATCCCCTGGTCAACGCCCTGGGCGCCACCGCCACCAACGCCCAATACACCAGGGACTACGTCTTCTATATCCTCATCGGCTCCCCCTTCATGGCGGCCTCCCTGGTGCTCAACAACCAGTTCCGCTTTCAGGGCAGCGCCGTCTTCGGCATGATCGGCATTTTTTCCGGCGCCGTCCTCAACATCGTCCTGGACCCCATCTTCATCTTCGCCCTGGACATGGGCGCCGGCGGCGCCGCCCTGGCCACCATCCTCAGCCAGTTTGTGGGCTTCTGCCTGCTGGTGGGCGGGACCTTCCACGGCGGCAATCTGCGGCTGAGCCTGACTGCCTTCCGCCCCACGGCGGAGCGCTACGCCCGGATCTTCACCAACGGTCTGCCCTCCTTCTGGCGGCAGGCCCTGGCCAGCGTGGCCACGGTCCTCCTTAACGTGGCCGCCCGGACGTACGGCGACGCCGCCATCGCCGCCATGAGCATCGTCTCCCGGATCACCATGTTCGCCGGCTCCGCCCTCATCGGCCTGGGCCAGGGCTATCAGCCGGTATGCGGCTTCAACTACGGGGCCAGGCGCTACGGGCGGGTGCGGGAAGCCTACTTTTTCTTCTTCAAGCTGGCCGCCGTCGGGGCGGTGGTGTTGGCGGCGCTGGGCTTTTGCTTCGCCCCGGAGCTGCTGGCCCTCTTCCGCCGGGACGACCCGGAGGTCATCGCCATCGGCGCCGCCGCCCTGCGGATGCAGTGTCTCTCCTTCCCCCTCATGGCCTGGTTCTTCCCCTCCAGCATGACCCTCCAGACCATCGGGCAGTCCTTCCGGGCCACTGTGCTGGCCATGTGCCGGCAGGGGCTCTTCTTCCTCCCCGCCATCCTCATCCTGCCACGGACGCTGGGCATCACCGGCATCCAGATCAGCCAGCCCCTCTCTGACCTGTGCTCCTTTCTGGTGGCCCTGCCCATGGGCATCGGGGTCCTCCGGGCCCTCAAGGCCGCCCAGGAGGGGGAGGAGAACCGAAAAAACTGAGCCTGTCCGGGACCGTTGCCTCAATCCCATGGTCCAAAAAGACCGCCCTCGGGCGGTCTTTTTTCCGTCCCTGCGATAAAACCGCCCGCTGCGCCGTTATAGAGACGCGGGCAGAGTCACACCCTTCCCATTTTTCTCCTTCTGTGGTATGATGAAAGCCGCATACCGCACCTTTGCATCAGGAAGAGGAGGAGGGACGTCCATGTTCCTTGTTATGACCATGGAGGGCCTGGCCCGGCAGAACCGCCCTGTCCAGCCGCTGGACGAAGGGCTCCTGCCCCGGGTGGGGCAGGGGGACCGGGCCGCGCTGGAGGCCCTTTATGTCCAGACCGAGAAGGCGGTCTATGCCCTGGCCCTCTCCCTGCTCCGGGACCCGGAGGACGCCCGGGACGTGACCCAGGAGGTCTACCTGAAGGTCCGGGCCGCCGCCCACCTCTATGTGCCCCAGGGCAAACCCCTGGCCTGGCTCTTTACCATCACCCGGAACCTGTGCCGGGACCTCCAGCGCAGCCAGTCCCGGGACGGCCAGTCCCCGGAGGACCTGGAGAACGACGCCCGCTTCTCCTATGTCTCCGACCCCACTGACCGGCTGGTGCTGGAGGCCGCCCTCAAGACCCTGGGGGACGAGGAGCGACAGGTGGTGCTGCTCCACGCCGTCTCCGGCCTAAAGCACCGGGAGATCGCCCAGGACCTGGGTCTTCCCCTGTCCACCGTCCTCTCCCGGTACAACCGGGCTTTGAAGAAACTCAAACGCTATCTCACCGATGAGGGGGTGCGCCTGTGAACGAAAAGATCGAAGCCTCCCTCCGCCGCGCGGCGGAGCAGCTGCCCCGGCCCGACTTCCGGGCGGTGGCCGACACGCCGGTCCAACCCCTGGAGGTCCACGACTATGTGACCCGTCAGGAGCCCCTCCCCCGTCGGCGCTCCTTCCGTCCGGTGGCCGTCCTGGCCCTGTGCGCCCTGGTCCTGTGTGTGGGTCTGTGGAGCTATCTGCAGTTTTTCCAGGTCTACTCCGTGGTGGACCTGCGGGTGAACCCCGCCCTGGCCATCGAGCTGGACCGCCGGGACCAGGTGAAGGGGGTCATCCCCCTCAACGAGGACGCCCAGCCCATCCTGGAGGGCCGCTCCTACCGGGGCTGGAGCCTGGAGGCCACGGTGGAGGCCCTGCTGGACGACCTGTGGGCCGGCGGCTATCTGGACGACGACGCCCAGGTGGACGTGGCGGTGAACTGTAAGAGCGCCGACCATGGCCGGGACCTCCGGAAGGAGGTGGAGGACCTCATCGCCCAAAAGCGGGCCGCCCTCTCCGCCGGCGAAACAGAGCCGACGCCGGTCCTCCCCACCCCGCCCACTGCCACGCCGACGGCCACTGTCCCGCCGGCCACCGGCGCCCAGACGCCGGCGGTCCCCGCCCCGTCCGGATCCGCCGCCGGGGAGGTCCTCTCCTGGGAGGCCGTGCAGTCTGTCGTCACCGGGCGCATGCCCGGCGCCGTCTTTGACGAGTTCCAGCTGGACGAGGACGATGGCCGGCCCATCTACGAGGTCAAGTTCCGGGATGCCGCCGGAGAGGAGTACGAAGCCGAAGTGGACGCCCGCACCGGCGCCATTCTGAAATGGGAGCTGGACTGATAGCCCCCAGAAATGAGAGGAAGGAACACCCATGATTGAGACCATACGCCCCGCCCTTCTGGGGCTCACCACCTGCCTGGACCTGATGCAGGAGCCGCTGATGGGCAGCCTCCGCGCCCTGCTGGACGCCCTGGCCGCCGGAGAGGGAGAGGCTGCCCTCCGGCACTATACCGAGATCTTCTACGGCCTGCGGCAGGCGGGCAAGTCCGGCCTTGGCGACTGGCTGTGGGACCGGCTGCGCTATACCGAAGGCCCCTATCCCGCTCTGCTGGACCGCGGCGGGTCCGACCCCGCTTTGGAGGGGGCTGCCCGCCGGGACGTGGACACCCTCGCCCGGCTGGCCGGGCTGGACTGCGGCGACCTCACCGCCGCCATGGCCGCCCTGCTGCCCAAGTCCTTCCGCCCTGTCCTGGACGCCCTGCCCCGGTGGGACAGCGCCGTCCCCTTCACCTTTGACGATCTCACCGCCTTCTACCATCTCCACGGCGCCGGTCTCTTTGCCCGGTACCGGGCCTTCCTGTGGTCGGAGGGGCAGCTCATCCCCGTGGCCGACCCGGACACTCCCCGGGAGGAGGAGATGATGGGCTACGAGCTCCAGCGGGACCAGGTCATCGCCAACACCCGGGCCTTCCTGGCCGGAAATCGGGTCAACGACGTCCTCCTCTACGGCGACAGCGGCACCGGTAAGTCGGCCACGGTCAAGACCCTCCTCACCGTCCCCGGCTTTGAGTCCCTGCGGCTCATCGAGGTCCAGAAGGACGGGCTCCGGGACATGCCGGGGCTCATCCGCTCTCTGGCGGGGCGGAAGCAGCGTTTCATCCTCTTCATCGACGACCTGGCCTTCGACCAGGACGACCACACCTACTCGGTGGTCAAGACCATTCTGGAGGGGGGACTGGAGCGGCGTCCGGCCAACGTGGCCATCTACGCCACCTCCAACCGCCGCCTGCTGGTGCGGCAGACCTTCTCTGACCGGCAGGGGGACGAGGTGGACCGCCAGGAGACCATCCAGGAGAAGACCGCCCTCTCAGACCGCTTCGGCCTGCGCATCCCCTACCTGGCCCTCTCCAAGGGGGAATTCCTGGAGCTGGTCCAGTCTCTGGCCGTCCAGCAGGGGCTGCCCATGGACCGGGAGGAGCTCCGCCGCAGGGCCGTACAGTGGGACATGCACTCCCCCGGCCGCACCCCCCGGGGCGCCCGGCAATTCCTGGCCAGCCTGCAAACCGTCTGATCGCACGCAGCAAAGAGCGCGGACCTCTCTTTGGAGAGGTCCGCGCTCTTTTTCAACCGTTTAAGACTCGAAGGCCGTTTTTTTACGGGGAAGCATCGCGTAGAAAAGGCTCATCCCCACGCCGCTCCGGCGGATCACCGTATCCAGGCCCACGGCCAGGGCGACGCCGCAGACCACGTCCACCACCGAGTGCTGCTTGAGGAAGACGGTGGAGAGACAGATGAGCACCGAGAGGACCATCAGGGCCGCCTGACGGCGGACCTGCCCGCTCAGCGTGCGGGAGCGGGCCCCCGCCATGGCAACGGCCACCGTCAGGAACACATGGATGGAGGGGCAGACGTTGGTGGGGGTGTCGGTCTTCCGCAGGAGGATGACCAGCTGACTGAGGATGTCGTCGCTCACAATGGGCCGGCGCAGGAGCTGTCCATTGGGGAAAAGGGCGTAAATGCCCAGGCAGATGGTGAGCCCCACCACGATCATCCGGCAGAGATAGAAGTACTGCTCCGGCTCCCGCTTGTAGAAATACCAGCACATGCCGGGTACCAGGGGGAACCAGGCCACATAGGGGATCAGGAAGGCAGCGCAGAAGGGGATGTAGGCATCCAGGTCGCTGGCGATCCAATACCGTGGCCGGACATAGGACTCCAGCAGCACAAAGCAGATCATATAAAACATAAAATACAGAATGGGTACCGCCAGCATCCGGCGGCGTACCCGCTCGTCGTCCCAGTTGAACACCATATCCGGCGTCCCTCCTTTCCTGTCCTTTGTTGTCCTCTCACGGAAGCAAACTGATTGTACTCTGTCCGGGCATGCAATTCCATAGAAATTTTCTGAAGATTTCTTTAAGCTTTCCGCCCTAAATTTATGCACTTTCCCTCTCTATCTAATAGACGATACAGAAAGGGATTTTGTGACGCCGCCCGGAGGGTTTTTCAAAAATTTTTTGGGGCAGGACAGAGGAACGGCCCTCACGTCTTTTTCCAGGGGCCGATAACGACGCCGGTATAGTAGTGGGTGAGGATCTCCCGCCAGCCGCTCCCCGCCCTGGCCATGGCGTTGGCACCGTACTGACTCATGCCCACCCCGTGGCCGTAGCCGGTGACGGAAAAGGTGACCTTCTCCCCGTCCGCCGCGACAGAGAAGTTGGCCGAGCGCAGGTCGAACAGGGTCCGCAGGGCGGTCCCCTTCACGGCAACGCCCCCCACCTCCACCGTGTCCACCCCGCCGGAGGAGGTGGACACCCGGTTTCGGAACCAGCCCTCCGGCGCGCCCGATAGGTCGGCCTCCGGGTGCTGGGTGAGGAAGACGGTCCGAAATTCCTCCACCGGCACGGTGACCGTGGTGTGGTAGTTGGGGACCTCCTCCCCCTCCGGGCTCTCCACGCTGGCCAGGTAGGGCACGCTGCCCCCCCACACCTCCACCGAGTCCAGGGTCCGCCCCGCCGCCGAGGAGAAAAAGACGGCGTCGATGGGCTTCCCCTCATAAAGGATGGCCTGTCCGTCGGTATCCGATACCGCCCGGGCGATTTTTTCTCCCCAGGTCTGGGCCTCCGCCCCCCATCTGGCGGCGGCCTCCTCCGGGGCGAGGTAGGCCTGACAACAGGAGATGTTGGTACACACATCGGCGTCGGGATGGCTGGGGTTGGGCCCGATGCTCATCTGATAGAGGGTATAGGTCCGGGCGGTGACGGCCTGGGCCCGGAGGGCCTCGGGCTCAAAGGAGGCCGGCATCTCCGCCGCCACCACCCGCCACAGATATTCCGCCATGGTGAGGGAGGCCGTCGTCCCGTCGGGCATGGCCACCCGGACCAGAGTGGCCCCGTCTCCCCCCGCCCCGCCCTGGGCAGTGGGCCTCTGGATGGGCAGGGAGGCGGTGGGGAGGGGACCGGTCTCCTCCGGCCCTTCCCCCTCCGGCCTCCCCAACAGGAGCATGGGGAGCAGGAACACCGCCAGAAGCAGCAGCAGGGCGGTGGCCGCCACAGGGCGTAGCGTCCGTATCATATGCAACCTCCATGGCCGAAAGGGCCTTTCCATTGGAGCCGGGCCCGCTTTCTCGCTTGACGGACCGGCGCCCAGGGCGTAAAATGTAGGGTACTATTTTTTGAGGGGGGAACCACCCATGACCGGAGCGACACGATCCAGGGACTTTATCCAGAGTCTATGCGGAGAATTCCAGAAGCATAACTACATTGATCCCAGCCACTATGAACACATCGACGTGAAGCGTGGGCTCCGGAACGCCGACGGCACCGGCGTCATGGCGGGCATCACCCAGATCGGCAACGTCCAGGGCTACTATATCCAGGACGGCGAGCGGGCTCCCATGGAGGGCCGGCTCATCTACCGGGGCATCAACGTGGAGGAACTCATCCAGGGCTTTACCTCCGAGGGCCGCTTCGGCTTTGAGGAGACCGCCTATCTGCTCCTCTTCGGGGCCCTGCCCACCCGGCGGCAGCTCTCCGACTTCAACGCCGTCCTCTCCCAGCTCCGGCCCCTGCCGGCCAACTTCACCGAGGACATGATCCTCAAGGCCCCGGGCCGGGACATCATGAACCGGCTGGGCCGGTGCATCCTGGCCCTCTACTGTTACGACGAGGCCCCCGAGGACCACAGCCTGGAAAATGAGCTCCGACTGGCCCTCCAGCTGGTGGCCCGGTGCCCCATGATCGTGGCCCACTCCTACGCCGCCAAGCGCCACTACTTCGACAACGACTCCCTCTACCTCCACCGCCCCCAGGAGGGGCTCTCCTTCGCGGAGAACTTCCTCTACGCCATCCGGCATGACAACCGCTTTACCGAGCAGGAGGCCAAGGTGCTGGACCTGTGCATGGTCCTCCACGCCGAGCACGGCGGCGGCAACAACTCCGCCTTTACCTGCCGGGTCCTCTCCTCCTCCGGCACCGACATCTACGCCGCCATCTCGGCGGCGGTGGGCTCCCTGAAGGGCCCCCGCCACGGCGGCGCCAACAAGAAGGTCATGGAGATGTTCCACTATATTCAGGAGGGGGTCTCCGACTGGACGGACGACGGCCAGGTGAAGGACTTTCTCCTCCGCCTCCTCAAGGGGGAGACCGGCGACCGCAGCGGCCTCATCTACGGCATGGGCCACGCCATCTACACCCGCTCCGACCCCCGGGCCAAGCTCCTCAAGCAGTTCGCCCGGGGCCTGGCCGAGGAGACCGGCATGACCCGGGAATTTGCCCTGGTGGAGTCGGTGGAGCGGCTCTCCCCCGAGGTCATCAACGGCTTCCGGGGGGGCGACAAGCCCCTGTGCGCCAATGTGGATCTCTACTCCGGTCTGGTCTACCAGATGCTGGACATCCCCGAGGAGCTCTACACCCCCCTCTTTGCCATGGCCCGGATGGTGGGCTGGTGCGCCCATCGGCTGGAGGAGGTCTACAACCCAGGCAACAAGATCATCCGCCCGGCCTACAAGGCCGTGGCCCCCATACAGCCCTTCGTCCCCCTGGACGCCCGGGGCTGATCCCGCCGGGCCGGCGTCGGCCCCACCACAACACACAAGGAGGACCCTATGTCCCACCACGAACACAAATTCAACTCTTCTGCCGGCGCCGTTCTGGCGGCGGTGGGCTCCGCCGTCGGCATGGGCAATATCTGGCTTTTCCCCTACCGGGTGGGCCAGTACGGCGGCGGCGCCTTTCTCATCCCTTACTTCCTCTTTGTGGCCCTCTTCTCCTATGTGGGCCTCTCCGGCGAATTTGCCTTTGGCCGTCTCACCGGCACCGGCGCCCGGGGCTCCTTTGACTACGCCATGAAAGCACGGGGCCGGAAGGGCGGCGGGATTCTGGGCATTCTCCCCCTGCTGGGTGTGCTGGGCATCGCCATCGGCTATTCGGTGGTGGTGGGCTGGGTCCTGCGGTACGCCGCCGGGGCCCTCACCGGCTCCCTGCTGACGAGCCAGCCCGACGCCTACTTTGACCAGCTGGCCGTCTCCTTCGGCTCCATTCCCTGGCACTTCATCGTCATCGCCGTCACCGTGGCCGTTCTGGTGCTGGGCGTGGCCGCCGGCATCGAGAAGATCAGCAAGCTCATGATGCCCGCCTTCTACCTTTTCTTCCTGGTCATCGCCGTCCGGGTGGCCTTCCTCCCCGGCGCGGCGGAGGGCTACCGCTATCTGCTGGAGCCCGACTGGTCCTATCTCCTCAAATTCGAGACCTGGGTCATGGCCATGGGGCAGGCGTTCTTCTCCCTGTCCATCAACGGCGCGGGCATGCTCATCTACGGCAGCTACATGAAAAAGTCGGAGAACATCATCCGCCAGTCGGTGATGACCGCCCTCCTGGACACCATGGCCGCCCTGCTCTCCGGCTTTGCCATCCTCCCCGCTGTCTTTGCCTTCGGCATCGCCCCCAACAGCGGCCCCTCCCTTATGTTCATCACCATCCCCCGTGTCTTTCAGCAGATGCCCGGTGGTCGGGTGCTGGCCCTCTTCTTCTTTGTCTCCGTCCTCTTTGCCGGCATCACCTCCCTCATCAACATGCTGGAGGCGGTGGGCGAGTCCCTGAGCAAGGGGGCAAAGCTCCCCCGGAAGGTCTCCATGGTGGCGGTGGGCTGCGTCACCTTCGGCGTCTCCATCTTTCTGGAGGCCCTGCCCGCCATGGGGGCCTGGATGGACGCCGTCACCATCTATATCTCCCCCTTCGGCGCTGTGCTGGCCGCCGTCATGATCTACTGGGTCCTGGGCCTCAAGGCCATCCGGGCCGAGCTCATGGAGGGCCGCACCCGTCCCCTGGGCCGGGCCTTCGACTTTCTGGCCAAGTACGTCTACGTCTTCCTCTCCGCCGCCGTGCTGGTGCTGGGCATCGTCTACGGCGGCATCGGCTGAGGGGTACGGCCATGAGTCTCTTCTGCTGTCCCCTGTGCGCCGCTCCCCTCACCCGGACGGAGAAAACCTATGTCTGCCCCAAGGGCCACAGCTTTGACCGGTCCAGGGAGGGCTATGTCCACCTCCTCCCCGCCAACCAGAAGCACGCCAAGGACCCCGGCGACGACAAGGCCATGGCCGCCGCCCGGAACCGCTTCCTCTCCGGCGGGTGGTACGCCCCCCTGCGGGAGACCCTGTGCCGTCTGGCCCTGACCTACGCCCCCAGCCGGGCGGCGGTGCTGGACGCCGGCTGCGGCGATGGCTATTACACCGCCGGTCTCTACGCCGCCCTGGCCGGGACCGGCCAGGTGGAGCAGATGGCCGGGGTGGACCTCTCAAAGCCCTCCCTGCGGTGGGCCGCCCGGCGGGAGAAGGCGGTGGAGTTCGCCGTGGCCTCGGTCTACCATCTTCCCTTGGCTGACCGCTCTGTAGACCTCCTCCTCAACTGCTTCTCCCCCCTGGCTCTGGACGAGTTCCGCCGGGTCCTCCGTCCGGGCGGGGTCTACCTCTACGTGGTCCCGGCGGCCCGGCACCTCTGGGAGCTCAAGGAGGTCCTCTACGAGCAGCCCTACCTCAACAAAGAGGAGGACATTCCCTACGAGGGCTTCTCCTACCTGGAGGTGGTCCCGGTGGAGACGGTGCTGGAGCTCCCTGATCGGGACGCCATCCGGGACCTCTTCTCCATGACCCCCTACCGGTGGAAGACCCCGAAGGCCGGCGCCGCCCGGCTGGAGGAGCTGGACCGGCTGCGGGTGACAGCCGCCTTCCGAATCCATGTTTTTCGGCGGGATCCGGGGTGATCGGTTGCATTTCCCCCGTTTTCGTGATATATTTGCGGCAGAAGCAATGATTTGAGGTCGCGCCTTGGAAAAAAGGCGTCTGGGTGCGGAGCTGGGGTTCCGCTTGCCTGCGGGGGACCTTGGATCGGGCAAGCTGAAAACAGAAAGGATCATGCACCTATGGAAATCAACGGCGAGCAGGTAAACGAAGTCGTCCGCTACGACCAGCTGGGGCTCTCCCCGGAGATCATGCGGGCGCTGGACAAGAAGGGCTATACCCAGGCCACGCCGGTCCAGGGGGGCGCCATCCCCTATTTCATGCAGTGGGCCGACGTCATCGCCAAGGCCCCCACCGGCACGGGCAAGACCTTTGCCTTCGGCATCCCCATGGTGGAGCACATCGACCCGGAAAACGCCGCCGTCCAGGGTCTGGTGCTGGCCCCCACCCGGGAGCTGGCCATCCAGATCATGAACGAGCTGCGGGACCTGTGCGAGTTCAAGGAGGGGGTCCGGGCGGTGGTCCTCTACGGCGGACAGCCCATCGACAAGCAGATCACCCAGCTCAAAAAGCGGCCCCAGATCGTGGTGGCCACGCCGGGCCGGCTCATGGACCACATGAAGCGGCGCACCGTCCGGCTGGACCAGGTCCAGACCGTGGTCCTGGACGAGGCTGACCGGATGCTGGACATGGGCTTCATCCACGACGTCACCCGCATCCTGGACCAGATCAAGCACCGCCGGAACATGGGCATGTTCTCGGCCACCATCTCCCGGGAGGTCATGGATATCTCCTGGGTCTACCAGCGGGACCCGGTGGAGATCGTCGTCCGGCCCGACGAGCAGAACAAGCCCGACATCCAGCAGTACCGCATCGACGTGGACCGGAATGAGAAGGCGGAGATCACCGCCCGCATCCTGGACGCCGCCGGCTATGAGCGGGCCATCGCCTTCTGCAACACCAAGAACATGACCGACCGGCTCACCGGCCTTTTGCGGATGCGGGGCATCACCTGCGAGGCCATCCACGGCGACATCCAGCAGTCGGTGCGGGAGAAGACCCTGGGCAGATTCCGCCGGGGCGAGCTGCGGGTGCTGGTGGCCACCGACGTGGCCGCCCGGGGCCTGGACATCGACGATGTGGACGTGGTCTTTAACTACGATGTCCCCGACGAAAACGAGTACTACGTCCACCGCATTGGCCGCACCGGGCGGGCCAAGCGCCACGGCGTGGCCTACACCCTGGTGTCCACCATCACCGAGGCCATGCGCATGGACGACATCCAGAAGATCACCAAAAATGAGGTCCACCGGCTCAAATATGAAAAGGGCACCCTCCTGGATTTGGAGGAGGGCCAGTCCTGACGGCAGCCCCATTCCTAATCTATTTTTAAGAATCATGAAAAGATTTTTTCATCTTCTTCTGGCATACTAATGTTCAGATAAGGAGGACGCAATCATGGATGGACAGAAAAAACTCTACCGCACCGAATACGGCGCCGCCATGCTCTGCGGCGTGTGCGGCGGCATCGCCGAGTACTTCGGCATCGATCCCAGCATCGTCCGCCTGCTGTGGGCGGCTCTGACCCTCTTCGGCGGGGCCGGCATCCTGCTCTATATCATCGCCGCCATCATCCTGCCCAAGAAAAGCCAGATCTACCCCGGCTACTGACAAAGCACCCCTGCCAGCCGCGCTCCCACAGGGAGCGCGGCTTTTTCCTGCTCTCTGACCCTCTGCGTTTAGAGTCCGGTTTAATGCGCTATACTGGACCCAAAGGCAAGAAACCCTTGCGCGATCTATCCGCACATGATAAACTGCTGTCGAGAAGATCATTCTGCGGCGCAGGGCCCGGCCCGCCGCCTGAAAGGAGCGCATCCCCATGATCGAGATCCGTCCCGCCCGCCCGGAGGAGATCCCCCGGCAGAAGGAGCTCTGGAAGCTGGCCTTCGGCGATGACGACGCCTACATCGACTACTTCTATGCCCACAGCGAGGAGAGCCAGGTGCTCCTCCTCCTGGAAAACGGGGTGGTTTGGACCATGGTGGCCCTCTTTCCGATGACGGTGACCCTTCCCCAGGGCGAGACCCTCTCCTCGGCCTATATCTACGCCCTGGCCACCCACCCCGACGCCCGGAAAAAGGGCTTTGGCCGCTTCATCCTCAACTATGTGGACTACTACCTCCAGGAGTCCGGGAAGGACTGCGTCACCATCGTGCCCGCCGAGCCCTCCCTTTACCGCTACTTCGCCACCACCGGCTTTGAGCCCACCTGCTCCACCCGGAAGGTGGAGCTCCTTCAGGGCATGGTGGACCCGCCCGCCGACGGGGATCGCATCGCCCCGGTCTCCCCCGCCGACTACGCCGCCCTCCGGGAGCGGCTGCTCGCCGGGAGCTTCCGGGTCACATACGGCGAATCCCTCCTGGCCTATCAGCAGGGCCTGTCCCGGATGGAGGGGGGCGACCTCTTCCGTCTCACTGTGGCCGGGAAGGAGGGGCTGGCCGCCGCCGAGTACCTGGACGAGGACACGGTCCTGGTAAAAGAGCTGCTCCTGCCCCCCGCCGCCCAGGCCGGCGGCGCCGCCCTCCTGGCTGACCGGATGCCCGCCCGCCGCTACCACCTGCGGACCCCTCCCTTCTGGGACGGGCTGGCCGGCAGCTACCTCCAGTCCTTCGCCATGGTCAAGTGGTACCGCCCCGAGCTGGCCAAGACCTGGCGGGAGTACCGCCGGGGGTACATGGGGCTGGGCTTCGACTGAGCGTAAAATACCGCCGCTTTTCCGGCACAGGCGCCGGGAGAGCGGCGGTATTTTCATTGTTCGGGATGCATTCCAAACACCGCATTTTGCATTTTTATCCACACTTTACTGCATCACTTCTTTACATTGATACTGTAATGCAGGTTTCGGTGTACAAAGCATCCCGATTTTGTTCTTCTGTGGAACACACTTGCAGGATTCCAAAAAGATTCCATCAATTTGGAGCCGTATTTCCCTTGACGGACAAAAGTTTATGGTATAAAATATATGGAACTGTCCACAGGGATATTCCCCCTGTCGTGAGATAAAAATATACAATACAGAAAAGTGGGAAGTGAAAAAATGGCAAAATACATTTTGAAAAGAGTGCTGATGGCTGTGGTCACATTGTTTATCGTGATTTGCCTCACTTTTTTCCTGATGAACGCCATTCCGGGCAACCCGTGGCTGTCGGAGAAGACTCCTTCCGAGGCCACCATCGCAGCCCTGAATGAGAAGTACGGACTGGATAAACCGGTGACCGTCCAGCTGGGCCTGTATCTCAAGGACATTGCCCACGGCAATTTCCGGAACTCCATCAAGATGCAGAAGGACCGTCCCGTGCTGGATATCATCACCAGCATGTTCCCCATCTCCGCCAAGATCGGCATGATTGCCATTGCATGGGCCATATTGATCGGCGTCCCATTGGGCTGTCTGGCCGCCTTCAAGCGAGGGACCTGGGTGGACAGTCTGCTGCGTGTGGTCTGTACCATAGGCATATCCATGCCGGGCTTCGTGGTGGCCACCATCCTGCTCTTCCTCCTGACCGGCGGCATCGAGGGGTTGAAGCTCTTCCCCACCGCGTTTGACGCCTCCACCTGGAAGAGCTATGTGCTGCCCTGCGCGGCTCTGGGCTTCTACCCCATGTGCTACCTCTCCCGCCAGACCCGGACCGCCATGCTGGACTCCCTGGGTCAGGAGTATATCAAGACCGCCCGGGCCAAGGGCCTCAAAAACAAGAAGATCATCTTCAAGCACGCCCTGCGCAACGCCCTCATCCCGGTCATCACCTACCTGGGGCCCCAGGTGGCCTTCACCCTGTGCGGCGGCTTCGTGGTGGAGAAGGTCTTCTCCATCCCCGGCCTGGGCCGCTACTTCGTCATGTCCATCCAATCCCGCGACTATCCCGTTATCATGGGCACCACCATCTTCCTGGCGGCCTTCGTCATTCTGATGAACCTGCTGGTGGACCTGCTCTACAAGCTGGTGGACCCGCGCATCAATCTGAGCAAGGGAGGAAACTGAGTTGGCAGAGAAAAAACATCAGAAGGTACTCGGCTCCCTCCAGCCCGACGTTGAGGACATCCTGAGCTGGAACGACCTGCCGGAGGGCTCCTTCGAACCCGCCAGCACCCAGGAGAAGGCCAGCTTCATCCAGGACCGCAAGAGCGTGTCCTACTGGAGGGACGCCTGGCGGCGGCTGCGCCGCAACCGGGTGGCCATGGTGGCCATGGTCATCGTCATTCTCATCGCCCTGTTTGCCTTTGTGGGGCCCTTCTTTGTGCCCTACGACTACGACGAGCAGATCCGGGGTGCCAACAACCTCCACCCCTGGCACTACTCCCTGGAGGACCGGGCGGCCCAGGACCCGGAGGCCGCCATCGAGCAGGCCCGGCAGGAGGCCGCCGCCGAGGGCCGCACCCTCAGCCGGCTGGAGGAGGCCCAGATCCGGGCCCAGATCAAGGCCGGCGGCGCCAGCGAGCTGAAGCCCCGCCTCTTCGGCTACACCGATGAGGAGCTTCAGCGCAAGGCCAACGGCGAGTTCGTCTTCCCCCATGTCTTCGGCTGCGATATGCACGGCCGCGACATCATGGTTCGGACCATGGTGGGCGCCCGGGTGTCCATGATCGTGGGCATCTGCTGCGCCATCATTGTGCTGGTCATCGGCGCCCTGTACGGCTCCGTCTCCGGCTACTGCGGCGGCAAGGTGGACGCGGTGATGCAGCGCATCGTGGAGATCATCTACACCATCCCCGAGGTGCTCATCATCCTGCTCCTCTCCGCCACCCTCAAGCCCATCCTGGAGAATTTCCAGAACTCGGGCAACGGCCCGCTCCAGAACCTGGTGACCATCCTGGGCCCCAACCTCATCTCCATCTTCATCGCCTTCGGCCTGCTGTACTGGGTGACCATGAGCCGCATCATCCGCGGCCAGATCCTCCAGCTCAAGCAGCAGGAGTACGTCACCGCGGCCCGGGCCCTGGGCGCCAAGGGCGGCCGGATCATCCGGCGGCACCTGCTGCCCAACTGCATCGGCCAGATCGTCACCACCACCTTCCTGCAGATCCCCTCGGCCATCTTTACCGAGTCCTTCCTGTCCTTCCTGGGCATGGGCGTCTCGGCTCCCATGACCAGCCTGGGCTCCATGTGCTCCGACGCCCTGGGCGGCCTGACCACCTATCCCTATCGACTGTTCATCCCCGCCATCATCCTCAGCGTCATGATCCTGTGCCTGAACCTCTTCGGCGACGGCCTGCGCGACGCTCTGGATCCCCGGCTGAAGAAATAAGAGAGGAGGAGACAGTATGGAAAACAACGAGAAAAGCGGCAAGCTGCTGGAAGTGAAGGACCTCCACGTCTCTTTCTTCACCCCCGCCGGCGAAGTCAAGGCGGTGGGCGGCATCAGCTACGACCTCAACTACGGCGAGGTCATGGGCATCGTGGGCGAGTCCGGCTCCGGCAAGAGCGTGGAGGCTTACTCCATCATCGGCCTGCTCCAGTCCCCCGGCAAGGTGGTGGGCGGCTCCATCACCCTGGAGGGGGAGGACGTGCTCTCCAAGAACAAGCAGGAGATGGTGGCCCTCCGGGGCAGCAAGGTCGCCATGATCTTCCAGAACCCCATGACCTGCCTCAACCCCGTCTACACCATCGGCAACCAGCTCATGGAGGCCCTGAAGGCCCATGACAAGAACGTCTCCAAGGAGGACGCCGCCAAGCGGGCCATGGAGATGCTGGAGCTGGTGGGCATCAACAACGTGGAAAAGCGGATGAAGCAGTACCCCCACGAGCTCTCCGGCGGTATGCGGCAGCGGGTCATGATCGCCATGGGCCTCATCTGCCACCCCCAGCTGCTCATCGCCGACGAGCCCACCACCGCTCTGGACGTGACCATCCAGGCCCAGATCCTGGAGCTCATGAAGGACCTCCAGAAAAAGACCCACATGGGCATCATCTTCATCACCCACAACCTGGGCGTGGTGGCCGAGATCTGCGACAAGGTCAGCGTCATGTACGCCGGCAAGATGGTGGAGCAGGGCCCCGTGGACGACATCTTCTACAAGCCCGGCCACCCCTACACCATCGGTCTGCTGCGGTCCATGCCCCGGGTGGACGCCGAGAGCTACGAGCGGCTCATCCCCATCGAGGGCACCCCCGTGGACATGCTCAATCCCCCCGACGGCTGTCCCTTTGCCCCCCGGTGCGAGCACGCCATGAAGATCTGCCTGCAAAAGATGCCCCCCTATGTGGAGCTGGGCGACAACCACCGCTCCGCCTGCTGGCTGCGGGTGCAGGAGCAGGTGGCCGCAGGAAAGACCGGGCCCGCGGCGGCCGAGAACAAGGAGGCGGGCGACCATGAGTGAGAAAAATGATATCCTGGTACAGGTGGACCACCTGACCAAGTATTTCGGCATCAAGGGCGTCAAGGGTCCCGGCGTCCAGGCGGTGGAGGACGTCTCCCTCTTCATCCGCCGGGGCGAGACCCTGGGTCTGGTGGGCGAGTCCGGCTGCGGCAAGACCACGCTGGGCCGCACCATCCTGCGGCTCCATGAGCCCACCTCCGGCAAGATCGTCTACGACGGCCAGACCATCTATGAGCACGAGTACCCCTTCGCCCCCAAGACCGTCCAGGTCAAGGGCAAGGACGGCTCCCTCACCGAGGAGACCACCCTGGTGAAGAAGTCGGTCCCCCGTGAGAAGGCGGTGGATATGCTCCCCTACCGCCGGAAGATGCAGATCATCTTCCAGGACCCCTCCGCCTCCCTGGACCCCCGCATGACGGTGGGCGAGATCATCGGCGAAGCCCTGGACATCCACAAGATGTGCCCCAGCAAGGCCGATCGCACCGGGCGCATCAAGGAGCTGCTGGGCATGGTGGGCCTGAACACCGAGCACGCCAACCGCTACCCCCATGAGTTCTCCGGCGGCCAGCAGCAGCGTGTGGGCATCGCCCGCGCCCTGGCGGTGCGGCCCGAGTTCATCGTCTGCGACGAGCCCATCTCCGCCCTGGACGTGTCCATCCAGTCCCAGGTGGTCAACATGCTGGAGGATATGCAGCAGGAGCTGGGCCTCACCTACCTGTTCATCGCCCATGACCTCTCCGTGGTGCGCCACATCTCCAACCGCATCGGCGTCATGTACCTGGGCACCCTGGTGGAGCTGGCCGAGAGCTACGAGCTCAACAAGCACCCCATCCACCCCTATACCAAGACCCTGCTCTCCGCTGTGCCGGTGCCCGACCCCGAGGTGAGCCGCACCCGGCAGCGGATCGTGCTGGAGGGCGATATCCCCTCCCCCATGAATCCCCCCTCGGGCTGCCGGTTCCACACCCGCTGCCCCTACGCCACCGACCGGTGCCGAGAGGCCGTCCCCCAGCTCAAGGAGCACGCGCCCGGACACTGGGCCGCCTGTCATCTGCTGGACAAATAAGCGGCAGACCGTTTTCTCCTCGTCATTCTGAGGCCACAGGCCGAAGAATCCGCTCCCTCGTCCTTTTTCCAGGACGGGAGAAACGGATTCTTCGCTTCGCTCAGAATGACAAGAGAAATGCGCAGAAGGACCTTGAAAACGCCCCCCTCCTCGTCATTCTGAGGCCATAGGACGAAGAATCCGCGCCCTCGTCCTTTTTCCGGGACGGGAGAGACGGATTCTTCGCTCCGCTCAGAATGACAAGAGAAATGCGCGGGACGACAAAAGAAATCCGCAAAAGGATCTTGAAAGCGCCCCCCTCCTCGTCATTCTGTGGCCATAGGCCGAAGAATCCGCGCCCTCGTCCTTTTTCCAGGACGGGAGAAACGGATTCTTCACTTCGCTCAGAATGACAAGAGAAATGCGCAGAAGGACAAGCGGAAATACCCAGAAGGAAAAATGCCCCATCTTTTGCTTCATTCTTTTGAAACACATTCTTTACAGAATTGTTACAACCGTGGTATAATACCCTCATTCCCAAAAGGCCACGGCCTTTTGGCGGCCGCATAGCGGCCGCCGGGCGGCTGTGACCGGGTCTGTGTATCCCGCCGCAAGGCGCTACGATACAAGAAATTATAAGATGGAGGTCAAACTATGAAAAAGACGAAGCTCCTGTCTCTGCTTCTGTCCGGGGCCCTCGTGTTCGGTCTGCTGGCCGGCTGCGGCGGCGGCACCCAGAGCACCCCTGCTCCCACCGGTACCCCTGCTCCTGGCACCGAAGCCCCCACCGGCGAAGGCTTTGAGATGAACATCAACATCGCCTCCGAGCCCCAGTCCATCGACCCCGCTCTGAACACTGCTGTGGACGGCGCCATCATGCTCAACCACATGTTTGAGGGCCTGATGCGCTGGAACGACTCCGGCGTGGAGACCAATGGCACCAACGGCAGCTGCACCAACGCCGTGCTGGCCCCCGGCCAGGCCGAGAGCTATGAGAAGGTGACCAACGAGGACGGCACCGTCACCTACACCTTCAAGCTGCGGTCCGACGCCAAGTGGTCCGACGGCAAGGACGTCACCGCCCAGGACTTCGTGTTCACCTGGCAGCGTCTGGTTAACCCCGAGACCGCCGCTGATTACAGCTACATGATCGACTGCGTCAAGGGCGCCAGCGAGATCATCTACGGCACCCCCACCGGCGAGCTGGACGAGGAGGGCAAGGAGATCATTGAGTACGCCGACCCCTCCACCCTGGCTGTCAAGGCCCTGGACGAGAAGACCTTCGAGGTCACCCTGGCCACCGACCTGCCCTACTTCCTGGAGATCTGCGCCTTCCCCGCCACCTTCCCCGTGCGCGAGGACATCGTGAGCAACGCTCAGTGGACCTACGACCCCGCCACCTACATCTCCAATGGCCCCTACAAGATGACCGTCCGTGAGACCAACTCCCAGATCGTCATGGAGCCCAACGAGCACTACTACGGCGTGGCCGACCTGGGCCCCACCAAGATCACCTTCAAGCTGATGGAGGACGCCAACGCCATGCTCAACGGCTTCAAGACCGGCGAGCTGGACTTCATCGAGCAGATGCCCGTGGACGAGATCGCCGGCCTGATGACCTCCGGCGATTTGAAGATCGTGGACTACATCGGCACCTACTATGTCTGCTACCAGACTCAGAAGGCCCCCTTCGACGACCCCCGCGTCCGCAAGGCCTTCACCCTGGCCATTGACCGCACCTATATCGTCAACGAGATCACCCAGACCGGTCAGGTCGAGGCCGGCGGCTTCGTGCCCGCCGGTGTGTATGACGCTGCTGGCGCCACTGGCGACGACTTCCGCACCACTGGCGGCGACTACTACGCCCCCACCGACGCCGACTACCAGGCCAACTGCGATGAGGCCCGTGCCCTGCTGGCCGAGGCCGGCTACCCCAACGGCGAGGGCTTCCCTGTCGTTGAGTACCTCTACAACACCGACGACGCCCACAAGGCCGTTGCCGAGGCCCTCCAGGGCATGTGGCAGAAGGAGCTGGGCGTGACCGTCACCCTGAACAACCAGGAGTGGGCCACCTTCCTCCAGACCCGTAAGGACGGCGATTACTCCATCGCCCGCAACGGCTGGATCGCCGACTACAACGATCCCATGTCCTTCCTGGATATGTGGCTCACCGGCGGCGGCAACAACGACGCCAAGTACTCCAACGCCGAGTACGACGCCAAGATCCAGGCTGCCAAGACCGAGACCGATCCCGCCGTCCGCATGCAGCTGCTGCACGACGCCGAGAACATCATCATGGGTCAGGACTACGCCCTGTGCCCCCTGTACTTCTACACCCAGAAGTACATGCTGACCGACGGCATCGAGGGTATGTACTACACCCCTCTGGGCTTCTTCTTCTTCGACCGCTGCACCAAGGGCTGAACCCCTCCGCCAGTCAACTGACTGCTGACAAAGACCGGGCCGCTGTAAAGCGGCCCGGTCTTTTTTGCCCCGCTCTTTATCCAACCTGACCAGCACATCCATTTATTCACCTATATTCTATTCATTTTGCATAAAACCATCTTTTTTTCAAAATAGGGCTTGCATTATCCGGGAAGCCGTTGTATAATCATACACAACAAATGACCCACGCGGGTCCAAGAGGAGAGAATGAACATGATGAATATGAAGAAACTGCTCTGCCTGGCCCTGGGCGCTTCCCTGAGCTTCAGCCTGCTGGCCGCCTGCGGCGGCGGCTCCGCCGCCACCCCCGCCCCCGAGACCACCGCTCCCGCCCAGACCACCCCTGCTGTGACCGAGCCCGCCGGCGAGGCCGCCTTCACCACCGTGGAGGAGGGCAAGCTGATCCTCTCCACCAACTCCGAGTTCCCTCCCTATGAGATGCTGGCCGACGGCGAGGGCTACAACGGCACTGGCCTGGAGGGCATCGACATCGAGGTCGCCGGCGCCATCGCCGAGAAGCTGGGCCTGGAGCTCCAGATCGACGACATGGGCTTTGACGCCGCTCTGGAGGCCGCTCAGAACGGCAAGAGCGATATGGTCATGGCCGGCGTCACCATCACCGAGGACCGTTTGCAGGTCCTGGACTTCACGGACAGCTATGCCACCGGCGTGCAGGTGGTCATCGTCAAGGAGGGCTCCGACGTGACCATGGACAATCTGGGCGAGAAAATGATCGGCACCCAGATGGGCACCACCGGTTTCCTCTACGCCTCCGACACCCCTGAGAACGGCGGCTACGGCGAGGAGCACGTCATCGGCTACGACAACGGCGCCATCGCCGTCCAGGCCCTGGTCAACGGCCAGATCGACGCCGTCATCATCGACGACAAGCCCGCCCAGGCTTATGTGGAGGCCAACCCCGGCCTGACCACCCTGCCCGGCGAGTGGGTCGTGGAGGACTACGCCATCGGCGTGGCCAAGGGCAACACCGCCCTGCTGGAGGCCATCAACGCCGCCATGGCTGAGCTGAAGGCCGACGGCACCTTCCAGGCCATCGTGGACAAGTACATCAAAGCGGACTGATCCCTCTGATCCAACGCAAGAGGGCGGCTGGAGAGCCGCCCTCTTGTATTGACGTTATGAAAAGGAAGGAGCCTCGCCTATGAATTGGCAGCCGCTCTACGAGCAACTGGCAGAACAACTGAAGGCCGGAGCCGAACTCCCCTTCTGGCAGGATTTTTATGTGAGCATCTGCAAGGCATTCCTAGTCGCTGACCGCTGGCAGCTCTATCTCAAGGGCATCGCCACCACCTTACAGCTGACTGTCATTGCCCTCGCCATCGGCGTGGTGCTGGGTATGGCGGTGGCCGTGATCCGCACCGCACACGACCAGCAGCTGCCCGGCCGCCGCAACCCCATCCTTGGGCTGATAAACGTCCTGTGCAAGGTCTACACCACCGTCATCCGGGGCACCCCCATGATGGTACAGCTGTTGATCTGGGGCTTTGTTATCTTCAAGAGCAGCCGCAACTACGCCATGGTGGGCGCGCTGGGCCTGGGCATCAACTCCGGCGCCTATGTGGCCGAGATCGTCCGGGGCGGCCTGATGAGCGTGGACGGCGGCCAGATGGAGGCCGGCCGCTCCCTGGGCCTGAACTACTTTGACACCATGCGCTTCATCGTCGTCCCCCAGGCGTTCAAGAACATCCTTCCCTCCCTGGGCAACGAGTTCATCACCCTCTTCAAGGACACCTCCCTGGTCTCCGCCATCGGTGGGGCCGAGCTGGTCTATTACGCCAAGGGCATCGGCGGCAAGATCTACGACTACATGTACCCCTACATCGGAATCGCCGTGATGTATCTGATTTTTGTTCTGATCTTGACCTGGCTCCAGGGCAAGCTGGAAAGGAGGCTGCGTCAGAGTGATCGACGTTAAACATCTCTCCAAGTCCTTCGGCGACCATCTGGTGCTGGACGACATCTCGGAGCACATCCACCCCGGCGAGAAGGTGGTCATCATCGGGCCCTCCGGCTCGGGCAAGTCCACTTTCCTGCGCTGTCTCAACCTGCTGGAGACCCCCACCTCCGGCGTCATCTCCTTTGAGGGCACCGAAATCACCGACCCCAAAACGGACATCGACGCCATCCGCCGCCAGATGGGCATGGTCTTTCAGCACTTCAACCTCTTTCCCAATATGACCATCCGCAAAAACATCACCCTGGCCCCCGTGCGCACCGGCCTGATGGCCCAGGCCGAGGCCGACGACGCCGCCTCCGCCCTCCTCCGGCGGGTGGGGCTGGAGGACAAGGCGGACGCCTACCCCGCCCAGCTCTCCGGCGGCCAGAAACAGCGCATCGCCATCGTCCGGGCCCTGGCCATGCGTCCCAAGGTCCTGCTCTTTGACGAGCCCACCTCCGCCCTGGACCCCGAGATGGTGGGCGAGGTGCTGGAGGTCATGAAGCAGCTGGCCGACGAGGGCATGACCATGGTGGTGGTCACCCACGAGATGGGCTTCGCCCGGGAGGTGGGCAGCCGGGTCCTCTTCATGGACGGCGGCCACATCCTGGAACAGAACGAGCCCCACGCCTTCTTCGCCAACCCCAAGGAGCCCCGGACCATCGAATTTTTGTCCAAGGTCCTGTAAACACATGAAAAGCGGACGCCTCCGGCGTCCGCTTTTTTGCGTTAAAGCGCACTTGAAAAAAAGCTGCAAAACGGTTAAGATTAAAATAATGAAATGAAAAAGCGAGGACCGAGCCATGATCTTTGATACCCATGCCCACTACTATGACGACGCCTTTGACGCCGACCGGGCCGCCCTGCTCTCCGCCCTGCCGGGCAAGGGGGTGGACCTGGTGGTCTGCCCCGGCTGCGACCTGGAGAGTTCCCGGCAGTGTGTGGACCTGGCGGAGCAATACGACTACATCTATGCCGCCGTGGGCTTCCACCCGGAGAATCTGGAGGGGGCCGCCCTCCGTGACCTGGACGCCGTCCGGGCCCTGGCCGCCCACCCCAAGGTGAAGGCCATCGGCGAGGTGGGGCTGGACTACTACTGGGTCAAGGAGCCGGAGGCCCGGGCCTTCTCCCGGGACTTCTTCGACGCCCAGCTCTCCCTGGCCGAGGAGCTGGACCTGCCCGTCGTGGTCCATGACCGGGACGCCCACCGGGACTGTCTGGACATCGTCCGCGCCCACCCCAACGCCCGGGGGGTCTTCCACTGCTGCGCCCTCAGCGCCGAGGACGCCAAGGTGGCCCTGGACCGGGGCTGGCTGCTCTCCTTCACCGGCAACATCACCTTCACCAACGCCCGCCGGGCCCCGGAGGTCATCCGCCTGGCCCCCATGGACCGCATCATGCTGGAGACCGACGCCCCCTATATGGCGCCGGTGCCCCACCGGGGGGAGCGGTGCGACTCCTCCCTCATTCCTCTCACCGCCGCCACCATCGCCCAGCTCAAGGGCCTGACGGTGGAGGAGGTCCTGGCCGTCACCCTGGACAACGGAAAACGGTTTTTTGATATCATCTGAGGAGGGATTGGTATGGAGACCATCAGCTATGAGTACGCGGACGCCCTTTATGTCAACCTGACCAACCGGTGCGACTGCGCCTGCGTCTTCTGCCTGCGGCAGAACGGCCACAAGGGGTCCATCTACGCCGACGACCTGTGGCTGGACCACGAGCCCACCCGGGAGGAGGCCCTCCGGGACCTGCTGGACCGGGACCTGAACCGCTACCGGGAGCTGGTCTTCTGCGGCTTTGGGGAGCCCACCTTCCGCATCGACGACATTCTGTGGCTGGTGGACGAGCTCAAGCGGACGGCCCCCGGTCTGCCGCCGGTGCGCATCAACACCAACGGCCACGCCAGCCTCCTCCAGGGCCGGGACGTCTGCCCCGACCTCAAGGGCCGCATCGACGTGCTCTCCATCTCCCTCAACGGCTCCACGCCGGAGGAATATCTGGCCGTCACCCGGCCCCGGGACGGCCTTCTGGCCTGGAAGGCCATGCTGGACTTCACCCGGGAGGCGGTCAAGTACGTCCCCACGGTGATGATGACCGTGGTGGACAAGGACAAGTCCCCCGAGGAGCTCGAACGGTGCCGGGCCCTCTGCCAGGACCTGGGCGCCCAGCTCCGGGTCCGGGCCTACATCCCCGACTGAGTCCTTTTTTCTCCTTCTTTTTCTTGCAAGAAAAAGAACTTTGACATCGCTCTGTGAGCCCTCTCGCCACCCTTGTGTGGAACGCGACGCCCCTCACCCCCGCGTCATGCTGAGCGGAGCGAAGCATCCGCATCTCCCGTCCTTTTGCGTCATGGAACGACTCCCTCAGAGAGGGAGCCAACGGATTCTTCGCCTGCGGCTCAGAATGACGAAGGGTGAAGGGCTCAGGAAGACGGGAAAGAGAGCGGCGGCGTTCGGCGGGGGAAACATGTATGGTGTGACCGTAGGGGCCGATGTCCCCATCGGCCCACCCCAGCCCGCACCGCCATGTTTGGGCGCGTCTGGCAAGCCGCGCCCCGCCGTCAACGCCCCCCACCCCTACGTCATGCTGAGCGGAGCGAAGCATCCGCATCTCCCGTCCTTTTGCGTCATGGAAAGACTCCCACAGAGAGGGAGCCAACGGATTCTTCGCCTGCGGCTCAGAATGACGAAGGGTAAAGGGCTCAGAATGACGGTGGAGCATACCCCAAACAGACAAAACCCCGCCCACGCCGCTTGACTGCGGCGTGGGCGGGGTTTTCCTCTGCAATTTATCTGCCCTTACACGTTGAACCGGAACAGGATGATATCGCCGTCCTGGACCACGTACTCCTTGCCCTCGGAGCGGACCAGGCCCTTTTCCTTGGCGGCGTTCATGGAGCCGTTGGCCTTCAGGTCCTCAAAGGAGACCACCTCGGCCCGGATGAAGCCCCGCTCGAAGTCGGAGTGGATCTTGCCGGCGGCCTGGGGGGCCTTGGTGCCCCGCTGGATGGTCCAGGCCCGGCACTCGTCCTCGCCGGAGGTGAGGTAGGAGATGAGACCAAGCAGGGCGTAGCTGGCCTTGATGAGCCGGTCCAGGCCGGACTCGGCAATGCCCAGGTCCTCCAGGAACATGGCCTTTTCGTCGGGCTCCAGCTGGGCGATCTCGGCCTCCAGCTGGGCGCAGACGGGGATGACCTGGGCCCCCTCGTCGGCGGCCACCTTGGCCACCTGCTGGTAGTAGTCCACGCTCTGATAGTCGGAGAAGCCCGCCTCGTCCAGGTTGGCGGCATAGATGACCGGCTTGAGGGAGAGGAGTTCGGACTGGGCGATGAGGGCGGCGTCCTCCTCATCACACTGGTAGGAACGGGCGGACTTGCCCGCGTTGAGCCAGTCCATGAGCCCCTGGAGCACCTGCGCCTCGTGGGCCGCCTTCTTGTCGCCGGTCTTACCCATCTTGGCGCACTTGTCCATGCGCCGCTGGACCATCTCCATGTCGGCCATGATGAGCTCGATGTCGATGATCTCGATGTCTCGGAGGGGGTCGGTGGAGCCCTCCACATGGATGACGTTGGGGTCGTCAAAGCAGCGGACCACATGGACGATGGCGTCGGTGGCCCGGATGTTGGAGAGAAACTTGTTGCCCAGGCCCTCGCCCCTGGAGGCCCCCTTCACCAGTCCGGCGATGTCCACGAACTCAATGACGGCGGGGGTGGTCTTCTTGGGGTGGTAGAGCTCGCTGAGCCAGTCCAGACGGCTGTCCGGGACGGCCACCATGCCCACGTTGGGGTCGATGGTGCAGAAGGGGTAGTTGGCCGACTCCGCGCCGGCGTTGGTGATGGCGTTGAACAGGGTGGACTTGCCCACGTTTGGGAGCCCCACGATGCCTAGCTTCATTGGTATAAGACCCTCTTTCGGTATTTGTCGCCCGATATTGTACCATAAAGCGGGGGGCAAGGCAATCCTTTTCCGCCTTCGGACCTCCTTTTCGCCCCCTGTCCTGTCCATTTCCGGTTGCACTTGTGCGGAAGCGGCGGTATACTTATTTTATCGTAACTCAGATTCGACCAAGGAGGGCAAACCATGAAAAAACCTGTATCGCTGCTGTTGTCTGCCGCCCTGTGCGTTGGCCTGGCGGCCCCGGCGGGGGCGTCGGCGGTCCAGCACTTTTCGGACGTACCGGCCACCCACTGGGCCTACCAGCAGGTGGAGCGGAGCTACGCCGACGGCGTGATGGAGGGCACCGGCGGCGACCCCGCCAAGGGG
>NZ_JAPFEA010000064.1 GCF_026169115.1 Intestinimonas sp. | reverse complement strand
TAACAGTCTTTCCAACGGACATAAAAGCCCAAGGAGGCAAGGGTCAGCCAGTTGCTCCCCTTATTGTAGCTTAGGCTCGAGATGGAGGGAAAGCCGGACTGGCTGCCCGGCTTTCCTGTCCAAATTTATTGTAATAGGAGGCAAGGACCATGGCTGAGATCACTGCAGCGGAGCGGGTGACCCTGGCCCGCCACGCCGGACGCCCCGGCACGGCGGACTATATCTCCGCCCTGTTCACCGACTTTTTCCCCTGTAAGGGGGACCGGCAGTGCCGGGAGGACCCTGCCATCCTGGGGGGCGTGGCCCTCTACAAGGGCCATCCGGTCACCGTCATCGGCCACCGGAAGGGCAAGACCCTCCAGGAGAACATGGCCTGCAACTTCGGCATGCCGGGGCCGGAGGGCTACCGGAAGGCCCAGCGCCTTATGCGCCAGGCCGAGAAATTCCGCCGGCCCGTCATCACCTTTGTGGACACCCCTGGGGCCTACCCCGGTCTGGAGGCCGAGGCCCGGGGACAGGGAGAGGCCATCGCCTCCACCCTGTCCCTCATGAGCGCCCTGGACGTGCCGGTGGTCACCGTCGTCACCGGCGAGGGGGGCAGCGGCGGGGCCCTGGCCCTGGCAGTGGCCAACCGGGTGCTCATGCTGGAAAATGCCGTCTATTCCGTCCTCTCCCCGGAGGGCTTTGCGTCCATCCTGTGGAAGGACTCCGCCCGGTCCGGGGAGGCCGCCGAGCTCATGAAGCTCACCGCCCGTGACCTGGTGGCGCTGGGGGTGGCCGACGAGGTCATCCCGGAGCCGCCAGGGGGTGCCCACGAAAATCCCCAAGCGGTCTTTGTGGCGGTGGACCGGGCCCTGTCCCGGGCCCTGGACCGGGTGGTCCGGGAGGGGGACTTCGCCCGGCGGCGCTATGAGAAATTCCGTGGAATGGGCAGGCCGCACGTTCGGAAGGAGGGCCTATGAAGGGATTGAAGATCGCGTCCACCGGCCGGGCCCTGCCCGCCAGGGTGGTCACCAACGACGATATGAGCCGCCTGGTGGAGACCAGCGACGAGTGGATCGCCAGCCGGACCGGCATCCGGGCCCGGCACTTCTGTGAGAGGGAGACCCAGACCGACCTGGCCGGGCTGGCGGCCCAGAGGGCGCTGGAGCGGGGAAAGGTGGACCCCAGGGGCCTGTGCGCCTGCATCGTGGCCACCGTCACCCCCGACACCTCCGCCCCCACCAGCGCCTGCCTGTTGCAGCAGCGGCTGGGTCTCCCCGAGGACATTCCCTGCTTTGATATGAATGTGGGCTGCACCGGCTTTATCTACGCCCTCCAGGTGGCCCGGGGCCTTCTGCTCCAGAGCGAGCGCCCCTACGCCCTGATCGTCGGAGCGGAGGCCCTCAGCCGTATCACCGACTTTACCGACCGGGGCACCTGCGTCCTCTTCGGCGACGGCGCCGGAGCCGCCGTGGTGACGCTGGCGGAGGGGGGCCCCTATGCCTGCACCCTGGGGGCGCGGGGGGACGCCGAGGCCATCTTCATTGCCGGCCCCGGCCCCCAGCCCCCCTGCATCCGCATGGACGGACAAAAGGTCTTCCGCTTCGCCGTAGAGGCGGTGCCCCACTGCGTCCATGTCCTGCTGGAGGAGACCGGCCTGGCCCTGGAGGACATCGACTGGTTCGTGCCCCACCAGGCCAACAAGCGCATCATCGACCATGTGGCCAAGAAGCTGAAGGCGCCCAATGAGAAGTTCTACCAGAACATGATGCGCTATGGAAACACCTCGGCGGCCAGCATTCCCATCGCCCTGGACGAAATGGCGGAGCAGGGCCTGCTCAGGCGGGGCCAAAAGGTCCTCTGCGTCGGCTTCGGCGCGGGGCTCACCTGGGGCGGAGTCCTGCTGGAGTGGTAACAAGGGCAGGCCGGTACCGGCTGCCATCAAGAGAGTAAGGACGGTCATCACGATGAAATTGAACGAGATCCTGGGGACGGAATTCCCCATCATCCAGGGCGGCATGGCCAACATCGCCACCGGCGAATTCGCCGCCGCCGTCTCCAACGCCGGGGCCATGGGCCTCATTGGCGCGGGGGGCATGGACGCCGACACCTTTCGGGAAAACATCCGCAAGTGCCGCACCCTCACCCACAAGCCCTTTGGCGTGAACATCATGCTCATGCACCCCCAGGCCAGAGAGATGGCCCAAATCGCCGCCGAGGAGCGGGTCCCCTTCATCACCACCGGGGCCGGGAACCCGGCCTCTTACATCCCCATGTGGAAGGAGGCGGGGGCCAAGGTCTTCCCCGTGGTCTCCGTGGTGGCCCTGGCCAAGCTGGTGGCCCGGGCGGGGGCCGACGGCGTCATCGCCGAGGGCACCGAGTCCGGCGGCCACGTGGGCGAGCTCACCACCATGGCCCTGGTCCCCCAGGTCCGGGACGCGGTGGACCTCCCGGTGGTGGCCGCCGGCGGCATCGCCGACAGCCGCCAGCTGGTGGCCGCCTTTGCCCTGGGGGCCTGCGGCGCCCAGGTGGGCACCTGTCTGCTGGTCAGCGAGGAGTGCCCCATCCACGAAAATTACAAGGCAGCCGTCCTCAAGGCCAAGGACAGCGGCACCGTGGTCACTGGCCGCATCGGCGGCACCCCGGTGCGCATCCTCAAAAACCCCATGGCCAAGACCTACATCGCCAAGGAGAAGGAGGGTGCCGACAAGCTGGAGCTGGAGGAATTCACCCTGGGGGCCCTGCGCCGGGCCGTCTTTGAGGGCGACGTCAAGTCCGGCAGTCTCATGGCCGGCCAGGTGGCCGGTATGCTCCATGAGGTCCGCCCCCTCCGGGCCATCCTGGAGGAGCTGTGCGGGGGCTGCCGGGGCGTCCTGGAGCGCATGGAAAAGGAGGGCTTTTGATGAAGCTGGCCTTTCTCTACGCCGGTCAGGGCACCCAGCACGCGGGCATGGGCCGGGACCTCTACGAGACCTATCCCGCCTTCCGGGCGGTGCTGGACGCCGCCAAGGTGGATTTTGACCTCAAAAAGCTGTGCTTTGAGGGACCCGACGAGGTCCTGAGCCAGACCCAGTACACCCAGCCCTGCATGGTGGCCTTTGCCGCCGGCGTCACCGCCGTCCTCTATGAAAAGGGCGTCCGGCCCGCCATGACCGCCGGCCTGAGCCTGGGCGAGTACTCCGCCCTGTGCGCCGCCGGGGTCCTCACCCCGGAGCAGGCCGTGGAGCTGGTGGCCTTCCGCGGCAAGGCCATGGCCGGGGCCGTAAAGGACCGGCCCAGCGCCATGGCCGCCGTCCTCATGCTGGAGCGGGAGACGCTCCAGAAGTGCTGCGACGCCGCCGCCCACCTGGGCGTGGTCGAGATCGCCAACCTCAACTGTCCCGGCCAGATCGTCATCGGCGGCGACGCCGCCGCCGTGGCCGAGGCCAGCCGCCTGGCCAAGGAGCACGGTGCCAGGCGGGTCCTGCCCCTGAAGGTGAGCGGCCCCTTCCACACCTCCCTCATGGCCCCCGCCGGGGAGGCCCTGGAGGAGCGGTTCCGCACCGTGGAATTTGCCCCCATGCGCTGTCCCGTCCTCTTCAACTGCAAGGGCGACGTGATGGGCCAGGGGGACACCATCCCCGGTCTGCTGGTCCGGCAGGTCCAGAGCAGCGTCCATATGGAGGACACCATCCGCAACATGGCCGCCCACGGGGTGGACACCATCCTGGAGATCGGCCCGGGCAAGGCCCTGAGCGGCTTTGTCAAGAAGACAGACAAGAGCATCACCACCTGCGCCGTGGAGACGGCGGAGGACCTGGAGGCGGCGGTGGCCGCCCTGAAAGGAGCATAAGAGATGAGCTTACAGGGTAAATGCGCCCTGGTGACCGGCGGCAGCCGCGGGATTGGCCGGGCGGTCTGCCTGGAGCTGGCCCGCCAGGGTGCCCGGGTCGCCGTAAATTACGCCGGGAATGCCGCCGCCGCAGAGGAGACGGTGGGCGCCTGCGCCGCTCTGGGGGCGGAGGCTTTCGCCCTCCGGGCCGACGTGGCCGACGCCGCCGCCTGCGAGGCCATGGTGAAGGAGGTCCTCGCCCGCTTCGGTCGGCTGGACATTCTGGTCAACAACGCCGGCGTCACCCGGGACGGCCTCATGCCCATGATGAAGGAGGCTGACTGGGACGCCGTGCTGGACACCAACCTGAAGGGGGCCTTCCACTGCATGAAGGCGGTCTACCGCCCCATGATGAAGCAGAAGTATGGCCGGGTGGTCAACCTCTCCAGCATCGTGGGCCTCCGGGGCAACGCCGGACAGGCCAACTATGCCGCCAGCAAGGCCGGTCTCATCGGCCTTACAAAGTCCATGGCCAAGGAGCTGGCCGCCCGGAACGTCACCGTCAATGCGGTGGCCCCCGGCTTTATCGACACCGATATGACGGCCGCCCTGCCCGAGAAGGCCCGGGAGGCCATGCTGACCGCCATCCCCATGGGGCGGCTGGGCCAGGCCGAGGACGTGGCCAAGGCCGTGGCCTTCTTCGCCGGGGACGACGCCGCCTACATCACGGGCCAGGTCCTGTGCGTGGACGGCGGCATGGCGGTATAAGGGAGGAGTGCAAGAGATGGAAAGAAGACGGGTCGTCATCACCGGCCTGGGGGCGGTGACCCCTGTGGGGCTCACCGCCGCCGAGAGCTGGGAGGCCGTGAAGGCCGGCAAGTGCGGCATCGGCCCCATCACCCTCTATGACGCCTCCAGCATGAAGGCCAAGCTGGCCGGCGAGGTCAAGGGCTTTGACCCGGCCAACTACATGGAGAAGCGGGAGGCCCGGAAGGTGGACCGGTTTGCCCAGTTCGCCCTGGCCGCCGCCCGGGAGGCGGTGGAGCAGAGCGGCCTGGACTTCGCCGGCGAGGACCCCTACCGCTGTGGGGTCATCCTCTCCGCCGGCATCGGCGGGCTCTATACCCTCCAGCACGAGACCGCCAAGGGCGAGCAGAAGGGCTATGACAAGATCTCCCCCTTCTTCATCCCCATGTCCATCGGCAACATGGCCGCCGCCCACATCGCCATCCGCTACGGGCTCAAGGGCATGGCCTCCTGTCCCACCACCGCCTGCGCCGGCGGCACCAACGCCGTGGGCGACGCTCTGCGCCAGATCCGGGACGGCTATGCCGACGTGGTCCTGTGCGGCGGGGCCGAGGCTGTCATCACGGAGCTGGCTATGGGAGGCTTCACCTCCATGCACGCCCTCCACATCGGCGACGATCCCGCCGCCGCCTCCATCCCCTTTGACGCCCGCCGCAGCGGCTTCGTCATGGGCGAGGGGGCCGGCGTACTGGTCCTGGAGGAGCTGGAGCACGCCAGAGCCCGTGGGGCCGTCATCCTGGGCGAGGCGGTGGGCTACGGCGCCACCTGCGACGCCTACCACATCACCGCCCCCGCCCCCGGCGGGGCTGAGGGGGCCAAGGCCATGTCCATGGCCCTGGCGGACGCCGGCGTGGCGCCGGAGGAGGTGGGCTACATCAACGCCCACGGCACCTCCACCCCCATGAACGACGCCTGCGAGACCCAGGCCATCAAGACGGCCTTCGGCGACCATGCCTACCACCTGGCGGTGAGCTCCACCAAGTCCATGACCGGCCACATGCTGGGGGCCGCCGGCGCAGCCGAGGCCGTCTTCACCGCCCAGGCTCTGCTGGAGGGCTTCCTGCCCCCCACCATCGGCTACCGTGAGCCCGACCTCGCCTGTGACCTGGACATCGTGCCCAACGAGGGCCGGGCCGCCGACCTCCGGTACGCCATGTCCAACTCCCTGGGCTTCGGCGGCCACAACGCCAGTATCCTGCTCAAGAGATGGGAGGGTTGAGACTGTGGAGCTGAACATTGAAGAGATCCAGGAGATCATCCCCCACCGCCCCCCCTTCCTGCTGGTGGACAGGATCACCGACTTCGTTCCCGGCGCGTGGGCCAAGGGCATCAAGGCCGTCACCGTCAACGAGCCCTTTTTCATGGGCCATTTCCCCCAGTACCGGGTGATGCCCGGCGTGCTCATCATCGAGGCCCTGGCCCAGGTGGGGGCGGTGGCCATCCTCTCCCTGCCGGAGAACAAGGGGAAGCTGGCCTTCTTCGGCGGGATCAAGAACGCCCGGTTCAAAAAGCAGGTCCGGCCCGGCGACGTGCTGGAGCTCTCCTGCGAGCTCATCGAGCGCCGGGGCCCCATCGGCTTCGGCAAAGCGGTGGCCAAGGTGGACGGGAAGGTGGCCGCCCAGGGCGAGCTCACCTTCGCTGTCGGCAGCTGACCCATTGCCAAAACGGCGGATCTCAGGTAGGATATAGAAGAGAAGCCTGCGTGCGCGGCAGACGCACGCGGAAATACCGCCGTTTTGGAGGGGAAGAGCATGCTGGAACAGGCGTTCAATGACGTGTATACCAAATTCAAGCTTCATTTTTACCGCTCGGTATTCGGGCGCTTCCAGAAGCGGGAGGCCAGCCTGACCACCGTGGAGACCTTCTGCATGGAGATCATCATGGCTCTGGGGGAGCCCACCGTCAATGAGTTCTCCAGCTTTGTGGGCATCTCTCCGCCCAATGCCGCCTATAAGATCAACAACCTGATCCAGAAGGGGTATGTCCGTAAGGAGCAGTCTGAGACGGACAAGCGGGAGTACCATCTGGTGGTCACCCAGAAGTACATCGACTACTACAACATCAGCTACGGCTATCTCTCCACTGTGATGGACCGGATCAAGGCCCGCTTCCCGGCGGAGGACGTGGCCCGGATCGAGGAGATGCTGGACATCATCTCCGACGAGCTCATGCCCGAGATCGTCCTTCCCAAACGGAGCTGAGCATCGCCGGCATCCCACACAACACAAAAACGGACCCCCGCGCGGCAGCTCCTGCCTGCGCGGGGGTCCGTTTGCTTTTCTGTCGGGGACCGGGCCAACCCCTGTCAGGGCGTTGGGTCCGGTTTATTTCTGCTCGGTGACCAGCTCCACCAGGACCTGGACCATCTTCTCCATGGACTGGACGGGGATATACTCCATGATGCCGTGGAAGTTGGCGCCGCCGGTGGACAGGTTGGGGCAGGGCAGCCCCATATAGGACAGCCGGGCGCCGTCGGTACCGCCCCGGATGGGCACCTCCACCGCCTCCACGCCCACCTTGGCAAAGGCGGCTCTGGCCCGGTGGATCAGGTACATGTGGGGCTCGATCTGGGCCTTCATATTGTAGTAGGAATCCTTCAGCTCCACCTGCACGGTGGTGGACCCATATTTTTCGTTGAGGTAGGCGGCGATGAGGTTCATCCGCTCCTTCCGGGTCTCAAACCGCTCCCGGTCATGGTCCCGGATGATGAAGTCCAGCCGGGCCTCCGTCTCGTCGCCCTCCATGTGGCACAGGTGGTAAAAGCCTTCGTAGCCCTCGGTGTGGGCGGGGGTCTCCGCCGGGGGCAACATCCCCACAAACTCCATGGCCATCAGGCTGGCGTTGCGCATTTTGTCCTTGGCGGAGCCGGGATGGATGTTGAAGCCCCGGACCGTCACTTTGGCGGAGGCGGCGTTGAAGTTTTCATACTCCAGCTCGCCCAGCTCGCCGCCGTCCACGGTGTAGGCCGCGGCAGCGCCGAAGCCCTCCACATCGAAGTGGTCGGCTCCGCTCCCCACCTCCTCGTCGGGGGTGATGGCCACGGCAATGCGGCCATGGGGGAGTTCGGGGTGGGCCGCCAGGTATTCCACAGCGGTGAAGATCTCCGCCACGCCGGCCTTGTCGTCGGCGCCCAGCAGGGTGGTGCCGTCGGTGACGATGAGGTCCTGTCCCACATAGCGGGCCAGGCTGGGGAACTCGGACGCCCGCATGGTCACAGAGTCGGAGAGGGGGATGTCCCCGCCCTCGTAGCGGACCACCCGGGGGTTGACGTTGGCGCCTGGGGCGGAGGGGGCGGTGTCCATATGGGCGATGAGCCCCACGCAGGGGACCCCCTCGCAGCCCACGGTGGCGGGGAGCCAGCCGTAGACATAGCCGTACTCGTCCATCCGGGCCCCGTGAAGCCCCAGCTCGGAGAGCTCCTGGGCCAGGGCGGCCCCCAGGACCTTCTGCTTTTCCGTGGTGGGTACGGTGTCGGAGTCCTCGCTGGACTGGGTATCATAGGAGACATATCGCAAAAAACGCTCGGTCACATTCATTTGGGATCAGATCCTTTCTGCCAGGCAGCCCGGCCAGGCTATTGACGGCGGGGGCGTCTTGGTCTAAACTTTGGGTACGGCAGGACGGATGCGTCCGGCCAAATCAGGACAGAGCCATTTTATCACAAAAGGAGCGTGACTGCTATGGTCTTACGGGAGGAATTTTATTTTCCCTCCAGCGACGGCGAGCATCAGGTCCACGGCATCTGGTGGCTCCCCCAGGACCAGCCCCCCCGGGCCATGGTCCAGCTGGTCCACGGCATTTCAGAATATATGGGGCGGTATGACCCCTTCGCCCGCTTCCTCGCCGAGCACGGCTTTGCCGTGGCCGGCCACGACCATCTGGGCCACGGCGGCACCGCCAGGGATCGGAGCGAATATGGCTATTTCAGCGCCCGGAACGGCTGGGATTACCTGGTCCGGGACGTCAAGTCCCTCCACGATCAGATGGACCGCCGGTTCCCCGGCCTGCCCCACTTCCTGCTGGGGCACTCCATGGGCTCTTTTGTGTCCCGGACCTACCTCATCGAGCACCCCGGCACCGTGGACGGCTGCCTGCTCCTGGGCACTGGTCAGGAGTCCCCTGCTCTGGTGGCCTTTGGCAAGGCCCTCTCCGGCGCGCTGTGCCGCCTGCGCGGTGGCCGCTACCACAGCCCCCTGGTCACGGCCCTCTCCCTGGGGGCGTACAACGCCCAGTTCCGTCCCACCCGCACAAACGCCGACTGGATCAGCCGGGACACCGCCGCCGTGGACGCCTACGTCTCCGACCCCCTGTGCCGGTTCGTCCCCACTGTGGGCATGTTCCGGGACATGATGGGCGGCCTCCAGCGGATCGCCAATCCCAAAAATCTGTCCCGGATGGACCCCAGGACCCCGGTGGGGCTCTTCTCCGGGGACGCCGACCCGGTGGGGGCCCGGGGCAAGGGGGTGGAGAAGGTGGCCGGCTTCTTCCGCCGGGCCGGCTGCCAGGACCTGACGGTGAAGCTCTACCCCGACGCCCGGCACGAGCTCCTCAACGAGCTCAACCGGGCGGAGGTCTTCTCCGACCTCCTGGCCTGGCTGGAGGAGCGCCTGCCCGGTTGAGCCCTCAGCCCAGGAAAGCGGTCCACGCCTCCTCCTGGAAGCCCACCAGCACCCGGTCCCCATCCACCAGGATGGGCCGCTTGACCAGCATGCCGTCCCCGGCCAGCAGGGCAAGCTGCTCCTCCTCCCCCATAGCGGGGAGCCGGTCCTTCAAGCCCAGCGCCTTATAGCTCTGGCCGCTGGTGTTGAAGAACTTCTTGAGGGGCAGACCGGAGGCGGTCCACCAGGCCCGCAGCTCCTCCGCCGTGGGGGGCTGGGTCTTGATGTCCCGGACCTCAGCGGCGGCGCCGTGGGCGTCCAGCCACTTTTTGGCCTTCTGACAGGTGCTGCACTTAGGATACCACACAAATAACATGGTCATTCCGTCCTTTCTCCGCCCTTCCGGCGGCTCGTACTGCTGTTATACCATATCCTGCGTCCAAAATGCAAGCCCGCCGGCGCGCCCAAAGGGCTGCGCCGGCGGGCTCAGTTTCGTTGCTTTTGCTGTTATTTCAGCAGCTCGGCCACGGTGCGCTTATAGATCTCGGCGCAGTTTTTCACCTGCCAGGGGTGGCCGTACTCGTTGGCCGCGTGCATGCCGCCGCCGGAGGGGCCGAAGGTGACGGTGGGGATGCCCAGGGAGACGGCCAGGATGTTGGAGTCGCAGACGGAGGGGTCGTAGGCCACGGGGAGGTCGCCGCCGGTGACCTCCTTGAACTTGGACTGGAGGGTGGTGACCAGGAAGTCGTCGGGCTCCAGGGCGAAGGACTGCATATAGGGGGAGGAGCGGGGCTTGAGGCGGATGTCCACCTTGCCCTCCAGGCCCAGCTCCCGGGCCGCGCCCATCATCTGCTCGATGCAGGTGGCCTCGGTCTCGCCGGGGACCACATACCGGTCCACAAAGAGGTAGCAGCTCTCCGGCACCACCAGGGTCCCGGCGTTGCCGCCCTCCATGTACCGCACGCACCAGGTCCCGTGCTTCAGGTTGGGGTGGGTGAGAGTGGGCAGGGCCTCGATGGCGGCGGCCAGCTTTCCGCCGGTGATGAGGGCGTTCTCGCCCACGGCGGGATAGTGGCTGGCATGGGCGGCCACGCCGTGGACGGTGACCTCAAAGCTGTACCGGCCCCGGAAGCCGATGGCCACATTGTCGTAGCGGCACTCGGCCATGATGGCGTAGTCGGCGGTGATGCCCTCCTCCACCAGCTGATAGGTGCCCTTGGAGAGGCCCTCCTCATCGGAGACGAAGCAGGCTTCGATGCTTCCGGTGAACTCCTCCTTGTGCTGGGAGTAATACTCCAGGGTCTCCAGGATGGCCGCCAGGCCGCCCTTCATGTCCATGGCGCCCAGGCCGTGGACCTTGTCCCCGTCCTCGGTGGGGGTAAAGGGGTCGGTGTTCCAGCCGCTGGCCACGGCCACGGTATCGATGTGGCCGATGAGCATGACGGTCTTTCCCGGCTTGCCGCTGTCCAGAACGGTCCAGATGGAGGGGCGGACCTTCTCCTCCCGATCCTCGGGGAAGTAGCTGTAATGGGGCTCCAGGTTCATGGCCCGCAGTTCCTTGGCCACATAGTCGGCCAGATTCACCTCGTGGCCGTTGACCGAGTTGATGCGGATCATATCATACCAGCGTTTGATGATCTTTTCCACAGAAATATCCTCCTTTTGTCAGCGGGCGGTTTTCTGATCTTTGAGCTTGGCCATGCCGATGCCGGTCAGGCCCATGACAATCGAGATCACGATGGACAGCCAGAGCATGGGGGCAAAGGGGGCCAGGGTCATATTGTCCACGCCGAGGGTGCTGGCCACATAGGCGCCGGTGGTAGCCCAGGGCACCAGGGGCGCAAGGCCGGTGCCGGTGTCCAGCATGATGCGCATGAGGTTCTTCTTGTCCAGGCCGTACTCCGGGAACATATCCTTCACCATGGAGCCCACCACGGGATAAGAGACATAGTAGGCGCCGGTGATGGTGAAGAAGACGCCGTGGAGGGCGAGGACGCCGGTGGCCATGACTTTGCCGTTGCGGGCCACTTTGCGGACGAAGTCCAGCAGGATGTCCACCACGCCGGCGGTGCGCAGGGGAGCTCCGAAGACACCGGCGGAGATCAGCAGGCCGATGGTGTTGAGCATGCTGGTGAGGCCGCCGCGCTGGATCATGCTGTTGACGACCTCGTTGCCGGTGTCGCCCTTATAGCCCTCGTACATGGCCATGAAGACGCTCTGGGCCCCGTCGGCGGCCTGGATCAGGGGCGCGCCCTGGAAGACCACGGCCAGAATGGCGCCCACGACAATGCCGGCGGTGAAGGTGGGCAGGGTGGGCTTTTTCAGGACGATGAGGACCACCACCACCACGGGGGGCAGCAGGAGCAGGGGATTGAGGTTGAAGCTGGTGGTGACGGTGCTCATGATTGCGTCATAGACCTCGCCGCCCACGGTGCCGCTGCTGAAGCGCAGGCCGTAGACCGTCAGGAAGATCACCGAGATGAGCCAGGCGGGCCCGGTGGAGATCAGGGCGTGCTTGATGCCATCCATCAGGGGCACGTCGGTGACGCTGGACACCAGGACGGGGGAGTCGGACAGGGGGGAGATCTTGTCGCCGAAGAAGGCGCCCACGCAGATGGCGCCGGCGGTGACAGGCAGCGGCACGCCCAGCCCCTGGGCCACGCCCATGAAGGCCACGCCCACGGTGGCCAGGGTGCCCCAGGAGGTGCCGGCCATCGAGGACATGATGGTGCAGACGATGCAGGTGATGGGCAGGAAGAGCCCTGGGGTCAGGATCTTCATGCCGTAGTAGATCATGATGGGCACGGTGCCGGAGATCATCCAGGTGCCCACCAGAACGCCCACGGCGATGAGGATCAGGATGGCCACCAGCATGGAGCTGATGGTGGACTTGATGTCCGCCTGCAGATCGTCGTACTTGATGCCGAAGCAGCTGGCCATCACGCACATGACGACGCCGTCCACCAGCAGGATCACATGGTTCTTGGCCTTGAAGACCATCAGGCCCAGGAAGATGATGGCGATGCCGACGACGATCATCAGCAGCGCCTGCCAGGGTTTTACGATTTTGCGCTGTGTGGTCTCACTCATAGTTCTTTCCTCCTCTTTTTTGCGGAGCCCCTGCGTCCGGGCTCCCCTCTGTCCAGATCATAGTGCAAGGCATGTGCCAGTTTCTTTGCCGCCGGCCCGTCCTATCGGGAAAATCGCTGAATTTGCAGGGGCTCTCCCACAAAATTTTGTTTCTTTCTCTCTCGGTCCGGAGACAGGTCCCGCCCGCCGCCCCGCCCGCAAAAGAATAACGGGGTGTTTTCAAGGCGATATAGCTCAAAATATCGCCCCAAAAACGCCCCGTTTTATTCTGTTCAGGCCGCCGCAGGCGCGGTATCCCGCCGCTGGTCCAGGTACATCCAGAGCAGCCACACCGCCAGGAGGACGCAGCCCGCCCAGCTGGCCCGGACCCCCAGCCAGAGGCACAGCAGCGCGCTGATCGCAGCGCCCAGGATGAAGGAGCAGAGCAGCGCGGCATAAGCGCCCATTTTACGCACCGCAGCGGCGTCGCGCCCTGCCGCCGCCGCATAGATGAGCTGCCCCATCGTGCGGAGGTTGCCGGTGCAGATGGTGGTGTTGTGCCCGCCCCCTGTCCAGGTCCGGAAGAGGTCCAGCTGGAAGCCCGTGACCAGGGACATGAATGCGTTTACATAGAAGTGCGGCACCGTATCGGGGATGAAGCCCACCGCGAAAAAGGCCAGCAGCTCGGCCAGCATGGCCTTTCTGTGCCAGTCGCCCCGCAGCCAGGGCCCCGCTTTCCCGCCGGTCCCCTTCACGCACTCGCACAAAATGGCGCCCAGCAGGCACCCCAGAATGGGGACGATGGCGTTGAACACGCCCGTCCAGTCCCCGGTGGCTACGCTGACGCCCACCTTGGCCATATTGGCCGTGTGGGCGTTGGCGAAGACGCCCCCTCTGGTCATGCAGGTATAGGCGTTGCAGAAGCCGCCCAGCGCCGTCATACCCGCCATAAACGGGACGGTCTCCACCAGCTTTACCGTCTGATCTCTCATTCTCTCTCACCTCAGTCAGATTTCTGCGGGCCCTCCTCTCGGACCAGCCCTTTCCAAGAAGATATAGCAAATCCAATGCCACTTTCTGTGCCAGACCGGCTGGTCGGGAGGTGTCCGCCCTTTTGCATAAAAGATATTGTACCTTGCATCCCGCCCGGATGCAAGGTACAATGTTCAAGCAGAGAAACTTTATGCGGGGGCATGCTTATGAAGACCCTTCTTCTCGTCACCAAGCGGAAATCGGTGCAGGAAATGTACCGCACAGAGCTGGAAAAGGTGTTCCATGGCCGTCTGAATTTCCTATCCTGCGTGCAGCTGGACGACAGCGCCGATTTCTCCGCCAGCAGCGGGATCGCCCAGGCCGACATCGTCCTGCTCACCAACCCCTATTCCTTTCCCCGGGCCCGGCGGCAGGTGCGGGAGGACGCGGCCATCATCACGCTGGACTTCGCCTTCTCCAAGGAGAAGGTGGAGGCTCTCAAGCGTTTTCCGGTGGGCACCGAGGCGCTGGCCTGCTTCAACTACTACTCCTCCGCCCACCAGGCGGTCAACGCCCTCTACATGGCCGGGGTCACCAACCTCAACCTCTACATCCACTACCCCGGCAACAAAAATCTGACCGGGAAAAAAATTGAACTGGCCATCACCGCCGGACCGACGGACGACATTCCCGCCGGGATCGACCAGGTCTTTGATCTGGGCAGCCGCAAGCTCTCCATGACCACCCTGCTGGAGATCGCGGTCAAGGCCAACATCCTGGACGGCGACATACAGGAGCGCATCTCCCGCTACTGCGACACCATCTCCACACCGGACAGCTACCTCTCCTATTTTTACGACGCCTCGGCCCACACCATCCTCCAGCTCAAGGCCATCATGGAGTGCATCGACTACGGCATCGTCATCTATGACCAGGGCGGGACCATCATCAATTTCAATGAAAACTTTGTCCAGCTTTTGGGTCTGCCGCCGGACCTCTACGGAAAAAAGCTCAGCCAGCTCCGGTGGGACAACGAGCTGGGTCCCCTCCTCCTCTCCGGCTCGGAGTTCCGCAACCGGCTGTGTACCCTGCGGGAGCAGGGGCGCAGCCTGACCGTCTCCAAGGAGAAGATCAACAAGGGGGACCACCGCCGTGACCTCTACATTCTTCTCATCAAGGACATCACAGAGCTCACCAATCTGGAGACCTCCCTCCGCCGCCAGATCGCCAAGCGGGGGCATGTGGCCAAGTACACCTTCCCGGACATCATGGGCAGCAGCCCCTCCCTGGTCCAATGCGTCAAAAAGGCCCGGCGGATCGCCCAGATCGACAAGCCCACCCTCATCATCGGCGAGAGCGGCACCGGCAAGGAGCTCTTCGCCCAGTCCATCCACAACGCCTCCAGCAGAGCCCGCTTCCCCTTCGTCGCCATGAACTGCGCCGCCATTCCTCCCACTCTGTTGGAATCTGAGCTCTTCGGCTACGACGAGGGGGCCTTCACCGGCGCCAAGCGGGGCGGCAAGGAGGGCCTGTTCCAGATGGCCCAGAAGGGCACCCTGTTTTTGGACGAGATCGGCGAGCTCTCCCTCCCCACCCAGGCAAAGCTCCTGCGCGTCCTGGAGGAAAAGGAGATCATGAAGGTGGGCAGCGGCGAGCTCATCGGCGTGGACGTCCGCATCATCGCCGCCACCAACCGGGACCTCAACGCCCTGGTGGACGCCGGCGAATTTCGTCTGGACCTCTATTACCGGCTCAACACCCTCATCATCAACGTCCCGCCCCTCCGGGACCGCCGCTCCGACATTCCCCTCCTGATCCGGGCATTTTTGCAGCAGGAGCGGCTGGACCCTGTGGAATTTGATCCCACCGTCTGGCGCTTCCTGATGGATTACAACTGGAAGGGCAACATCCGCGAGCTGCGCAACTGTGTGGAGTATATGGCCAACATCTCCGACGGCGTCATCACCATGGAGCACCTGCCGGACTATATGCTCTCTCACCCCGCCGGTCCCCGTCCGGAGCCATCCCCCCTCGCCGCCGGCCCCTGGCCAGGCGAGGACCAGGGCCTTGTACGGGATATCCTCCTCCTGCTGGCGGAGAAGCCGCTGGGCCGCCGGGCCCTCCTCCTGTCCCTTTCCCAGCGGGGAGGACAGGTCACGGAATATCACCTCCGGTGGCTCCTCACCCTGCTCCAGGAGCAAGGCTACCTCACCTTTGGCCGGGGCAGGGCCGGCTGCGCCCTGACGGTCTCCGGGCGGTCCCTGCTCAAAGCCCTCGCCGACAGGTCGTGATTTTTCCGTCACACAGCGCCCGCAAAAGACAAAAACCGGCCCGCCGTGGGAGTTTCCCACGGCGGGCCTCAGGTTGTCGAAAACGTGTCCATAGGCCGGATTTTGTGCAAGAGCCTCGCAGAGTTCCGTCATCCACAGATGACGGAATACGGTGGAATCTGTTTTTTCCGGCGACATGCGCGTCGGAAAAAACACTGCTCAGGCCGCAAACGTGCGGCGCAGTCTCTTCGGCTGCGCCGTGCGCTGCAGCGGCCTGCATCCCTTCGAAAAAATGCTTGCATTTTTGAGAGAGCCTGTCGACT
>NZ_JAPFEA010000091.1 GCF_026169115.1 Intestinimonas sp. | reverse complement strand
GTATCAGGCTGTGGAGCAGGCCCTTACGGGGCTCACCTTCTATTTCGCAGCCCCCCACGCACCCTGGCAGCGGGGCACCAACGAAAACACCAACGGCCTGTTGCGTGAGATGTTTCCTAAATACTCCGCCTTCTCTGCTTTCTCTGACGCCTTCCTGGACGACTTCGTCTTCCTCATGAATTTCAGACCCCGCAAATGCCTTGACTGGCGCGCTCCCTTTGAAATCTTCTTTGGCTCTTTGTTGCACTTGACTTGACAATTCGCAATTATCATTTTCTTGGCAGGTGCATGGACATTTTTTGAAATGGGTGAGCCGGAGTTTTTATTGTATGGCGGATGTTATCTCTTCATCGGCATTATTGCAATGTTGGTCCGTGCATTCGCACATAAAGAAAGAATCAGGTACCGGCCTGTCAAATAAAACGCAGTTATCTCATCAAAGCTCCACCTGTTTAAGGGGTGGAGCTTTGATGAGCATTTCGAGGAATGAATCGTCCGGTAAGCCGAAATCCGTCCAAAGGGGAAACGGGAGAAGTTTTGGAGTACCCAAGCCGCGCCAAATGTGGTAAACTGGTGGAAACAGTATCGTTGGAGGCGAGCGCATGGGTAAGTACATCCTGGCCCTGGACCAGGGCACCACCAGCTCCCGGGCCATTCTCTTTGACCGGAGTCAGAACATCGTGGGCGTGGCCCAGAAGGAGTTTCCCCAGCTCTACCCAAAGGAGGGGTGGGTGGAGCACGACCCCATGGAGATCTGGTCCTCCCAGTACGCCGTCATGATGGAGGTGCTGGCCAAGACCGGGGCGGCCCCGTCGGAGGTGGCCGCCATCGGCATCACCAACCAGCGGGAGACCACCATCCTCTGGGACAGGGCCACCGGAAGGCCCATCCACAACGCCATCGTCTGGCAGTGCCGCCGCACCGCTCCCCTGGTGGACCGGCTCCTGGCCGATGGCCTGGGGGATCACATCCGGGCGACCACCGGTCTGGTCCCCGACGCCTACTTCTCCGCCACCAAAATCCGCTGGCTCCTGGACCATGTGGAGGGCGCCCAGGAGCGGGCTGAGCGGGGAGAGATCCTCTTCGGCACGGTGGACACCTGGCTCCTCTGGAAGCTCACCGGCGGGGCGGTCCATGTCACCGACGTGACCAACGCCTCCCGGACCATGCTCTTCGACATCCGCCGCCTGGACTGGGACGACACGCTCCTCGCCGCCCTCAACATTCCCCGGGCCATGCTGCCGGAGGTCCGCTCCTCCAGTGAGGTCTACGGCTATGCCCAGCTGGGGGCGTCCAGGGTGCCCATCGCCGGCATCGCCGGGGACCAGCAGGCCGCGCTGTTCGGCCAGACCTGCTTCTCCCCCGGGGAGGCCAAAAACACCTATGGAACCGGCTGCTTCCTCCTCATGAACACCGGCGAGACCCCCTGCGCCAGCAGCAACGGTCTCATCACCACCATCGCCGTGGGGCTGGGCGGCAAGGTCCAGTACGCCCTGGAGGGCTCTGTCTTTGTGGGCGGCGCCGTCATCCAGTGGCTCCGGGACGAGCTGCGCTTCCTCACCGAGAGCCGGGACGCCGAGTACTATGCCCGGAAGGTGGACGACACCGGCGGGGTCTATCTGGTGCCCGCCTTCACCGGCCTGGGGGCCCCCTACTGGGACATGTACGCCCGTGGCTGTCTGGTGGGCCTCACCCGGGGCACCCGGCGGGAGCACATCATCCGGGCGGCCCAGGAGTCCATCGCCTATCAGGTCCGGGACCTGGCCGCCGCCATGGAAAAGGATACCGGCGTTCCCCTCCGCGCCCTCCGGGCAGACGGCGGGGCCAGCCGGGACGGCTTTTTGATGCAGTTCCAGGCCGACATCCTGGGCACCGACGTGGTCCGGCCCGTCGTCCGGGAGACCACTGCTCTGGGGGCCGCCTATCTGGCCGGTCTGGCCGTGGGAGTCTGGAAGGACCAGGAGGAGATCCGGGGCCTGTGGCAGAAGGACGTGACCTTTACCCCCGACATGGCCGCCGACCGCCGAGAACAGCTTTTGAAGGGCTGGCACCGGGCGGTGAAGCGCAGCCTGGACTGGGCCAGAGAGGACATGGAGGACCCGGCGGACGGCGAGACCGTCCGCTGAGCGGGAACACAAGGAGGACGGAAACATGAACAAACCTGTTTTGGTGGTGATGGCCGCCGGCATGGGCAGCCGGTATGGCGGCCTCAAGCAGCTCGACCCGGTGGGCGCCCACGGCGAGCTCATCATTGACTACTCCATCTATGACGCCCGGCGGGCCGGATTCGAGACGGTGGTCTTCGTCATCAAGCACGCCATTGAGGAGAGCTTCAAGGCCGGCATCGGTGACCGGCTGAGCAGGGTCATGGACGTGCGCTACGCCTACCAGGAGCTGGACGACCTGCCTGAGGGCTACACCGTCCCCCAGGACCGGGTAAAGCCCTGGGGCACCTGCCACGCCATCCTGGCCGCCCGCCATGTGGTGGACGGTCCCTTTGCCGTCATCAACTCCGACGACTATTACGGCCCTGAGGCGTTTCGGGAGATGTACGACTACCTCTCCACCCACGCAGACCGGCCCGGCTGCTATGAGTACGCCATGGTGGGCTATCACCTGGGCAATACTGTTACCGAGCACGGCCATGTGGCCCGGGGCGTGTGCGTGGAGACGACCGACCACTTCCTCCGGAGCGTCACCGAGCACACCCACATCGAAAAGGACGGGGAGAACGCCCGCTCCACCCGGGACGGCGGTCAGACCTGGGAGGAGCTGGCCGGGGACACCATCGTGTCCATGAACCTGTGGGGCTTCACCCCCAGCTTCCTGGCCGAGGCCGAGGCCCGCTTCCCCGCCTTCCTGGACCGGACCCTGGAGACCGACCCCATCAAGGGAGAATACTTCCTGCCCAGCGTGGTGAGCGCCCTCATCGGAGCGGGCAGGGCCCGGGTGAAGGTCCTGCGCAGCCGGGACCGCTGGTACGGGGTCACCTACCACGAGGACAAGCCGGTGGTGGTGGCCGCCATCGCCCGGATGACCCAAGAGGGGCTCTACCCCGCCGACCTGTGGGGCGAATAACGCAAAACCGGCGTGTGCAATGCACACGCCGGTTTTTTGCGCGTTGGATTCAGCCGCAGACGCCGTTCTTTACATGGACGATGAAGTCCTGGACGTTGGTGACGATGGTCTTCACCGTCAGGCTGCCCCGGTCCCGGAGCTTGTTGACGGCGAACTCGGAGATGTCCACCGAGTAGAAGTAAAGGGGGCGGACCACCCCGTCCACCACCCGGTAGCAAGGGGTCATGTTGCCGGTGGCCACGGTGTGGAGGGTGGAGGCCATACAGACGATGGTGGTGGCCTTCCGCACCAGCTCGCGCATGGCGTTCTGGCCCTCATACACATTGCCGTACACCTCCGGCAGGGGGCCGTCATCCCGGACGGAGCCCACCAGCACGAAGGGGACGTCCTTCTTCACGCACTCATAGATGATGCCGTCCTTCACAGCGCCGGACTCCACAAAGGCCCGGATGGAGCCCAGACGGCGGACGTCGTTGATGGTGTCGATGTGGTTGTAGTGGCCGTTGGGCTGGCTGCGCTGGGTGTAGATGTCCTGGCCCAGGGCGGTGCCCCGGCAGCCGGCCTCCAGGTCGTGGATGGCCAGGGCGTTGCCACCCAGCACCCCGTCCACAAAGCCCTCCCGCACCAGGGCGGCAAAGGCGGCCCGGGCGTCGGCGTCAAAGGTGCAGGCAGGCCCCATGACCCACAGGATGTTCCCGTGGTCCCGCTCGTGGCGGAGAAGCTCATACATGGCGTCATAGTCCATGGAATAGGCCGTCTCACGGCTGCGGCCCTGGCGGAAGGCAAAGGTCTCCCCCTCCGTCTCCCCGGCCCCGCCGAAGCCGCCGGTATGGACGTAGATCCCCTGGCTGCCGTCCTCGGTCCGGCCCACCGCCACCGGGTCCCCCGCCTTCACATTGCGGAACTCCACGATGGCAACCTCGCCGTTCCGGCAGATGGCCACACAGTCCATCCGGCTCTCCTGGGCCAGGACCCAGCGGCCCTCCAGACGGAAATACTCCGGGAACATGGTGGTGGCGTGGTAGCCCTCGGGCACCACCCCATCCTTCGGGGCGGGGACCAGCTTCACGTCAGGGGCATCCCCCAGGCCCAGGGCAGCGAAATCGGGGGCGTGGTAGACCGGCAGTACAAAGCTCATGCTCCAATCGCTCCTTCTCTATTCTATAATTTTTGTTTGGGTACGGACCGGCTCATTTCATTTCAGCAGGTCGGCCTCTTCCGGGTGGTCCTGGAACCAGGCCACGGCGTAAGAGCACACCGGGACCGCCTTTTTCCCCTGCTGACGGAAACGCTGGGCGGCAGCCGCCATCAGCTTGCCCGCCGCGCCCTGTCCCCGGAGCTCCGGGGAGACATAGGTGTGATCGATGGACATGGCCCCATCGGTGCGCTGGTGAAAGGTGACCTCCGCCGCCATGCCGCCGGACGCCCCCTTTGTGTAGATCCGCTCCGCCTCGTAGATAAATTCCATAGGATCTCCTTTCTGCGCCAGAAGCGCCCCTGTGGTATACGTATAATATACCACAGGGGCGCTTCTTTTCCCACCCCTTGTTTTAATTCTTTGCCACGGGGAAGGCCACCTCCACGGTGAAGAGGTCGGCGTCGGTCTCCACCCGCAGGTCGCCGCCGCAGGCGGCGGTAAAGCTGCTGGCGATGGCCAGACCCAGGCCGCTGCCGCCGTCGGTGCGGCTCCCGTCTCCCCGGACGAACCGGGCGGTGAAGTCCACCCCGGAGGGCAGCTCGTCCCGGGAGGTGTTTTTCACCGTGGCCGCCGCCCGGCCCTCCCGGACCTCCAGGCTGATGTAGACCCGGCTCCCGTCCATGGAGTAGCGCAGGGCGTTCTGGATCAGGTTCTGGAAGACCCGGTAGAGCCGATCCCCGTCGGCGGTGATCCACACCGGGCTGCCGGGCAGCGCCGTGCGGAAGGTGAGGCCGCTCTGGCCGATAGCCTCGTCCATGTCGGCCAGGGTCTGCTCCAGCAGCCGGGTGAGGTCCAGCCGCTCCAGCCTGAGGGGCAGCTCCCCGGAGGCCGCCTTGCTCACCTCAAAGACGTCCTGGACCATGACCTGGAGCCGCTTCGCCTTCTCGTTGAGGATGCGGACATAGTCCTTCACATGGGGCGGCAGGTCCTCCTCCTCCCCCAGCAGAGCGGCGTAGCTCACCACCGAGGTAAGGGGGGTCTTCAGGTCGTGGGAGACGTTGGCGATGAGCTCCACCTTCATCCGCTCGCTCTTCATCTGCTCGGCCACGGCGGAGCGCAGCCCCTCTCCCACCCTATTGAGGTCGTCCGCGGCGGCAGCCAGGTCGGAGTCCTCCGGCAGCTCTAGGGGGACCTCCGCTCCGCCGGAGCGGAGGGCGGAGAGCTTGCCCAGCAGGGAAACCAGATCCCGAAGGAGGACCCAGAACCGGTCCAGCAGCCAGGCCAGAGGGAGGAGGAGCAGCAGGGTAAGCAGCAGTCCGGCCAGCAGGCTCCCCGTCCAGGTGAGGCCGGTGCGCTGCCAGAAGAAGTTGCACAGCCACACAAAGGCCATCAGGGCCAACGCCGCCGTGCCCCCCGCCGCCACCGCCATCCGGGCCAGGAACCTCCGCCGGAGGGGCTGGGAGAGCTCCGCCCCCCGCAGGGCCCGCCACAGCCGCCCCGCGCCCCGGAATAAGAGGGCAAACAGGCCGTGCTGCCAGGGCTTTTCGTTGTACCGGAGGTAGCAGAAGACCAGATAGTAGTAGCCCAGGCACACTGCCGCCCCCAGCAGGAAGAGGAAGGGGCTCAGAGGCCACAGCCCGGAGTCCAGAAACAAGAGGGTCAGCAGGATCGTCCCGGCGGGCAGGGCCACGGCGGCCAGCACGATCCATTCAAACCAGACATGGGAGAGGACTCTGGCCGCCCGCTCCTGGTTCCGGCTCAGAACGCCGGCCCCCTCCCGCACCGCCGTCCCGCCCCGGTGGAAGACGCGGGCGCACAGGCTGTTTTTCCACACTTCTTTGTTGTGCCGCAGGTCGCACCCCGTCAGGTAGAGGAGGACGGGGTAGCAGACCAGCAGGATGCCCCCCACCACGGCGGCATAGCTGTTGAGCCCCCAGAAGAAGCCCACCATGACGAGCTGGAAAAAGAGGATGGCGGGCAGCAGGGTCCAGGCCAGCTTGACCTCGAACCACACCTTTGCCGTCCGGGCGGCGATGGCGGCCCTCGCCTCCCGCCGGGCCTTTCTCAGCGCGATGGACAGCACCAGGCACACCGCCGCCCCGGCCCAGACGGCAAAGAGACCCAGATAGCCGTACCGGACATAGGTGACCACCTGCCGGGCGCTCCAAACCGGCTCCCACCAGCCGTGGTCCACCGGGTGCTCCGACACGGCCAGATAGATGGTATAGCCGTCGTACTCCGACGAATCCCGGTTGCGGTAGCCCGGCACATCCCACTGGCTGTCCTTGGTATAGTAGCCGTCCCCATAGACGTCCAGCACCTCCCCGTCCTGGATAATCCTGACCAGTCCGTCCCGGAGGACCAGATAGAAGCCGTAGCCCTCCGGCGGCCCCTTGCGCAGGTCATGGCTGGTGTTGGTGTAGGCCACGACTTTCGGCCCAGTCCCCCGATAGAGCAGGTTGGTGTCCCACTCTGCCCCATCCCAGAGGTATCCGGGATTCTGGTCCGCCACGGCCATGTAGACGTCCTCCATCCAAAAGACCACCTGCCGCCGGAAATAATCTGTATCCTGATAGTCGCTCTGGAAGGCCACCTCCGGCCCCAGCTTCTGGGGGAGCAGCCCCCATACGGCGTACCAGGTCCCCACACATCCCGTCAGGGTGAGATAAAACCCCAAAAAGAGGACGATCACACTAACCCATTTTTTCCATTTTGTAGCCAATGCCCCACACCACCTTCAAGTATTCCGGCTTTCTCGGATTGAGTTCGATCTTCTCCCGGATGCGGCGGATGTGGACCATCACCGTGTTCTCGGGGGCGTAGCACTCACCCTCCCACACCCGGCGGTAGATCTCCTCCGCCGGAAAGATGCGGCCCAGGTTCCGCATGAGCAGATCCACGATCCTCGTCTCGGTGGCGGTGAGCTTCACCGGCTCGCCGTCGGCCTTCAGGCTCATGCCCTCGGGGTCGTAGGTGAGGCGGCCGTTGACGACCACATCCAGCCGTCCCTCGGCGTGGACATCCCCCAGGCTGGTGTACCGCCGCAGCTGACTGCGGACCCGGGCCACCAGCTCCGGCGGGCTGAAGGGCTTGGTCACATAGTCGTCCGCCCCCACCGAGAGGCCCAGGATCTTGTCGGTCTCCTCGCTGCGGGCGGAGAGGACGATGATGGGGAGGTTCCGCTTCTCCCGGATGCGCAGCACCGCCGAGAGCCCGTCCAGCCGGGGCATCATCACGTCCATGATGATGAGCCGGATGGCCGGGTCCAGGGCCAGGTCCAGAGCCTCCATGCCGTTGTAAGCCCGGAGGACCTGATAGCCCTCCCGCTCCAGCAGGATGGCAATGGCCCCCACGATTTCCCTGTCGTCGTCCACCACTAAGATCCGCTCGTCCATCGTTTCGAACTCCTTCCTGATGTCTCCAGCATAGCAGAAGACTCTTACAGCCCCACCGGGCAATTCTTACAATTCTCTAACGGCCATTCCATGCGGCCTTCAGACGCCGGAAGGCCAGCCGGATGTCCTCGGCCTCCAGCCGGGCATAGCCCATGATGAGGGTGGGGGGCAGGTCCTCCGGGGGCGGGGTCAGCCAGCTGGCCGACAGAGGGTAGACCGCCACGCCCTCCGCCGCCGCCCGCTCCACCAGCTCGGCCTCCCCCATGCCGTTTTCCAGGGTGAGGAGCATGTGGAGCCCGGCGTCCGCCCCGGAGAGCCGGGCGGGCAGGCCCAGCTCCTTCACGCAGGCGGTGAGGGCCTCCTTCCGCCCCCGGTACTCCACCCGCATTCGGGCGATGTGCCGCTCAAAGTGCCCTCCCTCCAGAAACCGGGCCAGGGCATACTGCTCGAAGGAGGGCACGGTGGAGGAGTAGAGCAGGAACTCCCGCCGGTACCGCTCTGCCAGGTGGGGGGGCAGCACCATGTAGCCGATGCGGAGGGAGGGGGCCAGACTTTTGGCGAAGGTATTGAGATAGACCACCCGCTCCCCGGCATCCAGGCTCTGGAGGGCGGGGATGGGCCGGCCGGAGAAGCGAAACTCGCTGTCGTAGTCGTCCTCGATGATGTACCGTCCCTCCCCCGCCGCCGCCCAGGCCAGGAGCTCCCGCCGCCGTCCCACCGGCATGACGGTGCCCAGAGGAAAGTGGTGGGAGGGGGTCACATGGACCACTCGGGCCCCCGACCAGGTGAGGGCGTCCACCCGCAGCCCCTGTTCGTCCAGGGGGATGGGGCAGATGAGGGCTCCCTGCCGGGAAAGGATGGCCCCGAATTTCCGATAGCCCGGGTCCTCCACGGCGTAGCCACCCTCCCGCCCCAGGAGCTGAAAGAGGATGCCTGTGAGGTACTCCGACCCGGCCCCCACCACCACCTGGTCCGGGTGGGCGTCGATGCCCCGGAAGGCCCGGAGGTGGTCCACGATGGCGGAGCGGAGGGCGGGCACCCCCTGGGGATGGATGGCGGAGAGAAGCCCGCTGTCCTCCCGGCTCAGGACCTGCCGCATGAGCTTGGCCCAGGTGGCGAAGGGAAACCGGACGGCGTCCACGGCGTTGGTGGCAAAGTCATACCGGGGCGCAGCTCCGACAGCAGGGGGGGCCTCCGCCCGCCGGACCGGCGGCTCCGCCAGCCCTTCCGCCGGCTCCAGGTCGGATACGAAAAAGCCCCGCTTGGGCTCGGAGCGCAGGTAGCCCTCGGCCAGGAGCTGACCGTAGGCCCCCTCCACCGTCACCACGCTCACCTTCAGATGGGCGGAGAGGGCCCGCTTGGAGGGGAGCTTCTCCCCGGCGGGGAGGGCCCCCGACTCGATGTCCCGCCGGATCTGGCGGTAGAGCTGTTCATAAAGAGGGGTACTCAGGCTCGGGTCCAGCACCGGCGTAATCATCTTGTCCCCTCCTCTTCCCTGTTGACGCTCCTCTGTGACGACAAGACCACCGGCCCCGTCCGCCACTCCACGCCCCCAGGCCAGGGCCGGGCGAAGCACAGGCCGTAGAGGTCGGTACACCGGGCCTCCCGCCGGAACAGGGCCAGGGCTTCCGGGGGCAGGGTCCTGGCATGGGCCGGCTTGGTGACGACGGGGACCCTGGCCCTCTTTCTCATCTCCCGTAGCACCTCCCGTCCCCGTTCAGTAAAGCCCAGTACCCTGAGATAGGGGAGCTCCGCCGGCCGGTCCTCCGCCCGCAGCCCCAGCATGGCCCAGGCCGTCAGCCGCCGCACCCGGGCGTGGGCGTACCGCTTGCTCTTTGCAAGGGCGTAGACCTCCTCCAGGCTCCCGGCCTGCTGCCCCGCAGCCAGCAGCCGGGCCGCCAGGCCCTCCCCGCTGTCGGGCAGGGTCTCTGCCTCTGCCAGGGGCATGGTCCGCAGCCGGGCCAGGGCCCACCGCTCGCACCACTCCATGGAGGCCACGTCCCCCTGCCACCCCTCGGTGAGATAGTCCTCCGCCCGGGAAATCTTGCCCTGCCGGAGCCAGCACCGGAGGGTGGAGGCCGACGCAAAGCCCCCCTCGGGCGCTCCGTCGTGGCGGGCGCCCACCCGTTGGACCGTCATGGCCCCCAGCTCCGGCGGCAGGGCCCGCAGGTACTCCACACCCAGGTTGTCGTTGGGGTGCTCCAGGCAGGCGGCCCCTGCTGCCCCCAGAAGCGCCTCCAGGGCGCGGTGGCGGCAGGCGGCAAAGGGCAGCCCCTGGTCCAAAAAGGCCCGGAGGGCGGACCGGTAGTCCTCCGAGTCCAGGCAGGCCGCCGCCCGTCTGAGCCCCTCCAGGTCCCCCGACTCACTGCCAAAGGACAGGGTGTCCACCACCCCTGTGGCCGCCAGCACCCCCACGCCCCCCCGGGCAAAGGTCTCCGCCGAGGCGCAGGCCCAGGGGGTGGGCAGCTCCAGGATGAGATCGGCCCCGCCCCGCAGGGCCATGGCCGCCCGGGTCCACTTGTCGGTGAGGGCGCACTCCCCCCGCTGGACCCAATGTCCGCTCATGGCGCATACCACCGCCGTATCTCCCCCCAGGCGCCGCCTGGTTTCGTCAATTTGCCAGGCGTGTCCGCGGTGAAAGGGATTATATTCAGCAATGATGCCCGCAACGTTCATTGGTACTACCTCCAACGGGAAAGTTTTTGACTTTTTCTCAAAGAATGGGTTGTTCTTTTCTGTGGAATGGGCTACAATTATACTGTCATTTTAGCGGAACACGCGCAGATGCGCAAGGTCCGCCAAGTATAATCATTCATCATCAAAAAAAGGAGCGGGATCACAACATGAAAGTTCTCGTCATCAACGCCGGAAGTTCTTCTCTGAAATATCAGCTGATGGACCCCCAGACTCAGGAGGTCCTGGCCAAGGGCCTGTGCGAGCGCATCGGCATCGACGGCCGTCTGACCCACAAGGTCCCCGCCACTGACGGCAAATACACCTTCGAGATCCCCATGCCCACCCACGCCGAGGCCATCCAGGCTGTGCTGGACGCCCTGACCAACGCCGAGCACGGCGTCATCAAGAGCATGTCTGAGATCGACGCTGTGGGCCACCGCGTGGTGCACGGCGGCGAGAAGTTCGCCTCCTCCGTCCTCATCGACGACGCCGTCATGGCCGCCATTGAGGAGTGCATCCCTCTGGCTCCTCTCCACAATCCCGCCAACATCACCGGCATCAGGGCCTGCCAGAAGGTCATGCCCGGCGTGCCCATGGTGGCCGTGTTCGACACCGCCTTCCACCAGACCATGCCCGCCCGCGCCTTCATCTACGCCATCCCCTACGAGTACTATGAGCAGGACCACGTCCGCCGCTACGGCTTCCACGGCACCTCTCACCTGTACGTCTCCCGCCGGGCCGCCGAGATGCTGGGCCGCCCCATTGAGGAGCTGAAGATCGTCACCTGCCACCTGGGCAACGGTTCCTCTGTCTGCGCCGTGGACGGCGGCAAGTCCGTCGAGACCTCCATGGGCTTCACCCCCCTGGACGGTCTGCCCATGGGCACCCGCTGCGGCGCTATCGATGTGTCCATCATCGAGTACCTCATGGACACCCATCACCTGACCATTGAGGAGGTCATGAACATCCTCAATAAGAAGTCCGGCGTGCTGGGCGTCTCCGGCGTGTCCTCCGACTTCCGCGACATTGAGAACGCCGCCGCCGAGGGCAATTCTCATGCTCAGCTGGCTCTGGACATGTTCTGCTACAAGACCACCAAGCGCATCGCCTCCGCCGCTGCCGCCATGGGCGGCGTGGACGCCGTGGTCTTCACCGCCGGCGTGGGTGAGAACTCCGCCGAGCTGCGCGAGCAGATCGTCGCCAGCCTGGGCTTCATGGGCATCCAGATCGACCCCGAGAAGAACAAGGTCCGCGGCGAGGAGCGGGACATCTCCGCCGCCGGTGCCAAGGTCCACACCCTCCTCATCCCCACCAACGAGGAGCTGGTCATCGCTCAGGATACCGCCGCCATCGTCGGCAAGTAATTTTTTCCCCGCTCAGCCAGTGGGCCTCCGCTTTTGCGGAGGCCCACTTTTTCATTCTCTGGCATGAGGGCTATTTTGCATCATACTTCCCCTCCCCGCCGGGCATGATTTTTACCATCCTGCCGAAATCGGGCTGCCGGAACATGACGTTTCAATTTTTCCTTGCAATCTTTACTTAGGTGAAGTATAATACATTCCAAATTCCGGTGCTCCTCCCGGACAGGCAGGTGTTCGCCGGATACGCGATCAAATCAGGCGGGTCTCCCCGTCAAAATAAAGGGGTTTGGGAAAATGGAATTCAAGAATGAATATTTGCAGAGCGTATACGACGCAGCGGCAAAGAAAGACCCCGACCAGCCGGAGTTCCTCCAGGCCGTGGGCGAGGTGCTGGAATCCCTCCAGCCTGTGGTAGAAAAGCGCCCCGACCTCCAGAAGGCGGGCATTTTCCAGCGCCTGGTGGAGCCTGAGCGGGTCATCCAGTTCCGGGTGTCCTGGGTGGACGACGCCGGCAATGTGCAGGTCAACCGCGCCTTCCGGGTGCAGTTCAACTCCGCCATCGGCCCCTATAAGGGAGGGCTGCGCTTCCACCCCAGCGTGAACCTGTCCATCATCAAGTTCCTGGGCTTTGAGCAGATCTTCAAGAACGCCCTCACCGGTCTGCCCATGGGCGGCGGCAAGGGCGGCTGCGACTTTGACCCCAAGGGCAGGTCTGACGGCGAGATCATGCGCTTCTGCCAGTCCTTCATGACCGAGCTCTACCGCCACATCGGCCAGTTCACCGACGTGCCAGCCGGCGATATCGGCGTGGGCGCCCGGGAGATCGGCTTCCTGTACGGCCAGTACAAGCGCCTGCGCAACGAGTTCACCGGCGTGCTCACCGGCAAGGGCCTCACCTACGGCGGCTCCCTGGCCCGCACCGAGGCCACCGGCTACGGGCTGTGCTACTTCACCGACGAGATGCTCAGGGCCAACGGCAGGAGCTTCGAGGGGCAGCGGGTCATCATCTCCGGCTCCGGCAACGTGGCCACCTATGCCAACCAGAAGGCGACCCAGCTGGGCGGTAAGGTCATCGCCATGAGCGATTCCAACGGCTATATCGTGGATGAAAACGGCATTGACTACAAGCTCATCAAGGAGATCAAGGAGGTCAAGCGGGCCCGGATCAAGACCTACCTGGACTATGTCCCCACCGCCAGGTATGTGGAGGGCTGCGCCGGCATCTGGACCGTCCCCTGTGACATCGCCCTCCCCTGCGCCACCCAGAATGAGCTGGACGGCGCCTCCGCCCAGGCTCTGGTGAAAAACGGCTGCTTCGCCGTGGCCGAGGGGGCCAACATGCCCTCCACCCCCGAGGCCATCGCCATTTTCCAGGCCAACGGCGTCCTCTTTGGGCCCGCCAAGGCCGCCAACGCCGGCGGCGTGGCCACCTCCGGCCTGGAGATGAGCCAGAACTCCCTCCGCCTGAGCTGGACCTTTGACGAGGTGGACGAAAAGCTCCACGGCATCATGACCAATATCTACCACAATGCCGCCCAGGCCGCCGAGGAGTACGGCATGCCCGGCAACCTGGTCGCCGGCGCCAACATCGCCGGCTTCCTCAAGGTGGCGGAGGCCATGCTGTGGCAAGGTGTGAGCTACTGAGCATATCCGCCACTTGGGCCCCGGCCACGCCGGGGCGGCGCGGTAAGCGCCGTACAAGGGTGTTGGTCCAGCGGACCAGCACCCTTGCCGCAGGGCGAATTCACTTCGCCCGAGGATGTGAGATCAGTCGGGGTCCCCAAAACGCCCCGCATTTTGGGGCGTGGAGGCCATGCTGTGGCAGGGTGTGAGCTACTGAGCGCAGAAAATACGCTTTCGGATCGGTCCGGCGCTCTAGACAGAGCGCCGGACTTTTTCCCATTTTTGTCTCCACACCAGGAAAGTATGGAGTTTGACCTGGTTTTATGGTAGACTCTAGGGCAGGTGATACGAATATGATACGAATTTCCAACCTGTCCCTGCCCCTGGACGGGGACCTCTCCCTTCTGCGGAAGAAGGCCGCCAGACGGCTGGGGCTCCGCCCCGACGACTTGGCCGCCGTCACGCCGGTGCGGCAGTCCATTGACGCCCGGAAAAAGCAGGACGTCCACTATGTCTATACCGTGGATGTGGACGCCCCGGACGAGGTTGCCCTGGTCCGGCGCGCCAACGACCGGAACGTGACCCTCCACACCCCCCAACCCTACCGCTTCCCCACCCCCAGCCACATCCCCGAATGCAGGCCGGTGGTGGTCGGTATGGGCCCCGCCGGGCTTTTCGCCGCCCTTTTCCTGGCCCGGGCGGGCATCCCCTCCGTGGTGCTGGAGCGGGGTCAGGATGTGGATACCCGCACCGCTGACGTGGAGAAATTCTGGTCCGCCGGCACCCTGGACCCCACCTCCAACGTCCAGTTCGGCGAGGGAGGGGCCGGCACCTTCTCCGACGGAAAGCTCACCACCGGCACCCATGACCCCCGGCTCTCCGCCGTTCTGGACGTGCTGGTGGAGCACGGCGCGCCGGAGGATGTGCGCTATTCCCACAAGCCCCATGTGGGCACCGACGTGCTCAGGACGGTGGTCAAGTCCATCCGCATGGAGCTCCAGGCCCTGGGCTGCGACGTCCGCTTCGGGCATTGCCTGGAGCAGCTCCAGACCGAGGGCGAGGCGGTGCGCAGTCTCACCGTCCGGGGCCCCGAAGGCCCCTACGATCTTCCCTGCCGGACCCTGGTCCTGGCCCCGGGACACTCCGCCCGGGACACCTTCGCCATGCTCCACGCCCTGGGCGTCCCCATGGAACAAAAGGCTTTCGCCATCGGCGTACGGATTGAGCATGCTCAGTCCGCCCTCTCCGAGGCCCAATACGGCCCTGCCTGGCGGCGGCTCCCCCCCTCCGACTACAAGCTGGCCTGTCACTTGCCCGGCGGACGCTCCGTCTTCTCCTTCTGCGTCTGTCCCGGCGGTCAGGTGGTGGCCGCCGCCTCCGCCCCCGGTCAGGTGGTCACCAACGGTATGAGCTATCGGGACCGCGCCGGATCCAACATCAACGGCGGGCTGCTGGTGGGTGTGGGGCCCGAGGACTTCCCCGGCGCCGATCCCCTGGCCGGGGTCCGCTTCCAGGAGACCTGGGAGCGCGCCGCCTGGGATCTGGGGGCCGCCGGCGGCCTCCCCTTCTCCGCCCCCGCGCAGCTGGTGGGGGACCTGCTCTCCCGCCGCCCCTCCGCCGGCCCTGGCGCCCTCTCCCCCACCTATCGCCCCGGCGTGACCTGGACCGCGCTGGATCCCTGCCTGCCCCCCTATGTGATCGAGGGCCTCCGAGAGGCCCTGCCCCTGCTGGACCGGAAGGTCCGTGGCTTCGCCTGCCCTGACGCCGTGCTCACCGGCGTGGAGACCCGTTCCTCCTCTCCGGTGCGCATCCTGCGCGGGGCAGACGGCATGTCCGCGCTGCGGGGACTCTATCCCTGCGGCGAGGGCGCGGGCTACGCCGGCGGCATCATGTCGGCTGCCGCCGACGGCATCCGCACCGCAGAGCAGATCGCTCTGTCCGCCCTGCCATAAACCACAAAATGTTGTATAATACCGCGATAAATAGACTATTTTTCTATTTATCACGGCATTTTATACGACATTTTTCGTCAGCTTACTGCTTTTCCCCCGTTGGTGTGCTAGACTGGATTCCTCAAATTCCGGAAAAGAAAAGAGGGGTATCCATGTCCAGAAAAAGCATTGAGCGCAATATCTCCTTTGACAGTGTCCGTCAGCTCTACTACGTCAACATGGACTACGGCCTGGTGGAGGGCGGGCGGCGCGTCCGTACCTACCAAACCTTTACCAGCCTGTCCCTGGCCCGGAAGGCCCTCCGTCAGTTTGAGACGGAGCGTTCCCTTTCCCGCCAAGTGGCGCCCCGGCCCATGACCCTGGACCAGTGGCTGAACTACTGGATGGAGGAGGTGGTCAAGCCCAACCGGGCGGAGACCACGGTCTACGGCTACAACAAGATCATTGACAACCATCTCTCCCCCGCCCTGGGAGACATCACCCTGCAAAAGCTCTCCCCCCAGGACATTCAGAAATACTACACCATGCTCATGCGGGAGAAGGGGCTCTCCCCCAACACCGTGCGCCGCCACCACGACCTGCTCTCCTCCGCGCTGCGCATGGCGGTCCGGCAGGACGTGCTGGCCCGCTGCCCCACGGACCGGGTAGAGCCGCCCCGGGTGATCCCCTTTGAGGCCAAGTTCTACGGGCCGGAGGACCTGCGGCGGCTGTGCCTGCTCTCCGAGGGCACCCGTCTGGAGGTAGTGGTCAAGCTGGCCGCCGGTCTGGGACTGCGCCGGGAGGAGATCTGCGGTCTGCGCTGGCCCAACGTGGACTTCACCCAGCGGGTGGTGCGGATCAAGGAGGCCAGGACCGCCGCCGGCGGCTCCATCGTCCAGAAGACCACCAAGACCCGCTCCTCCACCCGGACCCTCTACCTCTCCGACAGCCTCTACCAACTGCTGCTGCGGGAGCAGCAGCGCCAGCAGCAGGAGTGCATCCTCTCTGGCCGGGACTGGGACGGCGCCGGCATGGTATTGCTGGACCGACACGGAGAGCCCTATCCGCCCAACGCGGTGAGCCTGGCCTTTACCCGATTCATCCGCCGCAACAACATGCCAAAGATCACCCTCCACGGCCTGCGGCACACCTTTGCCACCGTGGCCTCCGCCCAAGGGGCCCCCCTCTTTGACATCGGCAAGGCCCTGGGCCACTCCACGCCCTCCACCACTGGGCGGATCTACACCCACCTCCTGGACCAGACCCACGCCCGTATTCTGGATCAGGTGGCCGCCGTGATGAAGTGACTCGACAGGGGGACAGCTGGGCCACCATGATGACAGAAAGGGGCGTATACCGTGCTGGAACTCAACCACATGGAACAGTACCGGGAGGGGAACCACCTAGAGGCCAAACAGCATAGAAGGGAGGGCGCAATGTTCCTGCGCAGCTATGAGCACCGGGACTGTCCCATCCTGGCGCAGCTCTTTTACGAAACGGTCCACACTGTGAATGGCCGGGATTACGCCCCGGAACAGCTGGACGCCTGGGCCACAGGGACGGTGGACCTGGACGCCTGGGACGTCTCCCTCTCCGCCCACCACACCCTGGTGGCCGAGGAGGGCGGCATCATCGTCGGCTTTGCCGACATGGCCGTCGACGGCTATCTGGACCGGCTCTACGTCCACAAGGACCGCCAGGGCCGGGGCATCGCCACCGCCCTGTGCGATGCCCTGGAGGGGGCTTCCGGCGCCGCACGCTTCACCACCCACGCCTCCCTCACCGCCCGGGGCTTCTTTGCGGGACGGGGTTACCGGGTGGTCCGGGAGCAGCAGGTGGAGCGGGGCGGCGTGCTTCTGACCAATTTTGTCATGGAAAAGGTAAACTAAAAAACCAGAGGTCCCGCCGCGGCGGGACCTCTGGTTTTCGGTTTTGTTTACAGGCTTACAGGTTGGCGTCCAGGGTCTTGGTGTAGACGTCGGCGGGCTGGACCCCCACCTTCCGGTCGATCTCCTTGCCGTCCTTGAAGAAGATGACGGTGGGGATGCTCATGACGCCGTACTTGGCGGCCAGGCCGGGGTTGGCATCCACGTCCACCTTGGCAATGACGGCCTTATCCTCATACTTTCCGCCGATGCTGTCAATGACGGGAGCCAGCATCTTGCAGGGGCCGCACCAGGTGGCCCAGAAATCTACCATAGCCACAGAGGAAGCGGGGATCTTGGCGTTAAACTCGGACTCGTTGAGATGCAGAACAGACATGATTCATTCTCCTTTTATCAAAAAATATTGGTATTTATCTCAGCTGTTGGACAGTTGGTCCACATATTCGGCGGCGGCCTGACCCGCCACCAGGCCCTCGCCCACCGCCTTGGAGAGCTGGAGGGGAAGTCCGGTGCAGTCCCCGGCGGCAAACACGCCGGGCAGGTTGGTCCTCATGTGGCGGTCAACCGTGATGTAACCGTCCTCCAGGGCCAGGTCGGGGAGCAGGTCTGTGGGGGGAAAGGCGCTGCGGAGGAGGAAGATACACTGGGCGGGGAGCTCTCTGTCGCCGATGCGCAGGGTGGTCGCCAGGTCTTCGCCCAGGATCTCCAGCCTTCCGGTCTGCTGCACCCAGGTGATGGCGGGGACCAGTCCCTCCGGCTGTTTGGCGGAGACATAGGTCACCTGGCAGCCGATGCCCTGGAGGAAATTGGCCTCCTCCGGTGCGTCAGGAGCCAAGCCCACCACCACCACCGGCCTGCCCCGGTAGAGCATACCGTCACAGGTGGCGCAATAGCTCACGCCTCGGCCCAGGTATTGCTCCTCTCCCGGCAGCTTCTTCCCCCGGGCCACCCCGGTGGTCAGGACCACGGCGCGGGCAGTCTCCATGTCGCTGCCGATGCTCAGATAGCTTGTGCCTTCCATCTGCATGATATTCAGCACCCGGCCGGTGCGGAGGTCCACCTCCATGGTCTCGGCGTGGCGGCGGTAAGCCTCCATCAGCTCAGGGCCGGTCATACCCGGCATCCCCAGGTAATTGTCCACCCGCTCGGCCCGGTAGAGGGGGCTCTCCCGGTAGTCGTTTCCAACTACCAGCACCGATTTGCCTCGGGCCCGGGCGTTGATGGCCGCGCTGAGCCCAGCCGGGCCGCTGCCGATCACAGCGATATCATAGGGCATCTGTCATCCCTCCTCGCGTCCGGCGCAGGGACAGTTATAGTCCTCCGCCTCGTCTCCGAACAGGGCCGCCACCACGGCGGCGGCCTGAGGGTCGGCCACCTCATAATACATTTCATTTCCGGAGCGCTGACACTTCACCACACCGGCTGCCTTCAAACGCATCAGATGCTGGGAAATGGTGGACTGGCTCTGGCCCGTCCCCTCCTCCATGCACCGCACATTCCGGCAGCCGCCCACCAGCAGCCCCCGCACGATCTGGAGCCGCAGCGGGTGGGAGAGGGCCTTGAGCAGCTCCGTCTTTTCCTGATACGGCGCCTTGCCGTTCTCCATGGTCCTCACCTCATTCGCTTGTTCTAATATTATTATATTCAAATATTCTAATTTGTCAACCTCTTTTTTCTCTTTCGGCGCACTTTATTTTTCGACAGAAGAAGGTCCCGTCTCTTTCCCAAAAGATACCCTCTTTTTCTCCGAAATCCATTGCTTTTTTCCCGGTCAGAGGGTAAAATATAAAATTGCATGAAAAATGAAGGAGTGACAAAACCATGACCGAGGAACACAAGTCCACTGCCGGAGCCGAACTCCCCGTGATGGCCCAGAATTTCATCCATGATTTTATTGACGAGGACCTGGGGCAGGGTGGGCAGTTCCAAGGCATGACCGTCCACACCCGTTTCCCCCCGGAGCCCAACGGCTACCTGCACATCGGCCACGCCAAGGCCATCTTCATCGACTTCGGCACCGCCGAGAAATACGGCGGTCTGTGCAACCTGCGCATGGACGACACCAATCCCACCAAGGAGGACGTGGAGTACGTGGAGGCCATCCAGGAGGACATCCACTGGCTGGGCTACGACTGGGGTGACCGGTTCTTCTACGCCTCCGACTACTTTGAAAAGATGTATGAGTACGCCGTGGAGCTCATCAAGAAAGGGCTGGCCTATGTCTGTGAGCTCACCCCCGAGGAGTTCAAGGCATACCGCGGCGACGTGAATACCCCCGCCCGCTCCCCCTGGCGGGACCGGCCTGTGGAGGAGTCCCTGGACCTCTTCGCCCGGATGCGGGCCGGGGAGTTCCCCAACGGCAAGTACACCCTCCGGGCCAGGATCGACCTGGAGAGCGGCAACTTCAACATGCGGGACCCGGTGATCTACCGCATCAACCACATGCACCACCACCGTCAGGGCGACAAGTGGTGCATCTACCCCATGTACGACTTTGCCCACCCCATTGAGGACGCCCTGGAGGGGATCACCCACTCCCTGTGCTCCCTGGAGTTTGAGGACCACCGCCCCCTCTACGACTGGGTCATCGCCAACTGCCCCGTCCCCTCCAAACCCCGGCAGATCGAGTTTGCCCGTCTGGGCATCAACTATACCGTCATGAGCAAGCGCAAGCTCCGCCAGCTGGTGGAGGAGGGCCGGGTCTCCGGCTGGGACGATCCCCGGATGCCCACCCTGTGCGGCCTGCGCCGCCGGGGCTATACCCCCCGCTCCATCCACAATTTCTCCGAGCGCAACGGCGTGAGCAAGGCTTCCTCCACTGTGGAGTTCGCCTTCCTGGAGCACTGTTTGCGGGAGGACCTCAACGAGACCGCCCAGCGCCGGATGGCGGTCCTCCGCCCGGTAAAGCTGGTCATCACCAACTATCCGGAGGGTCAGAGCGAGACCTTCGAGGTGGAGAACAACCCCAGCCGGCCTGAGGACGGCACCCGGACCGTCACCTTCTCCCGGGAGGTCTACATCGAGGCCGAAGACTTTCTCCCTGAGCCCGTGCCCAAGTACAAGCGCCTCTTCCCCAACGGCCCGGAGTGCCGCCTGAAAGGCGCCTATGTCATCAAGTGCGTGGGCTATGAGACCGACGAGAACGGAAACGTCACCGAGATCGCCGCCGAGTATGACCCGGAGAGCCGGGGCGGCAACCCCGCCGACGGACGGAAGATCAAGGGCGCCACCATCCATTGGGTGGATGCCGCTACCGCCGTGGACGCCGAGATCCGGCTCTATGACAACCTCTTCTCTGACGCCGACCCCGACGCCGGCGATAAAAACTTCCTGGACTGCCTGAACCCGGACTCCCTGGAGGTCCTGACCGACGCCAAGGTGGAGGCCGGTCTGGCCGACGCGGCGGCCCCCGCCTCCTTCCAGTTCCTGCGCCAGGGCTATTTCTGCGTGGATAACAAGGACTCTGCCCCCGGCCACCTGGTCTTCAACCGCTCTGTGAGCCTGAAGGATTCTTTCAAATTTTAAGCGGCAGAACGCGGCGGACGGTCTCCCACCGCCCGCCGCGTTCCGATTCCCGCCATTGGAGGTCATAAAAGATGAAGCAGTATCTCTTCCGCAACGACTACTCCTTCGGCGCCCATCCCAAGGTCCTGGCCGCCCTGGCCGAGACCAATCTGGAGGGCAATATCGGCTACGGCGACGACGCCTACTGTGACCGGGCCAAGGCTCTGATCCGGGACCTGTGCCAGTGTCCCCAGGCCGAGGTCCAGTTCCTCATCGGCGGCACTCAGACCAATTTCACCGCCCTCGCCGCCTTCCTGCGGCCCTGGGAGGGGATCATCGCCGCCGATTCCTCCCACATCAACGGCCACGAGGTGGGCGCTGTGGAGGCCACCGGCCACAAGATCCTCCAGATCCAGGCCGACACCGACGGCAAGATCACCCCGGCCCAGATCGCCCCCATCCTGGAGCGGCACAAGGACGTACATCTGGTCAAGCCCCGTCTGGTGGAGATCGCCGACGCCACGGAGAGCGGCATGGTCTACACCAAGGCCGAGCTCACCGCCCTCTCCGAGTACTGCCGGGCAAACGACCTGCTCCTCTTCCTGGACGGCGCCCGGCTGGGCTCCGCCCTGACCTCCCCCAAAAATGACCTGACCCTCCCCGACCTGGCCCGGCTCACCGACGCCTTCTACATCGGCGGCACAAAGAACGGCGCTCTCATGGGCGAGGCCCTGGTCATCACCAACCCCGCCCTCCAGCCCGACTTCTTCCGCATCAAGAAGCAGCTGGGCGCCGTCCTGGCCAAGGGCTGGCTGCTGGGCGTGCAGTTCGAGGCCCTGCTGAAAGACGGCCTCTATTTTGAGATGGCCCGCCACGCCAACGCCATGGCCGCCCGGCTCCAGGCCGGCCTGAAGTCCCTGGGCTGGACCCTCTGGGTGGACTCCCCCACCAATCAGGTCTTTGCCGTGGTGGATGACGCCGTCAAGGCCAAACTGGACACTCTGTGCGCCTATGAGGACTGGTGCCCCGCCCAGGAGCCCGGACACACCGTTATCCGCTTCGTCACCTGCTTCGCCACCGAGCCCGAGGACGTGGACGGCTTTCTGGACGCCCTGCGGTGACCGGCAGAGCAGACCATATGATGTGAGCTTCCATACATACAGACGCAAAACCGCGCTCCGGCCCAAAAGGCCGGAGCGCGGTTTTTTACCCTTCTTCCTGGTCGGCAGGCTTTTTTCCCTTCACCGGAGCGTCGGAAAGGCGGACACACTGGAGGAGCAGCCACAGGGCGCACAGGGCCGCCGCCGCCAGGACCATCGCCCAGGATGCCTGGCCTACCGGCTGGTAGATATCTCCCATTCCCACCTGGTAGGGGATCAGCGACTGGGAAATGGGAGACCAGGCCATCTTGTAGACCCGCAGGCCCACCATCCCCCAGCACAGGGCGGTCATGACCCACACCGCCGGGAGCCACCGCCGATATCCCCTGCGCAGCAAAGGCAAGGACGCAGCAACAGCCAGGAGGATCAGCCACCAGAGGTAGAAAAAAGTGGACAGATCCCCATAAAATATCTCCGGCAGGTTTGGAAGCTCAAATAGGAGCCAGAAGGCCGCCGCCAGCCAGGGTACCAGCCCCGGCAGAAGCCGCCGTATGGGGGGCCGCACCAGCGTGGGCCGGATCTGAGCACCCGCCCCTTCCCGCCAGCGGAGGGGGCGTCCGCTGCTCCACTGGTAAGCGAATCTCTGGATCACCACCGTCAGACCGGCGGCCACCGCCAGAATGACCAGTACCATCAGCAGGACCCAGTCCCCCATTTTATCCATCAGAAGTCTCCCGATGGCATCCTCCAGCATGGTCTGATTGGCCCCAAAGAGTGCCAGCGCCACCGCCATCGTGACCGCCTTGGCCGCAAAGGTAAGGTTCACCGCAAAGCACATCAGCGCGTTGGAGAGCTGGAACCAGCGGCTCTGGTAGGCGTAGTACTTTTGCAGATAGACGCCGTAGGCCATACACCCCAGGTAGGCGCACCAGCACAGCGCCATGGGCATAAAGAGGTCCAGCAGATAGAAGAGGACGCCGCCGCCCAGGGCGAAGGCAAAGGACAGCAGGCTCTGCCAGTCGGCCCGGCTCAGAGCCCGGATGGGCCTTTCCCCGTCCAGCAGATCATCCACCGTCACCCCCAAGGCCCGGGCCAGGGGGACCAGCAGGGGGATGTCGGGGTAGCCCCCTTCACTCTCCCAGCGGGAGACTGTTTTGTTGCTCACCCCCAGCAGGTCGGCCAGCTCCTGCTGGGTCAGGTTCTTGTCCCGGCGATAGCGTTTCAGCCGCTCCGAAAAGGTCTGTTCCATTTTTGTCTTGCCTCCTATTACAATAAATTTGGACAGGAAAGCCGGGCAGCCAGTCCGGCTTTCCCTCCATCTCGAGCCTAAGCTACAATAAGGGGAGCAACTGGCTGACCCTTGCCTCCTTGGGCTTTTATGTCCGTGGGAAAGACTGTTAGCCATCCGCTTGTTGCAGCGTTCGATTTGAGCAGGTTGAGCCACCGGATACCGGAGAGTTCGTGTCACCCAATAGATTGAATCGGCAGCGAGAAAATATGGATTTCCGTTTGCAGATTCTTTGTATTGGAGGAATGTGAATGAACTGCGTTGGCATCGATGTTTCCAAAGGCAAGAGCATGATTGCAG
>NZ_JAPFEA010000154.1 GCF_026169115.1 Intestinimonas sp. | reverse complement strand
GTCCGGCCCTGTCCCACGCCGATGTGGGTGGTGGTGGCCGCCAGGGCGGGCAGACCCCGCCCCGCCCGCTGGGCGGTCAGGCGGAGCATGAGGGTGCTCTTTCCGCCGCCCCCCACCAGGCAGGTCCAGCCCGCCGCCGGCAGGGCCAGCGCCTCCAGGAGCTCCATGCCATCCCCTCCGTTATTTTTATTTGAGAACAGAATAACAGATTGCATCCGGGAAGTCAAACCGGTATAATGCAAGTAAATAAAACAGGAAAGGCGGTTTTGACCATGTATGGACCGACATTGGAGCTTCGTTTGTCTCTCAGGCTCTTCTTCTGCGGCGAGAAGTGCTTCGGCCCCGGCCCGGCCGCCCTGCTGGAGGCCACCGACCGCCTGGGGTCCCTCCGGGCTGCGGCGGCAGAGGCCGATATGGCCTATTCCAAGGCGTGGACCAGCCTGCGCGCCTGCGAACAGGCCCTGGGCCTGCCCCTTCTGGAACGGGAGGCCGGCGGCCGCCGGGGGGGCGGCTCCCGGCTCACCCGGGAGGGACGGGAGCTGCTGACGGCCTACCGCACCCTGGAACAGCGGATGGCCGAGGAGGGAGATCGGCTGCTCCGGGAGCTCTTCCCCCAGCTGACCCTGGAGGACTGACCGCGGCCCGCTCACTGGTCGGGCCCTTCCGGCGGCGGAGCCCTCCGGCTCCGCCGCCCCCGGTCCCCGGGGCGGACCTTCTCCCATTCCGTCGAAAAAATCTGAAAAAAACTGTTGACAATTTTCCTCCCCTATGATAGTATACTCCTTGCGTTGAGCAATACAAAACGCCAAACCACTTGCGCGAGTGGTGGAATTGGTAGACTCGCTGGCTTCAGGTGCCAGTGCTCGCAAGGGCGTGCGGGTTCGACTCCCGCCTCGCGCACCACATGACCGCAAAGCAAAAGCTTTGCGGTCATGTTTTTTATGCCTGCGGCAAAAAAGCCGTCATCCGCCCGACCTGACTGCCCTTTCCACATAGCCGCAGAGCGAAGACTCTGCGGCTATGTTTTTTATGCAGACAGACGCACGGGAGCCGCAGGCGGGGCGGCGCACTCCCGGCTCCGCAGGTCGAAAAAGCAGGTCCTTCCCCCGTCATAGGATGGGACAAGGGCGCATATACATGCTTCCAGGAACCAAGGAGAGGTGGAATGCAGTCTATGCGGACATCCTGGAACGAAAATCACGCCGTCCTGCGGGGAACGGCGGCGGCGGAACCCGTCTTTTCCCACACCAACCACGGAGTGGACTTTTTTCTCTTTCCCCTCACGGTCCCCCGGCTCTCGGGGGCGGAGGACCGGATCAATGTGGTGGCCCCCGCCCCGCTGCTGGAGGGCTCCCCTCTGTCCCCCGGCGGCTGGGTGGAGGTAACGGGGGAGGTGCGCACCTTCAACAACCGCACCGGCCCCGGCAGCCGGCTGGTCATCACCCTGCTGGCCCGGACTCTGGCCGAGACGGAGGAGCCCCCCTGCAATCAGCTCACCCTGACCGGGGTGCTGTGCAAGCCTCCCATCCTCCGGCGCACGCCCCTGGGCCGGGAGATCTGCGACCTGATGCTGGCGGTGAACCGGCGGTATGGCCGGGCGGACTACCTGCCCTGCATCGCCTGGGGCGCCCTGGCCCAGCGGTGCGCCGGTCTGACCGTGGGGGACGGCGTGGCGCTGGAGGGCCGGCTCCAGAGCCGGATCTACCAGAAGGTGATCGATGGCGTGACCCAGGAGCGCACCGCCTTCGAGGTGTCGGTGACCACCCTGTCAACCCCAGCGCCGGAGGCCGTCTCCGGTTAAAAAGGGAGGGACGCGGGCGCGTCCCTCCCTTTTTTGAACGATCTCCCTTCACTGTCCGGCGTACCGGGCCAGGAATTGCCGGGTCCGCTCCTCCCGGGGGTGCTCGATGACCGCCCGAGCGGGCCCCTGCTCCACGATAACGCCGCTGTCCATGAAGATGACTTGGTCGGCCACGTCCCGGGCAAAGGCCATTTCGTGGGTGACGATGACCATAGTGGTCTTCTGCTCGGCCAGTCCCCGGATGACCCGCAGCACCTCCCCGGTGAGCTCCGGGTCCAAGGCGGAGGTGGGCTCGTCAAAGCAGAGGATATCGGGGCGCATGGCCAGGGCCCGGGCGATGGCCACCCGCTGCTGCTGTCCGCCGGAGAGCTGATGGGGATAGTGGCCCGCCCGCTCGGAGAGTCCCATCTGGTCCAGCAGAGAGAGCCCCTCAGCCCGGATCTCCTCCAGAATGACCTTTTTATTGGCCTTGAAGTCGGGCCGCTCCTGGCTCAAAAGCTCCTTGGCCAGGGTAACGTTCTGGAGGGCGGTGTACTGGGGAAAGAGATGGAAGGACTGGAAGACCATGCCGAAGTGGAGCCGTTTTTTCCGCACCTCGCTCTCCCGCTGGGTGGCCGGGTCGGCAGCGTCAAAGAGCTTCTCCCCGTTGACCAGGATCCGCCCCCGGTCCGGGGTCTCCAAAAAGTTGAGGCACCGGAGCAGTGTGGTCTTTCCCGAGCCGGAGGAGCCGATGATGGCCAGGGCCTGCCCCTCCTCCAGGGAGAAGCTGATGTCCTCCAGCACCTTGGTGGCTCCAAAGTGTTTTTCGATGTTCTGTACGTCCAGGATCACCATATGTCCCTCCCTTTAACGGAAAAATTCCAGCTTCTTTTCCAGCCGGCCCAGCAGGACGGTCACCACGCCGCTGAAGACCAGGTAGTAGACCGCGGTGAAAAAGAGCGGCCACACCAGGCCGGAATAGCCCTGGTTCCCCTTCATAAAGGACTCCCCCATCCAGATGACCTCCTGGAGGGCGATGACCCGGGCCAGAGAGGTATCCTTCACCAGGGTGATGATCTCGTTGGACATGGGGGGCACGATGCGCTTGACCATCTGGAGGAGGGTGACCTTGAAGAAGATCTGGGACTTCGTCATCCCCAGCACCAGCCCTGCCTCCTGCTGCCCCACCGGCACCCCCTGGATGCCGCCCCGGTAGATCTCGGAAAAGTAGCAGGCGTAGTTGAAGACGAAGGCCACGCACACCGCCGTCATCCGCCCGGTCTCGCCGCTGGGCCAGGTAAAGAGGTCCTTCATACCCGGCACATAGAAAAGGGCGATGATCTGGAGCACCAGAGGCGTGCCCCGGATGACCCATACGACGGTCCGGGTGAGCCAGCGCAGGGGGGCAAACCGGCTCATGGAGCCGAAGGAGATGACCAGCCCCAGGGGGATGGCGCCCACAAGGGTGATAAAAAAGAGCTGTAAGGTTTTCAGAAAGCCGCTGTTGAGCGCGGCAGCCACCGTCTGGAATTCTTGGGAGGTGAAGAACATAGGATCGTCCTCTCTGTGGGTGTTCAAAGGCAGAGGGCGCGCAGCGCCCTCTGCCTCGCTTCATGGGGTTACTCCAGGATCACGGCGTCCTGGAGACCATAGGTGGCGGCTGTCGTCTCCACGGTTCCGTCGGCCACAGCGGCGGCCCAGAACTCATTGAAGGCGTCCACCAGGTCAGAGCCCTTGCGGAAGCCCACGCCGTACTCCTCAGAGCCTAGGCCCTGGGTGTCGTTGAGGTTGAGGCTGTACGTCAGGTCGGCATAGCTGGTGCCTTCGCCGGTCATGTCGGCGGCCATGAGCACATCGATGACGGCGGCGTCAGAGGTGCCGGCGGAGACCTCCATGAGGGTGTTGGCCTGGGACTGGACGGGCACGGTGGCGGCCCCCAGGGCCTCGGCGGCATCCTCGCCGGCGGAGCCGGACTCCACGGCCACGTTCAGGCCCTCCAGAGAGGTAAGTCCCTCGAAGTCAGCGGCCTTGTCGGCAGGATAGATCAAGGTTTGGTAGTTGGTGCAGTAGGGCACTGAGGTGCTCATGGCGGCCATGACCTCATCGTTGAGGGTCATGCCGTTCCACACCGCGTCGATGGTCTTGGAGTCCAGCTCCATCACCTTGTAGTCCCAGGTGATCTCCTGGAATTCCACCGCCACGCCCAGGTGCTCGGCAAAGGCTTTGGCCATGTCGGCGTCAAAGCCGATCCACTCGTCGCTGCCCTCGGCCTTGTAGTCCATGGGGGAGAAGTTGGTGATGCCCACCACCAGGGTCCCCTTATCCTGGACATAGGCCAGGTCGCTGTACTCGGTCTCCACAGGGGCGGTGCCCGCAGGCGGGGTGCTCTCAGGGGCGGGGGTGGCGGCGCCGCCACCGGCGCAGGCGGCCAGGGAGAAGCACACAGACAGGGCCAGCACGGACGCGGCCAGACGTTTCTTCTTCATGGTTTCAGATCCTCCGTTTCTGTATTTGCAGCTTTTTTCTCTTTGTTTGTTGCTTTAACATATTACCACGATAAATCGCCGATGTAAAGAGAAAAGTGTGCTCCTTGCTGGACAGTGGTCTTGCCTAGTTTTTCACCCCATTCTTTGTGCAAAATGTCAAAGATGCCCGCCTGAGATACAGAAAATTTACGATTTTGTGGTAGGACCAATGCTTTTTCGATTGACAATACGCCCGTCCCGGTATATGATATTTTACGGGAAAATGGCTTTGGACAAGTGTGCCCATTTCCGGGTGCAGACTTGAAAAACGCCATGGGACGGGCCCTGTGCCGGTTCCAAAAAACGTAATAGGAGGAAACAGAAATGAACATGCTTGTTTGCGTCAAGCAGGTGCCGGATACGACAGAGATCAAGATCGATCCGGTGAAGAACACCTTGATCCGCGAAGGCGTTCCCAGCATCGTCAACCCCTTTGACGGCTATGCACTGGAGGCCGCTGCCCGGATCAAGGACAAGGACCCCAGCGCCAAGATCGTGGTGCTCTCCATGGGCCCCGAGCAGGCTAAGGCCGCTCTGAAGGAGTGCCTGGCCATCGCCGCCGACAAGGCTTACCTGGTGTCTGACCGCGCCTTCGGCGGTTCCGACACCCTGGCCACCAGCTACATCATCAGCGAGACCATCAAGAAGGTGGAGGAGCTGGAGGGTAAGTTCGACGTGATCTTCTGCGGCAAGCAGGCCATCGACGGCGACACCGCCCAGGTCGGCCCCGAGATCGCTGAGCACTTGAACTATCCCCAGGTGACCTACGGCCTGGAGGCCGAGGTGGACGGCGACGTCATCAAGGTGAAGAAGGAAGTCGAGGAGGGCGTGGAGGTTATCGCCGCCAAGATGCCCGCCGTGGTGACCTTCACCAAGCCCGCCTGGGATCCCCGCTACCCCACCATCAAGCGTAAGATGGCCGCCAACCGCGCCGAGATCCCCACCCTGACCGCGGCGGATCTGCCCACCATCGACCTGACTCACGCCGGTCTGAAGGGCTCTCCCACCAAGGTGAAGAAGACCTTCGTGCCCCAGAAGAAGACCGGCGGCGTGAAGATCAAGGAAGAGACCGCTGAGGACTCCGCGAAGAAGCTGTTCCAGCTGCTGAGCGATGCCAGCATTATCTAAGGGAGGGGACGATCACAATGGAAGCTAAGACCAAGGATCTTTGGGTATTTGTAGAGACCAATGAGGACGGCACCGCCAAGAACGTCGGCATTGAGCTGCTGACTCCTGGCAAGATGATGGCCGGCAAGCAGGGCGGCGCCCTGGTGGCCGTGGTCATCGGCAGCAACGTGGACGCCGCTGTGAAGGCCGCCAGTGAGCACGGCGCCGACAAGGTGATCGTTGTGGACGGCCCCGAGTACGCCCACTACACCACCGATGCTTACACCATCGCCCTGTGCACCCTGGTGGAGAAGTACGGCCCCACCAGCATGCTCATCGGCGCCACCAACAATGGCCGTGACCTGGGCCCCCGCGTGTCCTGCCGTCTGCACACCGGCCTGACCGCCGACTGCACCGCTCTGGATGTCGACGAGGAGAGCGGCAACGTGGCCTGGACCCGTCCCGCCTTCGGCGGCAACCTGATGGCCACCATCCTCTGCCCCGATCACCGGCCCCAGATCGGCACCGTCCGTCCCGGCGTGTTCAAGAAGTCTGATGCCGGCGAGGCCAAGGCCGAGATCATCAAGGAAGACATCCATGTGGACGCCGCTGACATCCGCACCCAGGTGCTGGAGCTCATCAAAGAGGCCGACGGCGAGAACGTGGACCTGGAGGGCGCTGAGATCATCGTCTCCGGCGGCCGCGGCGTGGGCGGCCCCGAGGGCTTTGAGCCTGTGAAGGCCCTGGCCGACGCTCTGGGCGCCACCGTGGGCGCTTCCCGTGCCGCCGTTGACGCCGGCTGGATTGCCCATGCCCATCAGGTGGGCCAGACCGGCAAGACCGTCGGTCCCAAGCTCTACATCGCCTGCGGCATCTCCGGCGCCATCCAGCACGTGGCCGGCATGAGCGGCTCCGACTGCATCGTCGCCATCAACAAGGACCCCGAGGCCCCCATCTTCGACATCGCCGACTACGGCGTGGTGGGCAACCTCTTTGAGGTCCTCCCTGTTCTCACTGAAGAGGTCAAGAAGGCCCGGGCCTGATCCGCCTGCGTCGTTTATTTGTGTTGGGATAGTTTTACGTTTAAGTAAAGGAAGGGATTTTTTATGAATTTCCATTTTACTCCTGATGAGCAAGACGTTCTGGACATGCTGCATGACTTCTGCGTGAAGGAAGTCGCCCCCATCGCCGCTGAGATCGACGAGACTGAGCGGTTCCCCGAGGAGACCTGGCACAAGCTGGCCGAGATGGGCATGATGGGCGTGGCTTACCCCGAGGAGTACGGCGGCGCCGGCCTGAGCTATGTCAACTACATCGGCGTGTGTGAGGAGCTGGCCAAGCACTGCGCCACCACCTCCGTCATGGTCTCCGCCCACAGCTCTCTGTGCTGCTGGCCCATCGCCGAGTACGGCACCGAGGAGCAGAAGCAGAAGTACCTGACCAAGCTGGCCTCCGGCGAGTGGCTGGGCGCCTTCGGTCTGACCGAGCCCGGCGCCGGCACCGACGCCGCCATGCAGAAGACCGTGGCCGAGGACAAGGGCGACCACTGGGTCCTCAACGGCTCCAAGATCTTCATCACCAACGCCGGCTTCGCCAACGTCTTCGTGGTCTTCGCCATGACCGACAAGAGCCTGGGCACCAAGGGCATCTCCGCCTTCATCGTGGAGAAGGACTTCCCCGGCTTCAAGGTGGGCGCTCACGAGAAGAAGATGGGTATTCGCGGCTCCTCCACCTGCGAGCTGGTCTTTGAGGACTGCATCGTGCCCAAGGAGAACCTGCTGGGCGAGCTGAACAAGGGCTTCAAGGTCGCTATGACCACCCTGGACGGCGGCCGTATCGGCATCGGCGCTCAGGCTCTGGGCATCGCTCAGGCCGCCATCGACGACACCGTGAAGTACACCAAGGAGCGCGTGCAGTTCGGCAAGCGCATCAGCCAGTTCCAGAACACTCAGTTCCAGCTGGCCGACATGCAGGCCAAGGTGGACGCTGCCCGTCTGCTGATCTACCGCGCCGCTCAGGCCAAGCAGGATCACGAGCCTTACAGCCACCTGGCTGCTATGGGCAAGCTGTACGCCTCTGAGGCCGCCTCCGACGTGACCCGTCGCTGCCTGCAGCTGGTGGGCGGCTACGGCTACACCCGTGAGTATCCCTTTGAGCGTTACATGCGCGACGCCAAGATCACCGAGATCTACGAGGGCACCTCTGAGGTCCAGCGTATGGTCATCTCCGGCTGGATGGGCGTGAAGTAAGCATCCCCCCAACCAACATAAAAAAGCGGGGCCGTACCATTTTGGTACGGCCCCGCTTTTTGCGCGGCTGTCCGGCCTGCGACGTCCCCGTTTCCGGGTGCTTACTTCATGCCGTTCTCGTAGGCTTCGATCATCTTCTTGACCATCTGGCCGCCGACGGAGCCGGCCTCGCGGCTGGTAAGGTCGCCGTTATAGCCCTTCTTCAGGTCGACGCCCACCTCCTGGGCCGCCTCCATCTTGAACTTGTTCATGGCCTCACGGGCGCTGGGAACCATAGGCTGATTGCTGTTATTGCTGTTGCTGGACATATTGATCGCATCTCCTTCTCTTTTTGTTTGTGGATTGGGAATCCAGACATAGCTTTACCCCAGCGCGCCGTTCTATGTGAGCCAGATTTTGCACAAATCACCAGTTTTCATCTGACCCTCTCAAACAAGAAACAGCACCTCCCGCCCTGAGGCGGGAGGTGCTGTCATTGGAGGTCTGTCAGGCGTCTGCCCGCTCCACATTGCCGATCTTCCGCAGGCCGTCCAGCAGGATGCCCTTTTGCTCCGGAGAAAACCCGCTCAGGATCTCCACATTGAGCCGTTCGATCAAACGGAGCACATCGTCCCGCAGAGCACTACCCTCCTCTGTGGGCACCACCTGTACGCTGCGGCGGTCCTCCGGGTCCACCACCCGGTTGATGAGTCCCCGCTTTTGCATCCGGTCCAGCACGCCGGAAATCGTCGAGTTTTCCAGGCGGAGGATCTGTGCGATCTCCTTGGGGGTGCAGGATCCGTTTTTCCACAGACAACTGAGCACGCCGTATTGTCCCGGCGTGATATTGAATTGTGACAGACCGGAAGAAAAGGTCTGGAAGACCTCATGCTGCGCGGTTGTCAGCAAATAGTTGATGCAGCTTTGCAATTCCATTTCGCCATTCACTGTTCTCATCTTTTCCTTTCTAAAAAACACGGTCGCCCTGGGCGGCTGTCCCACCGGCTCACGCGCCCCAGAGTTTCCGTTAAATAATTGTCTCGCGAACCATTATACCACAGCAAAATGGAGAATAGCAGTATTGATTTGAATTTTTTCGAAAAATGTGCACATTCCACTGTTTTCCGTCTGTTCACAGCGGCAACGCTCACCTGGTCCTATCATATCATTTCCCCGAAATATCCTTAATCAAAATATTTTGTTGACAGAACTACATGGGAGTGTTATACTGTCTGCGATAGGCAAGTTCCACAAATATTATCATGCTCTATGGCCAATTATCAACATTTTTTTGAAAGGAAGGTACCTATCATGATCGACTTCACCCTCGACTCTGTGCACCAGGAGCTCCAGGACATGTACCGCAAGTTCGCCGAGGAGCGCGTCAAGCCCCTCGCCCACGAGATGGATGAGAAGGAGGAGTTTGACCGCGGCCTGCTCAAGGAGATGCAGGAGTGCGGCTTCTTCGGCATTCCCTTCGGCGAGGAGTACGGCGGCGCCGGCGGCGACGTTCTCTCTTACGTCCTGTGCATGGAGGAGATGTCCAAGGTGGACGCCAGCACCGGCATCACCCTGTCCGTTCACACCTCCCTGTGCGCCTCTACCATCGAGGAGTTCGGTACCGAGGAGCAGAAGCAGAAGTGGCTGCGCCCCCTGGCCGACGGCTCCAAGATCGGCTGCTTCGGTCTCACCGAGCCCGGCGCCGGTTCCGACGTGGCGGGCGCCCGGACTGTGGCCGTGAAGGACGGCGATGAGTACGTCATCAACGGCGAGAAGATCTTCACCACCAACTCCGGCTTCGCCGATACCTTCCTCGTCTTTGCCCTTACCGACAAGTCTGTCCCCGCCCACAAGGGCATGTCCGCCTTCCTGGTGGACCGCAACACCCCCGGCATCACCGTCACTGCCGACATCCCCCGCATGGGTATCCGTGCCGCCTCCAACGCCGCTGTGGTGTACGAGGACGTCCGCGTCCCCGCTGAGAACCTGCTCGGCGGCGTCGAGGGCAAGGGCTTCAAGATGGCCATGAAGGCTCTGGACGGCGGCCGCATCGGCATCGCCGCTCAGTCCGTGGGCATCGCCCAGGGCGCCATCAACGAGGCCATCAAGTACGACAAGGAGCGCGTCCAGTTCGGCAAGACCATCGCCTCCTTCCAGAACACCCAGTTCAAGCTGGCCGAGATGCAGACCAAGGTGGACGCCGCCCGTCTGATGACCTGGCGCGCCGCCGTGGCCAAGGACAAGGGCGAGGCTTACAACGTCTACGCCGCCATGGCCAAGCTGATGGCCTCCGAGGTCGCCAACGAGGTCACCCGCGGCTGCGTGCAGCTGCTGGGCGGTTACGGCTATGCCCGTGAGTACACCGTGGAGCGCATGATGCGCGATGCCAAGATCACCGAGATCTACGAGGGCACCAGCGAGGTCATGAAGATGGTCGTCTCCGGCTCCATGAACCTGAAGTAAATCTTCTCTCCCTGCTGCAGCGCCCGACCCTGGGCCGGACGCTGCATGCTCCCTCCTTTTTGGCCGCCGCAATGCGTCCGGACAGATCCCACCGGGGCCCTTGGTCCCGCTGCCCGGCGTAGAGGCGTCCACTCCGGCTTGGCATTCCCACACGCCGTTTTACGGCCTGCCTTGCTCCGGAACCGACAGACAGCCGTCCCGCTCCCTCCTGAGAGCGGAACGGCTGTCTGTTTTTGTCTCATCCCAGCACCCGCTGAATGGTGATCCCCAGGCGCTTCATTTTTTTATAGAGCAGGCTCCGCTCTACCCCCAGCTCCTGGGCCGCCGCCCGCACATTCTGGCCGTTCCGGCGCAGCGTCTGTCGGATGAGCTCCGCCTCGTAGGCGTTCACCATCCCGGTCAGACCGCCGCCGCCCGTGTGCTGCTGGATGGGGACCCGGGAGGCCACCTTCGGTGGCAGGTCCTCCACATCGATGAGGACCTTGTCGCAGGAGGCATAGGCGCCGGCGATCACGTTCTGGAGCTCCCGGACGTTGCCCGGCCACGGATAGGCCCGCAGGCAGCTCTTCACCCGGTCAGAGAGGAGGATGTTGGTCTTATACCGCCGGTTGAGCTCATTGAGATAACACCCCGCGTGGAGCAGGATGTCCCCTGGCCGATCCCGCAGGGGGACGGTCTCGATATTGATGACCGCCAGGCGGTAATAGAGATCCTCCCGGAACCGCCCCTGGGACATCATCTGCTGCAAATCCTGCCGGGTAGCCGCCACAAGGCGCACATCCACCGGGATGGGGCTCTCCCCTCCGACCCGCTCCACCTTTTGGTCCTGGAGGACCCGCAGCAGCTTCACCTGGAGGGGGAAGGGCATGTCCCCGATCTCATCCAGAAAGAGGGTGCCGCCGTTGGCCAGCTGGAATTTTCCCGGCTTTCCCCCCTTCCGGGCGCCGGTAAAGGCCCCCTCCTCATAGCCGAAGAGCTCCGATTCCAGCAGATTGTCGGGGATGGCCCCGCAGTTGACGGCCACAAAGGGGCCGTTGCGCCGGTCGCTCTCCAGGTGGACGGCCTTGGCCACCACCTCCTTACCGGTGCCCGTCTCCCCAGTGATGAGGACGGGAAAGTCGGTCCTGGCCGCCTGGGTCCCCGCCCGCTTGAGCTCCAGCAGCTTGGGGTCCTTGCCGATGAGATCGGCAAAGCCGCTGGCGCTGGAGATACTCTCCTGATAGACCTCTTTGTAATAGCGCAGCTCAGCCTCGACGATCTCCCGGGCCGTGTCCACGGCCCGCTGCCGGAACTTCATATGGGCCGCCGCGCCGATCAGCTCCCCCGCTTCATCAAAAATGCAAAACCGATTGGCCACGGCGTATACCTCCGCCTCGTCCCGGGTCTCCCCCTGGCCATAGGGCTGAATGTAGACGCCGCTGCCGCCGTCCCCCCGGTGCCGCCGGGCCAGAACGTCATACATGGAGGTTGTGGTGATAACCGAGCCAATGGGCCGCCCTATCACATCCTCCCGCCGCTTGGCCAGGAAGTCGCAGTAATTCTGATTGATCTCCGTGATGATCCCATCCCGGTCCACCACAATGAAGCCGTCCTCGGTTTTGTCCAGAAATTCCTCCAAGATCAGGCGGTACCTGTGGTCCTCTGTCATGCCGTTCCCTCCGCTCCCATATTCTGTTTTGGTTATACCACGGCAGCGCCCCCGTAGCAAGCTGATTTGTGGAATTTTTGACACAAAGTCGCAAAATAAATACGCGCGCTCTGCGGCCACCCTCCCTGTCACCGGCCTCCGCCGGTCCGCAGCCATGCTTTTTCCCTGCTTTCCGGTCATTTTGGAAACTTTTCTTCTCCCTCTCCCCACAGAGCAGACTTGGCACCATTCTGGCATACATTTTTATCAGGATGGCGGCGGGCGGATGCCCGCATCTGTGAAAATGTCTCTGAGCCCTATCAGTTCGTCATCGCAAGAGAAATGCTCAAATAACACCCCGAGGACAAGATGGAAAGGATGTGTACTATGGAAAAGATCGACCTCAACCAGCTCATCGGCATGAAGATGGAGCCCCGTTACGTAGAGTACAACTGGAGGGACGTGGCCCTCTATGCCCTGGCTGTGGGCGCTCACAAGGAGGATCTGCAGTACTACTACGAAAAATGTCTCAAGGCCATCCCCACCTATGGCGCAGTCCCCTACTGGGCCACCGTCAACGTGCGCCCCTATCAGTGGATGCCGCTGCCCGCCTCCATGCTGGCCGACGAGCTCATCAAGCCCACCATCGCCTTCCTGAACATGGACCACGAAATCATCATGCACCGGCCCATCGACCCCATCAAGGGCACCTTCCAGTGGCAGGACCAGATCGTGGACGTCTATGACCGGGGCGAGGGGAAGGGCGCTGTGGTCAAGACAAAGATCGACGTCCGGGACGAAGCCGGCAACCTGGTGTGCACCAACTATTCCACCACCTTCTTCCATGAGGCGGGCGGCTTCGGCGGCAAGCCCATGCCCAAGAGCAGCGTGGTCATCCCTGACCGGGACCCCGACTTTGCGCTGGACGACTATGTGACTCCGGTGCAGAACCTGCTCTACCGTCTGACCGGCGACACCAACCTCATCCATGTGGACCCGGAATACGCCAAGAATATGAAGTTTGACCAGCCCATCGTCCAGGGCCTTTGCTCCTTCGGCTTTGCCTGCCGCATGGCCATCGACGCCCTCATCCCCGGCCAGCCGGAGCGTATGACGCGCATGGCTGCCCAGATGAGCAGTCCCCTGCTCCCCGGCACGCCGGTCCAAACCCAGATTTGGAAAATTGACGAAGGGACCGCCTACTTCCGTTTCATTGACAAGAACACCGGCAAGGCCGTTCTCAACCGCGGCGTCTTCCAGTGGGCATAACGCATTTTTTGCGCTGAAAATTGGTGTGGCCAACCTCCGTCTCGTTTTACGTTAAATAGTACTGTAATCGAATTATTTTCTATCAAAATTTCTTGAAGAAAAAAGAAATATTGACCGAAACAAAAAATGCCATAAAAAAGATTTACGTGCAATAGCAACAAAACATTATTGACTTTAATGGAATAATACTATATTCTTAAGTCGGAAAGCGGTTTTGACTTTTGTCGATACCGCACAAATGGCAACATCCGAAGGTCAAATTTACGGGAGGTAATTTGTTATGAACAACCTGCTTCTGGAAGTGGAAAACGGGATCGCCCTGCTGACCATCAATCGTCCCAAGGCCCTGAATGCCCTGAACAGCGAGACCCTGGCCGAGCTGAACACCTGCCTGGCTGAGTTGGAGAATAACGAGGAGGTCAAGGTGGTCATCCTCACCGGTTCCGGTGAGAAGTCCTTCGTGGCCGGCGCCGACATCTCTGAGATGGTCAACGCCACTCCCGCCGAGGGCCGCAAGATGGGCCTGCTGGCCCGCGAGGCTTTTGGCCGTCTGGAGAACATGCCCCAGGTCACCATCGCTGCCGTGAACGGCTTCGCTCTGGGCGGCGGCTGCGAGATCTCCATGGCCTGCGACATCCGTGTGGCCTCTGAGAACGCCAAGTTTGCTCAGCCCGAGTGCGGCCTGGGCATCCTGCCCGGCTTCGGCGGCACCCAGCGTCTGCCCCGTCTGGTGGGCAAGGGCCGCGCCAAGGAGCTCATCTTCACCTGCGACATGATCAGCGCCGACGAGGCTTTCCGTATGGGTCTGGCCAACCACGTGGTGCCCCAGGCCGAGCTCATCGACTACTGCAAGGCTATGGCTGGCCGCATCATGAAGAACGGCCCCTTCGCCGTGGCTCTGGCCAAGCAGGCCATCAACACCGGCTCCGACACCGATCTGGACAGCGGCCTGAAGCTGGAGGCCAACCTCTTCGGTCTGAGCTTCTCCACCGCCGACAAGCTGGAAGGCATGACTGCTTTCCTGGAGAAGCGCAAGGAGAAGCACTTCATCGGCAAGTAAGGACCTGCCTGTCTGTTTTCTCCGTCATGCCTTCCAGCACTCCGCGCAGCGGAGCCGGCGCGTCTGCGCTGTCCAAGCGTCCCGCCCCGGCGGGACCTTGGTCCGGACGGGATTCACTTCTGGCCGGACCGGGTGGAGTGGGGCCCCAATGGGCAACCGCCCATTGGGAATGGCATGACCGCTTTCCTGGAGAAGCGCAAGGAGAAGCACTTCATCGGCAAGTAAGCCGCTCTACTCGCCGCGCCGGCCCCGGACATTGACCAGACCGCCGGCGCAGAGATCCCTGTGACCGTGCCCGGCCCGGAGCCTCCCACCGAGAGGATACATCCGGGGCAAGTCTCCCGCAAAGGGACGGCCCGGTGTTCCTCAGCCAGGAGCTCCGGGCCGGGCTTTTTTCGCTGTACGGTCCCGGTTGGAAGTTGTTGATCCGCCGGGGTCCATATCATGGGAAGGGAAGGATCACATTATGTCCAAGAAACCCATTATCACCGCAGCTGAGGCCGCCGCTCTGGTCAAGGATGGCGACGTCATCACCACCAGCGGCTTCGTGGCCAGCGCAATGCCCGAGGCCCTCAACCGCGCCCTGGAGGCCCGCTTCCTGGAGAGCGGCTCCCCCAAGGACCTGACCCTCTTCTACGCCGCCGCCCAGGGCAACCGGGACGGCAGCGGCGCCGACCACTTCGCCCACGAGGGCATGCTCAAGCGGGTCATCGGCGGCCATTACAACATGGTCCCCGAGCTGGGCAAGCTCATCAACGCCAATAAGCTGGAAGCCTACAACCTGCCCCAGGGCACCCTGTCTCAGCTCTACCGTGACATCGCCGGCCACAAGCCCGGCCACATCACTCACGTCGGCCTGAACACCTTCGCCGATCCCCGGATCGAGGGCGGCAAGCTCAACTCCATCACCACCGAGGACATCGTGGAAGTGGTGGACATCCTGGGCGAGGAGAAGCTCCTCTACAAGGCCCTGAAGTTCGACGTGGGCTTCATCCGCGGCTCCTATGCCGACGAGAACGGCAACGTCACCCTGGAGCACGAGTGCTGCACGCTGGAGGCCACCTCCATCGCCCAGGCCGTGAAGAACTCCGGCGGCAAGCTGGTGGTCCAGGTCGAGAAGGTGGTCCAGAACGGCGGCCTTGACCCCAAGCTGGTCAAGATCCCCGGCATCTATGTGGATGCGCTGGTCATCTGCGAGAACAAGGAAGACCACGCTCAGTGTCAGGGCTGCGACTACGACGGCTCCATGACCGGCGACTTCCGGGTGCCCCTGGGCAGCCTGGAGTATCCGCCCATGAGCGCTAAGAAGATCATTGGCCGCCGGGCGGCCATGGAGCTGGAGCCCGACAAGGTGGTCAACCTGGGCATCGGCATCCCCGAGTACATCTCCATGGTGGCCAACGAGGAGGGCATCGGCGACTACATGACCCTCACCGTGGAGGCCGGCCCCGTGGGCGGCGTGCCCCAGGGCGGTCCCAAGTTCGGCGGCTCCGTCAACGTGGAGTCCATCCTGGACCAGCCCTATCAGTTTGACTTCTATGACGGCGGCGGCGTGGACCTGGCCTTCCTGGGTCTGGCCCAGGCCGACAAGGACGGCAACATCAACGTCTCCAAGTTCGGTCCCCGGATCGCCGGCTGCGGCGGCTTCGTCAACATCACCCAGAACGCCAAGAAGGTCTTCTTCTGCGGCACCTTCACCGCCGGCGGCATCAAGACCCACGTGGAGGACGGCAAGCTGGTCATCGACCAGGAGGGCCGCGAGCAGAAGATGATCGACACCGTGGAGCAGATCACCTTCTCCGGCGCCTACGCCAACAAGACCGGCCAGCCCGTCAAGTACATCACCGAGCGCGCCGTCTTCGAGCTGCGCCCCGACGGCGTCTACCTCACCGAGGTGGCCCCCGGCATCGACGTGCAGACCCAGGTCGTCGACCTCATGGGCTTCACCCCCAAGATGGAAGAGGGCGGCCCCAAGCTCATGGACGAGCGCATCTTCCACGACGGCCTCATGGGCCTGAAGTGATCGTTCCTGCCCACACTGCCGGACGGCCCTTCCTGTTCCGTGGCCGTCCGGCCGCCCGGGCGCGGCGCGTCCGGACCTGTTCCGCACCCTTTGTATTTGAGATTGAGACAGAAAGGGGACTTTTCCTTTGAACTGGGGAATCCTGATCCTATTTGTTGCCATTGTTTTGTTCGGCCTTCTGGCCTTCCGGGGCATTTCCGCTCTGATCCTTGCCCCCCTCGTCACCTGCTTCGTGCTGATCCTCTCCCCCATTTTCGCCGGGCAGGACATCGCCATCCTGGAGGGCCTGAAGACGCAGTTCATGCCCGCCGCTGCCAACTACGTCTCCAGCTACTTCCTGGTCTTCTTCGTGGGCGCCATCTTCGGCGCCGTGTATCAGTTCACCGGCGCCGCGAAATCCATTGCCAAATGGCTGGCCGGCATGTGCCACGGTAAGTTTGTGGCCCCCATCATCATGTGCATCACTGGTCTGCTGACCTACGGCGGCATCTCCGGCTTCGTGGTCTTCTTCGTCATTTACCCCATCGCGCTCCAGATGTTCCGCTCTGCCAACCTAACCCGCCGCCTGATCCCCGCCGCTATCTCCGCCGGCTGCTGGACCTGGTCTATGTATGGCCCCGGCTCCCCCTCCATCCAAAACGTTATCCCCATCGATATCCTGGGCACCACTCCCACTGCCGCTCTGGTGCCTTCTCTGATCGCCACCGTGGCCTCCTTCGTCATGATCTTCGTGTGGCTGGAGTACCGCGCCCGCTCCTTCTCCAAGCGCGGCTTCTTCTTCCACGATGACCGTATGCGGACCCAGCTCTCCCCCGAGGAGCTCCAGGAGGACGACCCCAGCGAGGTCCTCCCCAACCCCATCGTGGCCCTCATCCCCATCGCCGTCATCCTCGTCATGTTCAACGCCCCCATCCTGCTCAAGGCCGACGGCACCCGCGGCGGTTTCCCCGTTGAGACCTCCGTCTTTGCCGGCGTGGTCCTGGCCTGCATCCTCTTCTTCCCCCGCGTCGAGGGCGGCATCAACGGCTGGGTCAAGGTCTTCAACAAGGGCGCTGCTGACTCCGGCGTGTCCATCCTGAACACCGCTATCGTCGTCGGCTTCGGCGGCGTGGTGCAGAACACCCAGGGCTTCCATGACCTGGTCGAGGCCCTCACCCACCTGAACATGAACCCCCTCATCTTCGTCATGATTACCGTGGCTGTCTGCGCCGGCGCCTGCGGCTCCGCCTCCGGCGGTATGGGCGTCGCCTTCAACGCTCTGAAGGACATCTACGCCTCCCTGGGCGCCAACTTCCAGTACGTCCACCGCATCGGCGCCATCGCTGCCGGTACCTTGGACACCCTGCCTCACCAGGGCGCTCAGATCACCCTGCTGGGCATCTGCAAGTGCACCCACAAGGAAGCCTACTTCGACATTGCCATCACCCAGATCGCCATTCCCTTCATCACCTGCTTCATCTTCATCGCGCTGGCGTCTACCGGTATGGGCGTGTAACCATCGTTTTCTCCAAAAGCATGAGACGGCGAAAGCCGTCTCATGTTTTTTTATACAAATTTATCCCGCTAAACCTGTTCATATTTCCAGCTTGACACTGCGCTCCCAGCGTGGTACATTGTAATCACAATAGTTCTGCATCAAAACTATTTTGATTGTGAACTATATCCCACACTGCTTCATTCACCCAGCCATTTTCCCACCAAGCGACCCGACAAGCCATCAGACAGACGAAAGGACGTGCCCTATGAACTTTGCCCTTTCTCAGGACCAGCAGCAGCTCCAGCAGCTCGCCCGTGACTTTGCGGAGAAGGAGCTTCTCCCCGGCGTGCGGGAGCGGGACGAAAAAAGCGAATTCCCTCTGGACGCCTTCCGAAAGCTGGGCAAGACCGGCATCTACGGCCTTCCCTACCCCACCGAGGTGGGCGGCCTGGGCGGCAGCTACCTCAGCTACATCCTGGCTGTGGAAGAGGTCTCCAAGGTAGACGCCGCCTTCGGCATCGCCTTCTCCGTGGATACCTCCCTCTACGGCGGCAGCATCATGAACTCCTCCGCACCCACCGAGATCAAGAAGAAATTCCTGGCCCCCATCACCTACGGCGAGAAGATCGGCTCCTTCGGCCTCACCGAGCACACTGCCGGTTCTGACGCCGCCGGGCAGAAGACCGTGGCCGTGAAGGACGGGGACAGCTACGTCCTCAACGGCTCCAAGTGCTTTAACACCAACGGCCCGCTGGCCGACTACACCGTCGTCTACTGCCTCACCGACCCCGCCCTGGGCACCAAGGGCATGGCCGCCTTTGTGGTGGAGAAGGGCACCCCTGGCTTCACCGTAGGCAAGGTGGAGGACAAAATGGGCATCCGCTCCGCCCACGTCTCCGACATGCACCTGGACAACGTCCGGGTCCCTGCCGAGAACATGATCGCCCAGCCCGGCGAGGGCTTCAAGCTGGCCATGAAGACCCTGGACGGTGGCCGCATCGGCGTGGCGGCCCAGGGCCTGGGCCTTGCCAAGGGCGCCTTTGAGATCGCCCGGAAGTACATGATGGAGCGCCAGCAGTTCGGCAAGCCCATCGCCAAGCAGCAGTACCTCGCCTTCAAGATGGCCGAGCTCCAGACCAAGATCCAGGCCGCCGAGCTGCTGCTCTACAAGGCCGCCATCTGCAAGGAGGAGGGCCAGCCCTATACCGTCCCCGCCGCCATGGCCAAGATGACCTGCACCAACGTGGCCATGGAGGTCACCACCGAGGCGGTCCAGCTCCTGGGCGGCAACGGCTACATGAAGGACTACCATGTGGAGCGCATGATGCGCGACGCCAAGATCACCCAGATCTACGAGGGCACCAACGAGATCCAGAAGCTGGTCATCAGCGGTCAGCTCTTCCGCTAAAGACCTCTTCCTTCCTTTTACCCAACGCACTCAACACGACCTTCCCAGCACGATGGCCGGACGATCCCGATCAGATCGTCCGGCCATCAGCTTGTCGAAAAGCCCCTTGGGGCTTTTCGACAAGCTGACGACTTTTTCGATTTTATCGAAAAAGTTCCTGACTGAACGCGAAAGTGGGGGCTCACCGCCCCCCTTTCACACTTTTCCCCCGTGGCTTACTTTGCGTGGCTCCACTTTTTCGATAGGCTCGGCCGGACGATCCCGATCAGATCGTCCGGCCATCTTTCTTCTGGGAGCGCTTTCCAAAGCGTCTGCCGTCTGCTATACTTATCCCTATACCGCCGGCCCCGCCGGGAAAGGAGATTTTCATGGAGCAAAAGACCGTTCTCATCACCGGCGCCGCCCGCGGCATCGGCGCCGCCGCCGCCCGGACCTTCGCCGCCGCCGGGTATGCCGTGGCCATCCACTACCATACTTCCGAGTCCGAGGCCCTGGCCCTGGCAGACGCCCTCACCGCCGCCGGCCATACTGTTATGACCGTCCAGGCCGACCTCTCCGACCCGGAACAGGTCCGGCAGATGGTTGACAATGTGTTGGATAATTTTTGTCAACTTGACATTCTGATATGCAATGCTGGCCGTTCCTGGACCGGATTGCTCTGTGACATGAGTGACCGGGAGTGGCGGACCCTGATGGGAGCCGACCTGGACGGCGTCTTCTACTGCTGCCGGGCGGTCTACCGGCACATGGTCTCCCGGAAGACCGGGCGCATCCTCACCGTCTCCTCCATGTGGGGCCGCTCCGGCGCCTCCTGCGAGGCGGCCTATTCCGCCGCCAAGGCCGGCGTCATCGGCCTGACCCAGGCGCTGGCCAAGGAGTTGGGGCCCTCCGGCATCACCGTAAACTGCGTGGCCCCCGGGGTCATAGACACCCAAATGAACGCCCATCTGGGCCCCCAGGCCCTCCATGAGCTGGCCGAGGAAACCCCACTGGGCCGGCTGGGGACCCCAGAGGACGTGGCCAGCACCCTCCTCTTTCTGGCCTCCCCGGAGGCCGCTTTCCTCACCGGACAGGTCATCGGCGTGGACGGTGGCTTCCTCTGAGCGCGGACATTGTGGCTTTTGTTCATAGTTTTGACATATTTTTCTCCTTTTGTTAGTCAAATCGACGGTTGACAATTTACGAGGCATGGGCTTATAATTGTCAACAACCTAAAGGAGGTTTTACTATGAAAATGAATCGCGCTTTGTCTCTTGCACTGGCTGGCGCGCTGGGCCTGTCCATGCTGGCCGGCTGCGGCGGCGGCTCCGCCAACGCCCCCGCTCCCGCCGAGTCCGGCGCTCCCGAGTCCGGCTCCCCCGCCGGCGCCATCCTGATCGGCGGCATCGGTCCCCTGACCGGCTCCAACGCCGTGTACGGCCAGGCCACCAAGCAGGGCGCTGAGATCGCCATTCAGGAGATCAACGCCCTGGGCGGCCTTCAGCTCGCTCTGGACTCCCAGGACGACGAGGGCGACACCGAAAAGTCCCTGAACGCCTACAATACCTTGAAGGACAACGGTGCTCAGATCATCTACGGCTGCACCACCACCGGCCCCTGTGTGGCCGTGGCCGCCGAGACCAACAGCGACCGCTACTTCCAGATCACCCCCTCCGCCTCCTCCACCGATGTCACCGCCGGCAAGGACAACGTGTTCCAGGTGTGCTTTACCGACCCCAACCAGGGCATCACCGCCGCCAACTACATCAAGGACAACGGCCTTGGTACCAAGGTGGCCATCATCTACAACAACGGCGACCCCTATTCCACCGGCATCTACAATTCCTTCCAGGCCACTGCCGATGAGATCGGCCTGGAGATCGTCACCGTTCAGACCTTCCCCGACGACAGCAACACCGACTACAACGTGCAGCTCTCCGCCGCCAAGGACGCCGGCGCTGACCTGGTGTTCATGCCCATCTACTACAATCCCGCCTCCCTGGTGCTCAGCCAGGCCAAGAGCATGGGCTACGCCCCCACCTTCTTCGGCTGCGACGGCATGGACGGCATCCTGGACCTGGAGGGCTTTGACAAGTCCCTGGCCGAGGGCCTGATGCTGATGACCCCCTTCAACGCCTGGGCCGAGGACGAGCGCACCGTCAATTTCGTCGCCGAGTACCAGGAAGCCTACGGCGGTCTGCCCAATCAGTTCGCCGCTGACGGCTATGACTGCATGTACGCCATCTACGAGGCCTGCACCGCCGCCGGCATCACCGCCGACATGAGCGCCGAGGAGGTCTGCGACGCCCTCATCGCCCAGTTCACCGCCGACGGCTTCAGCGTGGACGGTCTCACCGGCACCGGCATGAGCTGGGCTGAAAACGGCGAGGTCACCAAGGCCCCCGTGGTGGTCAAGGTCGAGGGCGGCGTGTACGTCACCCAGTAAGTCCCCAGCATCCGCTGACAGGAGAACAAAAGCGGGCTGCCGGCGCACCGGCGGCCCGCTTTTCCCCGTATACTCCGTTTGTATGGCGGACACATCCGCAGCCCCATCAGGGCCGCTGATGTTTCTGCCATACAGCGCCCCTGAGAGAACACTAAAGAGAGGTGAATGGTTTGAGCTTCCTCAACAATCTGATTACCGGCATCAGCCTGGGCAGCGTCTACGCCATCATCGCCCTGGGCTACACCATGGTATACGGCATCGCCAAGATGCTGAACTTTGCCCACGGCGACGTCATCATGGTGGGCGCCTACATGATCTTCTTCGCCTGCGGCAGCTTCGGCCTGCCCCCCCTGGTGGGCATCCTGCTGGCCGTTGTGGTGTGTACCGTTCTGGGCGTGGTCATCGAAGGGCTGGCCTACAAGCCCCTGCGCCAGGCCACGTCCCTGGCCGTCCTCATCACCGCCATCGGCGTGAGCTACTTTTTGCAGAACGCCGCCCTGCTGCTGTGGGGCGCCGACCCCAAGGTCTTTACCTCCGTCATCCCCGAGGGCTCCCTGCCCATCGAAGGGGTGAACATCACCTATGTCTCCCTGGTCACGGTGATCGCCTGCGTGGTCATCATGCTGGCCCTCACCTGGTTCACCGGCAGGACCAAGATGGGCAAGGCCATGCGGGCCTGCTCCGAGGACAAGGAGGCCGCCCAGCTCATGGGCATCAACGTCAACCGCACCATCTCCATGACCTTCGCCATCGGCTCCGCCCTGGCCGCCATCGCCAGCGCCCTGCTCTTCTCCAGCTACAAGAGCCTGATCCCCACCAGCGGCTCTCTCCCCGGCATCAAAGCCTTTACCGCCGCCGTCTTCGGCGGCATCGGCTCCATCCCCGGGGCCATGCTGGGCGGCATCCTCCTGGGGGTCATCGAGACCTTTGCCAAGGTCATCAACACCAACATTTCCGACGCGGTGGTCTTCGCCGTGCTCATCATCGTGCTGCTGGTCAAGCCCGCCGGTCTGCTGGGCAAGACCGTCCGCGAGAAAGTCTGAGGTGGCGGACATGAAGAAATTAACTCCCAGCCGCAAGCGGCTGGTCAACAACTCCATCACCTACGGCATCGTCATCGCCGCCTTCGTCATCCTCCAGGTGCTGGGGGGCGGCGGAATGCTGTCCTCCTCCATCCGGGGCCAGCTGGTGCCCATCTGCGCCTATGTGGTCATGGCCATCGCCCTCAACCTGGTGGTGGGCATCTCCGGCGAGCTGAGCCTGGGCCACGCCGGCTTCATGAGCGTGGGCGCCTTCTCCGGCGTGGTGGCCGCCATCTCCCTCCAGAGCATCATCCCCAACGACACCCTGCGGCTGGTGGTGGCCATGGTCATCGGCGCGCTGCTGGCCGGCGTGGCCGGCGTCATCGTGGGCGTGCCGGTGCTCCGCCTCCGGGGCGACTATCTGGCCATCGTCACCCTGGCCTTCGGTGAGATCATCCGCAACATCTTCAACGTGCTCTATGTGGGCGTGGACGCCAACGGCCTCCACTTCTCCCTGAAAAATGAGATGGCCCTCGGCCTGGAGGAGGGCGGCACCGCCATCCTGAAGGGGCCCATGGGCTTCACCGCCAACACAAAGCTGGCCACCTTCACCGCCGGCTTTATCCTCATCCTCATCACCCTCACCGTGGCCCTCAACCTCATCCACAGCCGGACTGGCCGCGCCATCATGGCCCTGCGGGACAACCGCATCGCCGCCGAGAGCGTGGGCATCGGCGCCACCCAGTACAAGCTGACCGCCTTCGTCACCTCCGCGGTGCTGGCGGGGGCAGCCGGCGTGCTCTACGCCATGAATTACTCCTCTCTGGCCCCCAAGAAGTTCGACTTCAACACCTCCATCCTCATTCTGGTCTTCGTGGTGCTGGGCGGCATCGGCAACATCCGGGGCTCCATCATCGCCGCCGCCTTCCTCACCTACCTGCCCGAGCTGCTGCGCACCTTTGACCTGGACGAGTACCGGATGCTGGTGTACGCCATCGTCCTCATCCTGGTGATGCTGGTCACCAACAACCCCACCCTCCGGAGCCTGTTCACCTTCTCGGGGCGCAGGGCCAGGAAGGAAGAAGCGCAGAAGGGAGGCGCGGCACAGTGAACGAGCGTCTGAAAAACAAGCAGCCCACCAAAATGGTGCCGGTGCCCAGCCACTCCATCGTCCCTGAGCGGGACGTGGATAAGCCCCCCATTCTGGAGTGCCAGCACCTGGGCATCGACTTCGGCGGCCTGACCGCTGTCAACGAGTTCAACCTCACCGTGGGCCGCACCGAGATCGCCGGCCTCATCGGCCCCAACGGCGCCGGCAAGACCACCGTCTTTAACCTGCTGACCAAGGTGTACCAGCCCACCCGGGGCACCATCCTCCTGGACGGCAAGGACACCCACGGCATGAACACCGTCCAGGTGAACAAGGCGGGCATCGCCCGTACCTTCCAGAACATCCGGCTCTTTGACAAGCTGACGGTGGAGGACAACGTGAAGATCGGCCTCCACAACCAGATCCGCTACCCCATGTGGAGCGGCGTCCTCCGCCTGCCCAACTACTGGAAGAAGGAGAAGCTGGCCCACGAGAGCGCCATGGAGCTCCTCCACATCTTCGAGATGGAGGACCTGGCCAACCATCATGCCGGGAGCCTGCCCTACGGCGCCCAGCGCCGGCTGGAGATCATCCGCGCCCTGGCCACCAATCCCTCCCTGCTGCTGCTGGACGAGCCGGCGGCGGGCATGAACCCCTCTGAGACCGCCGACCTGATGGAGAACATCCTCAAGATCCGGGACACCTTCCAGATCGCCATCATGCTCATCGAGCACGACATGAACCTGGTCATGGGCATCTGCGAGGGCATCTGCGTGCTCAACTTCGGCCAGGTCATCGCCAAGGGCACCCCCGCCGAGATCCAGGCCAATCCCAAGGTGGTGGAAGCCTACCTGGGCTCCCAGAAGAAGGAGGGCTGACGCCATGCTGAAGGTCAACAACATCAATGTCTATTACGGCGCCATCCACGCCATCAAGGACGTGTCCTTTGAGGTCAACGACGGGGAGATCGTCACCCTCATCGGCGCCAACGGCGCCGGCAAGTCCACCACCCTCCAGACCGTCTCCGGCCTGCTGCGCTCCCGTACCGGCTCCATTGAGTTTATGGGCAAGGATATCAGTACGGTCCCCCCCGACAAGCTGGTGGCCCACGGCCTGGCCCAGGTCCCGGAAGGCCGCCGGGTCTTCCTCCACATGACGGTGGAGGAGAACCTGGAGATGGGGGCCTTTACCCAGCCCGCCTCCACCATCCCCCCCAACCTGGAGCGGGTATACGAGCAGTTTCCACGGTTGAAGGAGCGGCGGAAACAGGTGGCGGGCACCCTGTCCGGCGGCGAGCAGCAGATGCTGGCTATGGGCCGGGCCCTCATGTCCAACCCCAAGCTCCTGATGCTGGACGAGCCCTCCATGGGTCTGGCCCCCATCCTGGTGGAGCAGATCTTCGACATCATCCAGCAGCTCCACAAGGCGGGCACCACCATCCTCCTGGTGGAGCAGAACGCCCAGATGGCCCTCTCCGTGGCCGACCGGGGCTATGTGCTGGAGACCGGCCACATCACCCTCACCGGCCCCGGCAGAGCCCTGCTGGCCGACGAAGCCGTGAAAAAAGCCTATCTGGGCGGCTGAGGACTTCATTTGATTCCACCGCCTACGGACGGCGAACCATTCGCCGGGCATCCTTTTTTGGCGAATATTTCCCTTTGCACCGGGCGGAAATGGTGATAAAATATCCTCCGAGATCCACCCGTCCCCCGTCTCATCAAGAAGGAGAGAGCGCCCATGCCCAACTACTTTGCCCATCTGACCTTCGGCGCCCAGTGCCTGGACCGGCTGCCCCGGCCCCTGGCCCTGCGCCTGGAGCGGGAACGCCCCGCCTTTGACCTGGGCTGCCTGGGCCCCGATCCGCTCTTCTTTTACCGGGTGGGGCGGCCCAACCCGGTCCGCCGGGAGGGCATGACCATGCACGCCCGGTCCGCCCTGCCCGCCTTCGAGGGGCTCCGCAGCGCCCTGGAGGAGGGGCTGCCCATGGCCGCGGGCTATGCCGCCGGCTTCCTGTGCCATCTGGCTCTGGACCACGCCTGCCACAAGTGGGTGGACCAGACCGCCGACACCGGCGACCTCACCCATCTGGCCATGGAGGCCGAGTTTGACCGGCTCCTCATGGAGCGGGCGGGCCTGACCGCCCTGGGCCGGTCCTACCTGCCCCCGCCGCCCGGGCCCGAGGTCTTCGCCGCCGCCGCTCGAGCCTACCGGCGCGCCTCCCCGGAGCAAGTGGAGGAGGGCTACCGCACCATGTGCAGAGACACCGCCTTTTTTGCCCACCTCTCCGGCCACAGGCTCAGCCAGCCGGCCAACCGGCTGGTGGGCTCCCTGCCCGTCCTGCGGGCCCTCAAGGGGGTCTTCCTCACCGCCGACTCCCAGCGCCGCTTTGTCCGGAGCAACGCCTTTCTGACCCGCCGCCTGGCCGATACCATCCCCGAGACCGCCGTTCAGATCGCCCGCTTTTTCCGTGCGGTGGAGACCGGCGCCGCCCTGGACCCCTGGCTGGACCGGGATTTCAAGGGGCTCCTGCCCCGGGAGGGCTTTCACCGCCTTCCCACCTCGGCCCCCGCTTATTAAAGGAGAACGATATGCTGAGGACCCGCCGTCAGCTCTGCTGACGGCGGGTCCTTTACCGTGCCCGGTCCCTCTGGCCGGGGAGATGTCCCCAGCCGGGACCGGCCCGGAACGTGGGACAGGACGCTGCCCGGATCCGCCGTCGGCCCCCTCCGTCGGGAGAGCCGCCCTGTCCTTTCGCCTTTCGCCTGAGGGTGACGCCACCCGGCACCGGCTTAAAAGGAGAGGTTTTCTCTGTGTCCAGCGGACTGCCGTTCGGCCTGTCCGAGCTTAGTATGTCCCGGACGGTCCGGACGATTCACCCATTTTCTGGTATAGAGCCTGTCATATTTGTCCAGAATAGGCATAGAAGTGAAAACAGGACCAGCCAGAAAGGAGGCGCTGCCATGGTGGAGGCCGCGCGTAAAAAGGTATTTTTCTTTCGCCGCCGGGGGGAGAGCGTACGGGAAGGGGAGCTGCGGGCCCTGAAGGAGGGCCTGGACCGGACCCGGGTCCTCATCAATCAGGCTTATGCCGGGTTCAACGGCACCGACGACCCCGACCTCATCGAGTCCTATGTCTTTGAGATCAACGCCCTCCAGGCCCGGTACGCCTATCTGCTGCGCCGGGTCAAGGGCCTGGAGGGGCAGGTGGAGGGCAGATGACCGCCCTGAGCGGCACCCTGCCCTGGCTGCTGGTGGGCCTGACCGCCGTGGGCGTCCTCCTCCTGCTCCGGGCCCCCATCCGCTTTCTGGGCCGCCTTTGCCTGCGCACCCTGGTCTCCCTGGGAGCGCTGGCGGCTTTCAGCCCCCTGGGCGCCCCGCTGGGCTGCGCCCTGGGCATCAATCTGGCCAACGCCCTGGTCCTGGCCCTGCTGGGCGCTCCGGGCTTCGGCCTGCTCCTCCTTCTCAACTGGGCCCTCGGTCTCTGACGGGGGCCTGAGCCTGTCGACAAAGTCGACAGGCTCTCTCAAAAATGCAAGCATTTTTTCGAAGAGTTACAGCCTGCTGCGTCGCACTTCGTCGGGGCAAAGTCCACGCCGCTCATCCCGGCCTGGCGGCCAGGCATCGTTCCGCTTTCCTAGCCCTCCTCTCCCAAACAAAGCCGCTTCGCCGGGCTTTGTTTGGGGCCCCGACTCGCACGCTTGCAGGCTGAGCAGTGTTTTTTCAAGGCACATGTCCTTGAAAAAAACAGATCTTATTTTCTTCCGTCGTCTTCGGACGACGGAACTCTGCGAGGCTCTTGCACAAAATTTGAGGTATTTCTGCTTTTTCGACAAGCTGCGGCCCTCGGTCTCTGACCGGGGCCTTTCTTCTTTTTTCGCGTTTGTTCACAGATTAGAAACAAAAGTGCGGTAAAATGTAGCCTGCTTCAAAGACCATTCCCGCCGGCTCCGCCGGCGCAGACAGAGAAAAGCAGGTGACTTCTCCATGATAAAACGAATCCTCCGTCCGTGCCTTCTGGCCCTGGCGCTGACCGTCGGCGCCGTCCTGCCCGTCTCCGCCGCCGCCTTTTCCGATGTGCCCTCCGACGCCTGGTATGCCCAGGCTGTGAATACCGTGGCTGACGCCGGCATCATGAACGGCACCACCTCCGCCTCCTTCTCCCCCGACGAACAGGTCACCCGCGGCATGGTGATGGCTGTTCTGTGGCGTCTGGCCGGCAGCCCGGACCCCGCCGCGCCGGCGGCCTTTTCCGACGTGGAGGACTGGTATTACTACGCCGACGCCGTGGCCTGGGCCCAGGAGACGGGGATCGCCTCCGGTCTGGGGGACGGCACCTTCGGCGGCGGCAGCATCGTCACCCGGGAACAGCTGTCCGTCTTCCTCTACCGGTACAGCCAGCAGGCCGGCCATGAGCTGGCCAACGGCGTGCTGGACCTCTACAACGACGTGGACAGCGTCCACGACTGGGCCCTGGACGGCATGGCCCACGCAGTGGGGGCCGGTCTCATCACCGGCACCGACGCCGGCAGCCTGGAGCCCGCCGGTCCGGCCACCCGGGCCCAGCTGGCGGTCATCCTTCAGCGGCTCATGACTCCCGCAGTGGGCTGAGCTCCGCTCCGCCCGGCTCCGCCCCTCACTCCCACCCGCCGGCCCTGCCGGCGGGTGGGCCTTTTTGCCATGCAACCTGTCCGCTGCGGACGGACAGCGTTCTTCCTATGTTACAGGAATGTTACGGCAAAATCACGAATTTCCCAGCTACCCCGGACGTCAAGCCCCTGTCTTTTAGGTCCTATCTTAGGTAAAAGATGCAGAATTCTCCCGCAAACATATTATATCGGCACTTTTTTGCAGACAATAAGTGCTATAACCGACGACTGGATTCGACCAAAAAGAACTTGACTGACCGCCGGAAAGCGTGTATCATGCTTTTGTAACCTTTTGTAATCATTTAGGTTTGATCTGTTACTTTTATCCGACTATTTCCGTCGGAATTTCTGAGAATCGTGCAAGGGAGGCATCACCTGCATGGATGAGATCCTGCATTCCCCACAGAGAGAACTGCTGCGCCGTCGACAGCGCAAAGGCTCCACCCCCGCCGGGGGAGAGAGGGCCGAGCGCCTGAAGGAGCGTTTTTCCCAGTTTATGGACGCCGCCAGCGCCCGGAGCCAGGTGCTCCGCCGCCAGGGAGCCCGGGTCTACCACCGGGCCAGTTCAGCCATCGCCGGCAAGCCCAAGATGGCTCCCCTGCCCTTTCTGGCCCTCAGCGCCGTCATCGGCGTGGCCGCCATCGTGGGCACCATGTACCTTCCCGCTTACGTGGTCACCGTAGACGGCACCGACGTGGGCGTGATCCGGGACCGGGCCGTCTATGAGCGGGCCGCCGAGCGGGTGGAGGACCGGGCCAGCAAGATCCTGGGCTATGACTATGAGCTGGGCCACACCATCACCTACTCCTCGGCCCTGGTGGAGCGAAACGAGCTCACCCCTGCCGCTGACATCGAAAACTACCTCTTTGACCAGATCGGCGCCATCAAGAAGGACTACGTCCTCACCGTGGATGGGCAGTTTGCAGGAGCCGTCGCCGACCGCGCCGTCCTGGACCAGCTCCTGGACGACCTGGCCGCCCCCTATGTCAACGAGAACACCATCTCGGTGGACTACACCAAGAAGGTCCACATCACTCAGGAGTATATCGCCGCTGACGCGGAGCAGGACGCCGCCTCCATCATGGCCGCCCTCACCGCCAACACCAACGGACAGACTACCTACGAGGTCCAGAAGGGTGATACCTTCATGGCCCTGGCCTTTGACAACGGCATGACCATGGCCGAGATGGAGGCCCTCAACCCGGATGTGGACATCAACCGGCTCTATATCGGCCAGATCCTCAACATCAAGGAAGAGATCCCCTTCCTGGGCGTGGAGACCGTGGACGCCCTCACCTATACCGAAGCCATCGCCTGTCCTGTCCGCGAGGTGGAGGATAGCAGCATGTATCAGGGCGAATCCAAGGTGCTGGACGCCGGCGTCCCCGGCGAGGCCCTGGTGACCGCCGATGTGACCTATGTCAACGGCGTGGAGCGGGAGCGGAACATCACCTCCTCCACCACCGTCCGTGAGGCCACCGAAAAGGTGGTGGCCGTGGGCACCAAGGAGCGGCCCACCTGGTACCCCACCGGCAACTATATCTGGCCGGTGTACGGCAACATCACCTCCCGGTTCGGCTACCGGTATATCTTCGGCTCTTACAGCTACCACTCCGGCCTGGACATCGCCGTCCCCTACGGCACCAGCGTCAAGGCTTCCGACGGCGGCACCGTCACCTTTGCCGGCTACAAGGGCAGCTACGGCTACCTGGTCATCATCGACCACGGCAACGGGGAAAAGACCTATTACGGCCACAACTCCAAGCTGCTGGTCTCCGCCGGCGACAAGGTCTACCAGGGGCAGACCATCGCCAAGGCCGGCTCCACCGGCCGCTCCACCGGCAGCCACTGCCACTTCGAGATCCGCATCAACGGCACGTCGGTGAACCCCTCCGCCTACCTCAACTGAACAGGTAAGTCCTCTGCTGGGCGGTATCCATTGGATACCGCCCGGCTTTTTTCATCAAGCTCCAGTCCACGGATTGGTCGTCCTGAGCACGGCTATAGACGCGGGTCGTGGAGAGCGCAGACCGATGGCTTCCCCCGCAGCGTGAAGAACGGAAATTTTTTTATCTAATTTCCGACCTTTGTCACAAAAATAGACTCCGATTCGATATAATGGATAGAGACCGGTCTCCAAAGCAGTGGTGGACAGCCCGGGCCATCCGGATCACCAAAGCCGCGCCGGTATTCACAGCGCAGCAGCTGGAGAAAAAACTGCGGAGGTGTCTCCCATGGAACAACAACAGCGCAACAGCGGCATTGATCTGCTTCGGATGGTCTCCATGCTCATGGTGGTGGTCCTCCATGTGCTGGGGCAGGGCGGCGTGCTGGCTGATCTGCCCCAGGGCACGTTCAGGTGGGCCCTGGGCTGGGGATTGGAGAGCGCCTGCTACTGCGCGGTGAACTGCTTCGGCATGGTCAGCGGCTATGTGGCCCACAGCCGGAAGCTCTCCCTCCGGCGGTGCGTGGAGCTCTGGGCCCAGGTGGCCTTTTCCTCCGCCGGTATCACCCTGCTCTTCAAGCTCCTTCTGCCCGGCTCCACCAGCTTCCGCAGTGTACTGGCCGCCTGTTTCCCCGTCATGCGGCAGCAGTACTGGTACTTTACCGCCTACTTCGCCCTCCAGTTTTTCGCCCCCTATCTCACCATCCTCCTGGAATCTCTCTCCCGGACTCAGATAAAGCAGCTCCTGTCCGCTGTCCTTGGGGTGTTCTGCCTTCTCCCCCTCATCGCCGGCCGGGACCTCTTCTTCCTCAAGGCGGGGTACAGCACCCTGTGGTTGTGCCTTCTTTTCCTGATCGGCGGCTGCCTGCGCTTCCTGGGGGAGGAACGCCCCAGCCGGCCTGGCCGGTACTTCGCCGGCTATCTTCTCTGCGTCCTTCTCACCGCTCTCGCCCGGCTCCTGCCCGGTTTCCCCCGTGGGGGCCTCTTCCTCAGCTATACCTCCCCCACGGTGCTGGGAGCCGCCCTCTGCCTGGTACTGGCCTTCCGGAGCCTCTCCATCCGCAGCCCCGGAGCTCTGGGGTGGATCGCCCGGCTCTCCCCCCTCTCCTTCGGCGTCTACCTCATCCACACCCACCCCTCGGTGTGGAATCTCCTGCTTGCCGGGCTGTTCCGGGGCTATGCGCTCCTCCCTGCCCCGGCCCTCCTGCCTGTGGTCCTGCTTACCGCCGCCGGTATCTTTCTGGTCTGCGCCGGCGTCGACGCCCTCCGGGCCCGGCTCTTCCGGGCGGTGCTCCCGCCCCTGTTTCGGGCCTTCTCCCGCCGGGGCGTCCCCGTCTGAGCACGCCACCCCGGCAAAGAAATCCGCGGGACGGTCTTGTAATTTTGTCACCACTTTGTTACCATTATAGTGTATCCAAACAGGGGAATATTTTGCCCCTGATCCTGGAACAGAAAGGTGGAACACGGGAAAATGAAGAAAAAGATGCTCGCGCTGCTTCTGGCGGCGGCCATGGTGATGGGCCTGGCTGCGCCTGCCCTGGCGGCGGAAGAGAGCGAGAGCGGGAAGATCGTGATCCTGCACACCAACGATGTGCACTGCGGGATCGATCCTTCCGCCGACGAGGAGACCGGCGCGGTGACCAATCTGGGCTACGCCG
>NZ_JAPFEA010000128.1 GCF_026169115.1 Intestinimonas sp. | reverse complement strand
GCCTACCACTTCCTGAATATCTATATGAGTAGTGAAGGCTCTTATAATAAATCCCAACATCTGGCCTACAGTAACCCCCACGTGGACGAGTTGCTGGCCGAGATGAAGACCACCCTGGACGACGACCGTTTCCATGAGTTGGCTGTGGAGCTCCAGGAAATTGCCAACACTGAGTTGCCTGTCATTCCTCTGTTCTACGACACCAGCAACCTCATCTACAATCAGGGGCAGATCACCGGCTACGAGGATTTCAGTGACCATTTGGATCTGAGCCATCTTTCCTGGGTGAACGCGCAGTAACCGCCACACCGCGCCAAAGCTGTGCTTTGGCGCGGTGTTTTTCAAGGGAGGTATTTCATTGAATCAGACCCTGCGCTATACCGCAAAAAAAGTATTGTGGACAATTCCCATCCTGGTCGGAATCACCTTTCTGGCCTTCGGTCTGGGGTTGATTGCACGGGGAGATCCCGCTACCAACCGGGCCAGTGCTGATCCCAACTATATCCCTACTGAGGAGGAAATCCAGGAACTTCGAGCGGAAATGGGGTTAGATGATCCCATTTTGGCGCAATACGGGCGCTGGATCTGGAACGTGGCCCACGGCGATTTAGGGGAATCCTATATTGACGACAAGCCGGTGCTCGGTGAGATCCTCCGGCTGCTGCCCAACACCCTCCTGCTGAGCGGAATGGCGTTGCTGGTCATTGCTGTGGTGGGCCTTGCTGGCGGCCTGCTGCTAACACTGTTCCGGGACAAATTCATTGATCTGCTCGGGCGGGTTCTGCTGGTGCTTCTGATGTCTATTCCTGGTTTCTGCCTAGCCTATTTTATGATCTGGCTGTTCGCCCAGAAGCTGCGCATCTTGCCCACCAGCGGCGCAGAGACACTGTCCTGCTTCCTCATGCCCTGTCTGGCTATTTCCATCGGCTCGGCCTGTGTGGTAATCAGGTTGCTTCGCTCTTCCATTCTGGGGGAGCTGGGCAAGAATTACATTCTGACCGCCCAGGCCAAGGGCCTGCGGAGAGGCCAGCTCATTTCCCGTCATGCACTGCGAAATTCTCTGGTTCCCTCCATTACTTATATCGCCAATACCTTCGGTGGTCTTCTGGGAGGCTCCATGATCACGGAGAGCGTATTTTCTGTCCCAGGAATCGGAAGCTACGCCCTCACCGCCATCAATAACCGGGACTATATCGCCATACAGGGCTATGTACTTTTTACCGGTGTCGTTTTTGTTCTGGTTTGCCTGTTGGCCGACCTGATCTGCGCCTGGCTGAACCCGCAGATTCGATTGGGGGGCTAAGCATGCGTGGTAAAAAAGTCTTGTTCATCCTTTCACTAACTGTGCTTGTTCTTTTCCTGCTGGTAGGGGTCTTTGCTGATTTTCTGGCACCCTGCGACCCCAACGCGGTGGATATGGCCAACGGCCTTGCCGCCCCCTCCCCTGAACACTGGCTGGGTACCGACCATATCGGCCGTGATCTGCTGAGCCGGCTTATCTACGGCAGCCGCTCTTCTGTGTTCATCGCTTTCTTCGCCACCGGATGCACTCTGTTGCTGGGCATGACTATCGGCCTGGTGTCCGGTTATCTGGGGGGATGGCTGGATCAACTGATTCAGGCTGTGGTCAATATCTTCCAAGGAATCCCCAGCACCGCTTTTGTGGTCGCCATCCTGGGACTGCTGGGCCCCGGTATGCGCAGTCTGCTGATCGCCATTGTGGTCAGCTCCTGGGCTGGATTCTCCCGTATTGTGCGCAATCAAGTTCTGGAGATCCGCGAGCTGCACTATATCGAGGGCGCACGGGCCATGGGCGGCGGGAGCTTCTATATCATGCGGCGCCATATCCTGCCCAATATCTTGCTCCCTCTGCTGGTTCTAATCGCCACACGGATCGGCTCTACGGTGCTCACCGTGGCCGCCATGAGTTACCTGGGCCTGGGCCTGCGGGCACCCGCAGCGGACTGGGGGATCATGATTAACGACGCCAAGCTCTACTATGTAAAGGATTTTCTCGTCCTACTGGCCCCTGCGGCCTGCCTGACGCTGTTCTGCCTGAGCATCAACTTGATTGCCGACTATCTCCGGGACTGCCTTGACCACGATGACGGCGCGGCCCGCATGCTGTAAAGGGAGGACGCACATGGAACTGTATACAAAGGATCTCTGTGTCCGTTTTGCTACCCGTTCGGGTGATATTCTCGCTGTCAACCATGTCTCTCTCGCATTTTTGGAGCGACAGGTCACTGGTATCATCGGAGAGACGGGCAGCGGCAAGTCTGTGCTGGGCTTGTCTATTCTCGGGCTGCTTCAGTCCAACGCCTCTGTCACCGGACAGATCTTTTTGGGAGAGCGGGAGCTCACTGCCATGTCGGAACGAGAGCTGTGCACAGTCCGCGGCAGAGAGATTGCTCTGGTGGCTCAGAACCCGGCCACCTCACTGAATCCCAGCGTACGGGTGGGACGCCAGATTGAGGAGGTTTTCCGCCTGGCTGGAAAGAGTAACCAGGACTGCCGGAGACTCACGCTGGAGCTTCTCAGGCAGATGGCCTTTTCCGACCCGGAGCAGGTTGCAGGCGCCTACCCCTTTGAGCTCTCCGGTGGCATGCGCCAGCGTGTACTGACAGCCATCGCTGTGGCTGCACGTCCGCAATGGCTGATCGCAGATGAGCCCACCAAGGGACTGGATGCGGTGGTACGCAATCAGGTTTATGACACCTTCTGTATGGTACGGGACCAGTACCGCGTCGGCTTCATCGTCATTACCCACGACCTCCTGCTGGCCCGCAAATTCTGCGAGCGTATCGTCGTCATGTATTGCGGCCGTGTCCTGGAGACCAACGCGGCACGGGAATTGTTTGAGCACCCCAGGCACCCCTATACTCAGGGGCTTATTGCCTCGCTGCCCCACTTGGGTATGAAGCCTATGGCGGGCTTTTCTCCCGCCTTTACCGACCAGCCCTCCGGCTGCGTATTCCATCCCCGGTGCCCTTACGCGGAGGATCGCTGCCGGCATACAGAGCCGAAATCCATCCCCTGTGGAGAAGGGAGTGTGTGTTGCCATCGCTACGCTTGAAGTTCAGCACCTCTCAAAAAGTTTTCACTCCAACCGCCTTCGCAGACGCACCTACAAGGCAGTGGATGATGTTTCCCTCTCCATCGGGCCCGGACAAACTTATGGGCTGATGGGGGAGTCCGGTTGTGGCAAATCCACTTTGGGCCGGATGATTACCCGACTTCTCCCGGCCTCCTCTGGGACAGTCCTTTATGACGGAACGGATCTCTTAGACATTCCTCAGCGAAAAATGCTCCCCTACCGCCGGCGCATTCAGATGCTTTTTCAGCACCCGGACACTTCGCTAAATCCGCGGATGTCAGTGCTGGACAGCCTGCGGGAGCCCTTTCTGCTCCACGATCTGCCCGGCAAGGAGGATATGGATGAAATAATTCGCGCCCATATCGAGCCTTATGGAATTCAGCCAGAGCTTCTGGAGCGCCGGGCCTCCCAGGTCAGTGGCGGCCAGATTCAGCGCATTGTGCTGGCCCGTATTATGCTGCTCCAGCCTGAGTTTATTGTGCTGGATGAGCCCACTTCTATGCTGGATGTGTCGGTACAGGCCCAGATTATGGATCTGCTGCACCAGGTTCAGCTCCGAACCGGAGTATCTTATCTTCTCATCTCCCACGACCTCGATCTACTGCGCCACGCGAGCAACCAGATTGGCATCATGTACCGGGGAAGGCTGCTGGAACAAGGGGAGACAGAGACCATACTGAATGCCCCTACCCACCCATATACCCGGGAACTGATTGAGAATTTTTCCTATATGAGGGATTAAACACCCATTGGGAGGTTATCTCTGTGACGCTCCAAAATCTAAAATATGTGGTTGCAGTAGCGGAGTTCGGTTCCTTTTCTGCTGCCGCCAAGGCCCTATACATCTCCCAGTCCACCTTGTCCTCTGCAATCAAGGAGTTGGAGACTGAGCTTGGAGTCCAACTTTTTTTGCGGAATAACCGTGGTATTCAGTCTACCCCTGACGGGGAGGACTTCCTGCGCTATGCCCGCGAGATTGTGGAGCAGAGCCGCGCCCTGGAACGGCGTTACCGCCACCGGAGATACGCGCCTACACGGTTCGCAGTTTCGACTCAGCGGCTTCCCTTTGCCGTTCGGGCCTTCCAGAGATTTGTGAAGGAACTCCCTTGGGACAGCTATGATATCGCCATCCGGGAGTGCCCAACCTATACCATCATTAGCGACGTGGCTGCTGGAAAAAGTGACGTTGGGGTGGTGGCCCTGCACGACCAGTACATTCCAGCACTGAAAAAGACCTTTGAGATGAACAATGTGACCTTCACCGAGTTGGAGCGCCTGCCTACATATGCCTTCCTGCGCAGAAGCCACCCTCTTGCGAAGCGAGACAAGGTCAGCATGGCCGAACTGCTTCAATACCCCTTCGTAACCTATGACCAGGAGGCGGATCGCTCTGAATACACCGAAGAGGTTGTGTTCCATCAGATTGCGGAAAAGACCATCCACGTCTCTGACCGGTGCAGCAAGGTGGCGCTGGTCCGGTTTACCGACGCGTTCAGCATTGGGCCAGATCTGACCAACAGCAACGCCGATGCCTTCCACAGCGGGATGGGTGAGATTGTTGCCATGCCGGTGGAAGAGCTCTCCGACTCACTCCATGTCGGATATCTGCTGCAAAAGAATGTGGCGGTCTCAGCCGCCATAGCAGTGTTTCTGGACTATCTGCGGGATGATATTATAGTGTTAAAGAAGGCCCTTTAGTAACGTTAGATTCGTTTTACCGAAGTGTCCGGCACGATCCATGGAAGACTGTATAAAAAATGCGCCGTCCGGCAGGTTGTGTGCCTTTTATTATACTGCACCACTCGGCGAAAAGGCCATTATCGGGATAAGCGAAATCGTGTTTGGAAGATTTTCCTGTCACCCCTTGCATTTTTTAATAAAAGTTGTATAATGAACTCAAAAGAAAGCCCTTTGTAAAGTGCAAGTTTTACAATAGATAGCTCTTTGATAGGAATGGTTCCTGAGTCCTGCATTGGAAGAGCAGCATGCACTTTCCTGTAAAATTTAATATGAATCCGGCTTTTGTGGCAAATGCGCGACCCGAATCCTCTGGTTCGGACACGCATCCTTGTTCTTGCTGAACAAGGGAATCAGGTGAAATTCCTGGACATGTTTTGCAGCAGGACCCGCGGCGAAAGCGGCGGCAACGTGCAATTCAATAGCTGTGATTGTGGAGCATATCTGTTTTCTGCGAAAGCAGGTCACTGGCGGTCGTAATGGCTTAGCTGGGAAGGCGATGGATATGCGCTGACGGGTGGAACGCCCGTCTGAACACATCAGTCAGAAGACCTACTGAGAGCTTACCCCCGATGGTTCGGGGTTGCTCTGACAAAAAACGCCAGATGAAGGACGGCGCTTTTGCGCGCCCTTCACCCCCCTATATTGGGAGCAAAAGCGGACGTATTTTTGAAATACGTCCGCTCTTTTTCGCCTACCCTGGGGCAAAGACGGACGTATTGTATGCGCCCGTCTTTTTTGTTTGATTGGGACGCCGTGACTGGAGGAATGGGCTGTGAGCGGTAAAGCGACCGGCTGCCACAAGATCATAGCCGGACGGACCAAAGAGGCGCTGCGCGCGATGGATGCGCAGTTCGCCAGAGACCACGCCGGCGACAGCGATGAGCGGCTTCTGGATTATGTCCGCCGGGAGGCAGAGCGATTTGGCTCTACCCCCAATGCCGGAGACATGATCGGCGGGGCGTTCATTTCGAAACGCTTTGGCGGCTGGAGGAACGTAGTCGCGGCGGCAGGGCTTCCTGCACCCAAACGGCAAAAGCCCATCGGCAGTCGGCGGATCTTCCTGGATGAGTATAAGCGTCAGGCAGAGCGGCTTGACCGGGAGCTCAGCAGCCGGACGGAAACCGGAACGAATCCGGGTAACGAGAAGATATCGTAAGGAAAAGGGGATATCCCCTTTTTCCGTCATAGGGTCTCCTATGACGATCTCTATTCCATACACACAACGGGCCTTCGCCCGTCTCATATGGCCGAAGCGCGGCCGACAACTGAATACCCCATCACCGAGAGCGATATTCCGAGAGCGGAGTAGGCCAGGACGCCGGCAAAGCCGGACGAGCCACCAACGGCGGAGAGACGTGGAGCAATGCGGGGCGGCAACTGCACAGGAACAGGATCGGTGTTTGGGCGGAGGTGGTCCGGAAATAGACGGCCACCGGTGCGGCGGCCTCTGCGCTTCCTGCCGGGAGCGCGGCGGCGGCCGCATAGGGCGGCCGAACTGCTCAGATTTGAGCCATTGAGAGAATCTCTTTTAGCAGATGAGATGAGGAGAGGAGGAAGAATCTGTATCCGAAGAAAAGCGGAACGAACACCAACGGAACATTTTAAGGAGGGTATAAGTGTGAAAACCAGGAAATTGACAGCAATGCTGCTGACACTGGCCATGGTGATGAGTCTTTGCAGCATAGGCGCTGCGGCTGTCGGCTATGAGCCGGTGAGCATCGCCGAAGGCGAGCCTGTAACGATTCAGTGGACCGGTAACAACGGAACCGTAGTCAGTGTGGACGGCTCCGGCTATATTCCTGCCGAATTTATTCTCTGGGTGGAAAACAGCGACACCATTATGGTGGATGGCGTATCCCAGAAGTTCAGTTATACCAGCGCCGATGGGGCGAACTTTGCCTTTGAGGTCGCAACCAAGGCGGCGGAGATGACAATTACTGCGGTGTCCGGTGGAGTGACCTATACCATCACCTGCCCGCCGAAGTCCGCTGCGCCGGAGAGCAATCCCACCCCCACTGCCCTCAATGGCTATCTGCCCATCGGTCAGTATGCGAGTGGAAAACAGTGGGGCAGCCCCTACTCCGACGGCACCGCCTCCACCGGCAGCACCCCCAAGGTGGTGGGCGGTTACTCTGGTACCGGCGTCTCCCTGGGCGCAGCCGGCGGCTATGTGGAGTATGAAATGAATGTGGCAAACCGGGACGACACGCTGTACGGCGCGGACTTCATTGTCTACGGCAACGCCTTTGTGAACAACCCCGAGGCGGCCTCCGTGAAGGTCTACGGCACCCCCGAGGGCGGAACCGCCGGCTGGTATGAGCTGGCTGGCTCTCTCTACTACGCCGACGAGACTCTGCGCAATGTGGACGTGACCTACAAGAAGGTCACTGCCGCCGGTGGGGAATTCAACACCCCCGGCATCTGGTATACGGTCACGCGGGGTTCTGCTATCATCTGCCCCTGGACCAAGTTCAACAGCAACGATGCCGTGGCCTGGTGGCCTGAAACTGCGGAGGGCTATGATCGGACCTGGGGCAATGTGGAGGATGTGATCTGGGATCAGGTCAACGATGAGATCACCTACCAGAACATCACCCTGGTGCGGGACACCGACACCACCCCGGACTATGCCTTCGGCTACGCCGACATCACCCCCAACGGCAGTGCCTATGGCACGCCGGCCAATCCCTATGTGTACGGCACCACCGGCGGCAACGCCTTTGATATCTCCTGGGCTGTGGATGCCAATGGTATGCCGGTCCACCTGACCTCCATCTCCAAGGTGCGGGTCTACACCTCTGCTGCGCTGGACATCAAGTCGCCCAATAACCCCATCTTCACTGTCCCCGCCATCTTCGGCGAGACCTCCGCCGAGGTCTGCGGCATCTATGCGGTGACAGGGAGCAGTACTGGAAGCTATGCCTCGGAACTGACACTTTCCATTGGCGAAGAAGCATTTAGCTTGGAAGATTTTGAAAGCATGGGCGGCAGAGTATGGTTGCTTGAATACGGTCTCGAGGAGGGAGTGAACCTTTCGGTTTCTGCAGCAAGCGGTGCGACAGTTCTTATCAACGGGGAAGCTGTTACTACTTATACAGTCACAGATGAGATGGTGCCTGTCCAAATTATAGTACAGGTTGGAGACACTGCCCCCATCATTGCTGTAGTTAAATAAACCTTGAGATAAAAGCTGGAGCGCGGGTAGCCATGGAGACTCGCGCTCCAGCGCTTTTTTTACTATGAATAATTTAATTTTGAGACGAATATTGAATAATTTAATTTTGAGACGAATATTAAGCGTTATCCTCCTTTTTGCACTTACTGCCGCACAACTTCCGCTTGCATACGCCGTAGATGAAGGATTGACCATCAGCCTCAATGCTGATGGCTTGGAAGAGGGGGCCTATGATGCCCTTATCGACGATGAAATCTCTTTTTCCTATAGAGACAAAAGCTATACCATAGGCCAGACGTATCGTATCTCTGTAACATTTGGAACAGAGATATCTTTTCTGAATGCCACTGGGGAATCAATGATGGCGATCAGACATTTTTATCTGGATGGATCAGTTAAAAAGGCCGGATGGCCTAGGAATAAGACGAAGACCCTGGATGATTTAAGCGGCGCAGTAGCTACAGAGGAGATGTTGAAGCAGGCGGGCTTCGCTGAAGGATCCTTTGAAAGCGGGTGCAAATCCTATTATTTTTTCGCTTTTCATTACAATGAAATACAGTATGGTGTGTTGCTTCAAGTAAAGGCTGATAGCGAAGGAATTACAGAGGAAGATAAGGTGCCTTTACAACAGCTTGTCGCATCAGTAACTGGAGATAATGAGGCAAACTGGCATCAGACAAACGACCGCTATAATGGGAATGATGCGGACACCATTACAGATCAAAAAAGTGGGTTTTGGGCAGAACTTACAGCACAAAATGGTCCACTTGCACAGGCACAGGCTGCATTAGACAATCCCGGCAGCATACAGGAACTGTCAGATGCAGCTAGTGCCCTCCAGGCTGCGATCAATAAGCTGATCCCCACCACCCAGGTCAACGCCACCAGGCTCTACGAGGCGGTACAGGCCTACCGGAATCTGAAAAAATCGGACTACACCGCCGCATCCTGGGCGGAAGGGGAGCTCCTGTACGGCAAAATGGTGACCCTTCTGGACTCGCTGTATGATGGCTCCGGAAATCCCACCGCTGACAATACCAGTGACAAGCAGTCCGAGGCAGACGCTCTGGTGGATCAGATCTACAACGGCCACATCTCAGATAAGTACAACTGGAAGTACATGGTGCTGGTCAACCAACTGAACTATAATGAATACAAAGCCACCTATGATGCGCGCAGGCAGGAGGCCGAAAACCTGCTGACCCAGTATGACCCACAGCGGCTGACGGAAACCGACTACACGCAGGATACCTGGAGCGCTTACACAGCGGCCTATGACCTTCTGAAGAAGGACATGGAACACAGATTTGCCGGCGGGACCCTGGCGGATTACAAGATGCTGAGTCTCTTTGAGAAACATCTGGACGGCCTGATCGCTGCCCGGCTCAATCTGGCCAGCAGCGGGGGTGTGACGTGTTCCTTCACCTATGTGAACAACATGCTCTCCCGCTACCCGAACTTCCGGCAGGGAGGGACGGCGCTCTATGAGAATCCGTCCATGACCCTGGAGGCCGGGAGCACCACCGTGTCCAAAGCCCTGGAACAGGCCAGGATCACTTACAACAGGGGAAGCGACGGCAGTCTGCCCGCCGGGCTGAACAACCCAAGTGACATGGATCCCCTGCTGGCCGTCTATCTCAACGGCGAGTGGGTCGGTTCCGCCTATGTGGACGACTTGGCAACGTCGGATATCCAGATCCCCAACAACGCCGAAGTGCTGGTGATGCGCTACGCTTTGCCCGCTGAGAAGACGGAGGCGTCCACCGGCGAGACCACCTCGCAGTGGACCACCGATACAGCGGGCAGCACCGCTGTCTATTCGGACAGTTTTGCCAAGATCGGCATAAAGTTGGGCCAGACTGCCGAAGTCAAGGTAGGCGACAAGGTGACTGTCACCGGAAGCGTCACCAGCGCAGCCTACGGCAAGCAGAACGCGGACCTGGGCGGCGCCGGACTGACCCTCTTCGTCAGCGAACCCGGGGAGACGGAAGCCCTCTCCGCACCCATCAAGGAAACTACGGCGGTCACTGGGGCGGACGGCTCTCTGGAGTATGTCTTTACCAGACCCGGGTGGTACACCGTGGCCCTCTTCGACCTGACAGAGGACGTCATCACCGCCACAGACATTTTCTGGGAGACCACCACTGGTACCTACTACTCTCTGCGGACTGGCGGCTATACCCGGATCCACGTGGCGGCGGCGGAGGATGATGCGGCCCTGCTGGCCCAGTACAAGACCGAAAAGGCGGCGGAGGCGGAGGCCTTCTTCCAGCAGTACCACGACTACGACTTCGCGGCCGGGTACTATGCGGAAACCTTCGCACCTCTGTATGAGACCCTGAAGGCCAATCTGGTGCGGGCGACCACGTTCCCGGCCCTGATGGACCAGTACGAGGTGGACTACGCGGCCCTGCGGAATGCGGCGTCCGCCGCCCTGAACCACTCCGCACTCCTTAAAGAACTGCGGGCGGATCTGGCCCTGATCCCCAGTGACCTGTCCGCTATGGACGAGACCTATCAGGTGCTTGTCACAAAGATCCAGACGACCTATACTGCCCTGAACGACCATCAGAAAAACCTGCTGACTGCACATGAGCGGGAACGGTTGGCTGGCATCGCTCAACTTGATGCGGCACAGCTGCGCAAACTGGCCAATGTGACGGTTACCTTCCAAAAGCCCGGTGAAACGGAGTATCCCTTCGCCACGATGGATGGGACCATGAGTGGTACCGGCGGCGCGGCTCTGTACAGCTGGCCGAATCTGAACTGGATCTCCCATCGGCAGCCCAACGGCATCATCCCCGATCCGGACTGGAAGGACCCTCGAAAATATGCAGAGAGTTTGCCAGCCAAGTCGGGGGACTATGTATACGTTCGCTTCTTCCTGAATCAGACGGAGGAGCAGTACCGTCTCACCTGGTCGGCCGATGACGAAAAGACATGGAACCTGTTTGAGCCGGCCACCTATGGTGGGGTAAACGGCTACTGCCTGGCCACCTGGCAGGTGCCGGAAGATGCCCCCGAAGGCGCCAATTATCGCATTCGCCTGAAGATGCTCTCCCGGACAGAGTATGAGAATTTTGTCCTGAACGGCGATACCGAGGGGTTGGCGGAAAATAAGGCGGCTGCCATTGCCGCCCTGGAATCCGCAATGCGTGATTACCGAAAGGACGGAAGTCTCGGCGTAGAGCAACTTACTGCCATACAGAATGCAATGGAAGGCGGCAAGGCAGCCATTGAAGCCGCCAGGAGCAACACCGAGGTGGCGGATGCCAGAAAGGCGGCCCTCAGCGCCATGGCCATAGCTGCCGGCGGAGCAACAGATGTGGGCAATGAGGGCTATGATTCCGGCAAAACAGTGGGACGGGTCCATGTGACGATGGAGAACACCACCTATGCCGGCGGAGCATTTTACGGTCCCAACTCCATAGCCGACGGCTGGTATACCCTGGGTGAAAACGACTCCATGATGACCGTGGTGCTCAAGGTCCTGGCAAGTAAGGGCTATACGTGGACTGGCACCGGCGGAACGACAGCCAATGGCTATGACATTACCTATCTGGCCAGCGTGTCTAAGGATGGCGAGACCCTGGCGGAAAAGCAGGGAGGTACAGCCGCCGGCTGGATGGGAACGCTTAACGATTGGTTTACCAACCTGGGCTTCCATGCCTTCACCTATAAAAACGGCAAACTGGAGGACGGCGACGAGATCCACATCATGTTCTCCCTGAACGCCGGTGAGGACTTGGGCGGCACCTGGAACAACAACGATACCAGGCTCAAGGTGCTGGATATCTCCCATGGTACGCTGGCTCCGCGTTTCTCCGGCGACGTCACCGACTACCTGCTGGTCATCCCCGATGGATATACTGCGATCCAGGTGAAACCGACGGCGGTCAATAAAAACTTCCAGACCCGCATTTTCCTAAATAGTTACGACAAGGACAATGCCCGCTATAAGAGCGGCGAAACCCTGACGGTACGTTCCGGCGACGTGCTCTATGTGGGCGTCGGCGAAAAGGGCTGGCCCACCATGAACACCGGCAACAGGGGGACCAGGTATACCATCCGGGTGAAGACCCTGGCAGATGCGATTGCCTCCCTGCCTCAGGACAGCGAGGTGACCCAGAGCAATTACAAGGTGCATGGCCAGACAGCGGAGATGCTGCAGGCATTGGTCACCACCGGGAACTATGCCGGAGATACGACAAAACTAAAGAACCTGCGGGCCCGGGTCTCCTTCTTTGAGGAGATCGATACCGTCAAGAACTTGATTGGCGCTCTGCCCAGTCTGGCGGATATCCAGGCATCCCCGACTACGTATAAGGATGCTGTGGACCGCGCCAATACGGCCTATACCAGACTGTCTCAGGCCCAGCAGGCCTATCTGGTCAGTGCCGATGTGAAGAAGCTGGCCGATGCGGTGAAGGCTGTGGGTGCTGGACAAGGCAGCACGGATCTGGAGGCGGTACATGCCTTCAATGATAAAGTAGATGCCATTGGAAATTCGGTCACAGCGGCCAGCAAAGAAACGATCCGGGAAGCCAGGACAGCGTATGACAACCTGACAGAGAAACAGAAGGCCCTGGTAGCGGAGCGGTATAAGATCCTTTGCAATGCCGAGGCCGCACTTGCTGTGGTGCAAAAAATTGATAGCATCGGCGAGGTCACTTTGGACAAGGCGGATGAGATTGCCGCCGCACGGGCAGCCTATGATGCCTATACCGGCGAGTTCAGCACCCAGAATATGGTCTCCAATCTGGACGTGTTGGAAGCCGCCGAGGACGCACTAAAGATCCTTCAGGGCGGCGGACAGGACACCTCTGGCTACAAAACGGCCCTGACGGATGTTCTGGCCCGGCTGAAGCAGGATGTCCCCAATCCAATCGTTGGATCCACCAACGGCGAGTGGGCGGTATTGGCCCAGGCCCGAGCCGATGCTCTGTCCCAAAATATCCAGGCGGCGTATCTGGCCAACCTGGAGGACTATGTGGCGGATTGTGACGGCAAACTGGATACCTCCAAAAATGGGACCCTGCACACAGAGTATGCCCGGGTTGTGGTGGCACTTACCTCTTTGGGTGTGGATGCCACCCGGTTTAAGGCGAGCAACCAAAAGACCTATGATCTTGTGAAGCCCCTGCTGGATCCTTCTAAGGGTAATTATGCCTATCAGGTCTCCGAGCAGGGCAACAACGGCACCATCTGGGCTCTCATTGCTCTGGATTCCAACAACTACTATCAGGACAAGGAGGGCAACAAGGCACGGGCTGCCTGGATCGATCTGCTGATCGACAAACAGCAGCCTGACGGCAACTGGCCCATCTACAACCCGGATCAGGTGGACACCGGGAGCGGCAGCGACTTGGGCGGTGTGGACGTCTGCGCCATGGCGGTGCAGGCCCTGGCCCCCTACTACCGCAATGAGGGCAAATTCACAAGCCTGGGAGCAACGCACAGCTATAGGGAACTGACGGAGTCGGTCAATCGGGCGATAAACTTCATGTCCGGCTATCAGAACCGCACAGGTGGGTATGGCAATTCGGAGGCCAGCGCACAAGTCATCGTGGCTTTGGCCGCCCTGGGCAGGGATGCCGGCAGCGACAAGGACTTTACCAAGAGTGGCATCAGTGTACTGGCAGACCTGCTGCGCTACAAAACATCGAACGGCGGATTCAGCCACGATGTAGGCCAGATCAACAACCAGATGTCCACCGAACAGGCAGCCTATGCCCTGGTGGCCTATGACCGCTATAAGAACAATAAGAATTCCCTCTATAACATGAGCGACGCATTCACCAGCAAGCCCGTCAGCACACACACGATCACCGCCACGGCGGGGACCGGTGGGCACATCGACCCCTCCGGCACGATCACGGTGCAGCATGGAGCGGAGCAGTCCTTTACCATTACACCGGAGAATGGCTATCAGATCAAGGATATCCTGGTGGATGGCATCTCTGAGTGGGCAGGCGGTGCATTCACAGCACCTGGCATGAAACAGCCTCAAAACCAGTTGCCTGCCGCCCCTGATAAGGATGAGACGCAGGAGACCTGTGCCGATGGGATTCATGTGGGTGAGAACATTGTGTTCGGCCGGAGAGCGGCTACCTGTACAGACTCCGGGTATAGCGGAGATGTGATCTGTGGAGCCTGCGGCGAGGTACTGGAGCAGGGTGCGGAAATCGGACTCGCAGCACATCCGTACGGAAGCGTGTGGCAATCGGATGAAACCGGCCATTGGCAGGTCTGCCAGGTTTGTGGCGCACATGGCAGCGTGGAGTCTCACCTGTTCGAACAGGCAGAGAAGCCTGCGGAGCAACCCAGAGAAGAGACCGAGCCTGAAGAAACCAGCCCCGGTGAGGAAATCGTCGATGGTGCTTTTGGTACAGACGAGTTGCCGGAAGCGGACGAATCTGTCCCTCCGGAACCCACTGAAACAATGGATACCGCTGGCCAGCCGAGTGAGAACGGCAGTGATGCAGGTGCGGAACTGGTCAGCCTGGTAGGGGTCAGCCCTGAATTCCTCCTGGGTGTGGGTGCTGCCCCGGCTCAAGCGGCTATCCCTGAGACCCACACAGAGGAGCAAGTCTGTCAGGTGTGCGGCTATCATCCAACAGCAGAAAGCACACCGGTGTGCAGCCACCATGGGGGCAGGGCTACCTGCACCGCCCTTGCAGTCTGTGAAGACTGCGGTCAGCACTACGGCGATTATGCGGAGCATTCCTTTACTGAGATGGCTTATAGCAGCGGGATGCACTGGAACGTATGCGCTGCCTGCGGTCTGGAGGATACCTCCTCCCTGGCGTCCCATAATTGGGTGTTGGATCAGGACACCTCCACAGAAGCAGCCGGTACGTATATTTGTGCGGACTGTGGAGCGGAGAGAGCATTAGCCGCCCCAGTTACCAATGCCATGGTCACCAGCGCAGACAGCAGAGCCTACCCCTATACCTTTAGCAATGTCATTGCGGATCACACCATTGCCGTCACCTTTGAGAAGCTCTCCCCGGTAATCAGGCAGGAGGTGACGACAAGCGGCAATACCCAGACCGCTATTATCGATCAAAAGGCCGTGACAGAAGCCGTAACTGCTGCAACAGCATCTGGAGCGGATGCGATCACCATCAGCCCAACCTCAATCAACGAGCAGATCTCCTCGGTCAGCGTAGAATTGCCGGCAGGTGCGGCCCAAACCATTGCAGAGGCCCAAACCGGTGTCGTGATCCAGACCACCAGAGGCACCGCTGCCCTGCCTGCAGCAGTCCTGAGTTCTATTGCATCTGCGGCAGGCAACGGTGAGAAACTGACCATCCATGTGGAGGAAAAGGATAGCCGCGATCTGGCGGCGCTCGTCCCCAATGGAACGAATCTCTCCGGAAGCGTTGCGATTGAGGTCACCGTCAAGGCGGGCGACAGAGAGCTTACCTCCTTCAACGGACATGCGCTTACCGTCACAATTCCAGTGAACGACAGTTTTATTCCAGGAAAGACTTACGATGTACTCGTCATCAGCGGTGACGGAAGTCATGAGAGGCTCAACGGGACCTGTGTCCGATCCGACGGTGGTCGGTCAGTCCGGGTCAGAGTAAATCATCTGAGCACCTTTGTTGTCCTGAAAGGCGGAGCGCAGACCTATACCATCACGGCGACTTCCGGTGCTGAAGGCAAAATCAGTCCGGACGGCTCCATCACAGTCAAAGCCGGTGCGAGCCAAACCTTTGCCATCACCCCGGACGCTGGCTACGTGGTGGCAGATGTCCGTGTGGACGGCAGGTCTGTGGGTGCTGTGGAGCGATATACCTTCCGTGATGTAAATGAAAACCACAGCATCCGAGCAACATTCGAGCGCAGCGCAGACATCCCATACTTTGGCTCTGTGGTGGGGGAGGTGTATATCAGCGTCGAGAACAACACCTACCAGAGCGGCGACTTTACCGGAACGCTGGTATCCGGTTGGTATGACTTGTGCGAACGGGATACCATGATGACCAGTGTGCTCAAAGCCCTGGCTCTGGACGGCTACTCCTGGTGGGGGACCGGCGCCAGCGACACCGGTGGCTACGACATCACCTATCTTGCCGGCATTTACGTGGACAAGAACGGAAACGGACGGCGGGACAGCAGCGAGCCCAGCCTGGCTGAGTTTGACGGCTCCCGTGGCGCGGGCTGGATGGGGACCCTCAACGATTGGTTCGTCAATGAAGGATTCCAATCCTTCCGTGTCGGCGGACGTGGTGACTATGAACTGGCTTCCGGCGATTACCTGAACATCGTATTCACCCAGAACCTGGGGGAGGATGTGGGCAGTATCTGGGGCAATTCGGACACCAGCCTGGACGACCTTGACATCAGTGGTGGGACGCTCATCCCACATTTTGACGGCGACACCCTGGAATACACATTGAGCATTACCGGGAGCAGCGCACGCGTCACCGTTACGCCGTCTGCCGTCAACAAGAACTATCAGGTCAGGACCTTCCTGAACCACTACAACCGAGACTCAGCCCGCTACAAACGTACGGAGAGCATCACAGTCAAGCCGGGCGATGTCATTTACATCGGTGTTGGCGATCCGTCCTGGCCCTCTATGAACAAGCAGAGTTCCGACGCCATCCGCTATGAGGGCACCAAGTACACCATTACAGTGACAAACGGCAGCAGTGTAGAGGAAGTCATCAAGATGCTCAAGGCGCTGCCGGAGATCACCTACAAAAACTACAAGAGCCAGGCCGCGAAGGTGGAGGCGGCGCGGTCGGCATACGAAGCCCTGACCGCCAAGGCGAAGAAAGAAATTGATCGGAGTCTGCTGAATCGGTTGGAGGCTGCGGAGGAAACAGTCAAGTTCTATGAGGAGATCGATGCAGTCAAGGATCTGCTGAACAAACTTCCCGCAGTCAATGAAAATCAGACCCCATCCAACCGGCTGATCCGTCAAGTCAAGGATGCCGCAGCTGCTTACCTGAAGCTGGATGAAGCACAACGGGAGTACATTACAGGAAAGGATACCAGCAATTATGAAGCGCTTCGGCAGTGGCTTGTGAAGAAAGGAGCGGTCAAGAAAAACGAGTTGCCGATCATCGCAGGCAGTTTAATCATGCCGGAGGAGTTGGTACAGCTTCCCTTTACGGATGTGAGCGAGGCTGACTGGTTCTACGATGCAGTGGTATATGCCTACACCAACGAACTCTTCAACGGGACCAGCGCCACAACCTTCAGCCCCAATGTGCCTATGAATCGCGCGATGCTGGTCACAGTGCTCTGGCGTGTGGAAGGATCTCCCGTAACGACCGGGACTTCGATCTTCAAAGACGTAGTGGCCGGAACCTGGTACAGTGATGCGGTCCGGTGGGCCAACAGCATGGGTATCGTCACTGGTGTCAGTCATACAACATTCGATCCAGACGGGCTCGTGACCCGTGAGCAGCTTGCCACCATCCTGTACCGTTATGCCAAGATCAAGGGATGGGATATTAGCGGCGCATCTGCGCTGACTGCATTCAAAGACGGCAGCCAGACTTCGGAGTGGGCTGGACGCGCGATGGAATGGGCCTGTGCAGACGGGCTGATCCTTGGTACGAACGACGGAAAGCTGAACCCGAAGGGACAGGCAACCCGTGCCCAGGTAGCAACAGTCCTGATGCGGCTTTTAGAGAGCCGCAGTTAAAACCAGTCATTCAAAGTTTTGACAGATGTAAGAGCGTGAAATTCGCCGCAGGCTTACCCCTCCCGTGACAGCCGGGAAAAGTCACATGGACGTATCGGATGGGTGCGGACAGCGTAGACCGGGTCCATCCATAGGGTGGACCCGGTCTTTACCTGTTAAGAGAAGGAGGCCCGATCAGAAAAGTGAGAGCTGAAGAAGTTCACAGGCTGAAATGCGCACTGGAAGCGGATGCGAGAACGGCCGCTGGGAGTCCGGAGAGCAACGCTTGGCTGGAGCCGGAGCAGTGGAAACGCTATATGGGGAAAAGGATCCATATGGCCCTGTATTCCTCTTTTTCGGATGAGGAACTGCTCGCCATACTCAAGGCGACGGCGGAACAGCTGGGGCGGAACCCCAACAAAAAGGATGTATTCTGCGTCTATCGCGTTTTTCTGATTCGTCGATTTGGAAATTGGCCTCGGGCACTGGTTGCTGCCGGACTCAAACGTCCGCGCGAGCAGCGCAGAGAAGAAAACCGGCAGAAGAACGAGAACTCACTGCGGCAGCAAGAAATCAAAAGAGAAAAGGCGCCGAGAAGGAAGCGACCAGCCAGCGGACAGACGAGGTCAACAGAGGAAACACAAAATATGATGAGGCTGTGAAGGAGGTACAGAATGAAAAAACGTTTGAAGCAGCGTACGGCGGTATTATTGACGCTGATTCTGTCCATTGGAATGTCTTTGCAGGTTCAGGCCGCAGCAGCGGACAGAACCCTGCCAGCGGTGATCCAAGACACGGCAGAATACGTCTATACCACGGTGCGCGATCCGCAGGTAGGCTCCATTGGCGGTGAGTGGGCTGTACTTGGTCTGGCGCGGAGCGGCTACGATGTGCCGGAAACCTACTATCAAAATTACTGTGCCACGGTGGAGAAGTATGTGAAGGCTTGCGGAGGCGAACTTCACGACAAAAAATATACCGAATACAGCCGCGTCATTGTGGCACTGAGCTCCATTGGAAAAGATGCTCGGGATGTTGCGGGCTATGATTTAACAACGGCACTCGGCGACTACGACAAGACCATCTGGCAGGGGCTCAATGGTCCGATCTGGGCCCTGATCGCACTGGACAGTGCAAGTTACCCTATGCCGCAGAATCCAACGGCTAAAACCCAGGCCACCCGGCAGATGTACATAGACCGCATCCTGGAGTGCCAGCTCCCGGACGGCGGCTGGAGTTTGTTTGGTGGGACAGAGGCAGCCACCTCCGGGGACGGTGTATCCGATCCGGATATTACCGGAATGGCCTTGCAGGCATTGGCCAAATATCAGGACCAGCCGGCTGTGGCAAAAGCCACGCAGGAGGCGCTGACCTGTATGTCCAAAAAGCAGGATGAGACGGGAGGATTTTCCTCCTGGGGTACCGCCAATTCTGAGAGCGTCGTGCAGATGATTGTAGCACTGTGTGAATTGAATATCTCCCTGAATGATCCCCGGTTTGTCAAGGGAGGAAATACGATGCTGGATAACCTGATGACCTTCTACCTGCCTGGAAAGGGGTTCCTGCACACGGTGAATGGCAGTGGCAGCAATCAGATGGCGACTGAGCAGGCATTCTATGGCATAGTAGCGGCTCAGCGGGCAGCAGAAGGGCGCAGCAGTCTCTACCGTATGTCCGATGCACTCTCCATTTCAGATGCCGTGACGACAGAAACGCCCGCGGGGCAAGGGCTGGCGGGGAAGGACCCCTCTGTGACCACCCGGCCCATCGTTTCCCCTGGAAAGACATTTCCGGACATTGCCTTCTGCAATCAGATTACCGCGATCGAGTCTTTGGCTGCGCGGGATATTATCAATGGAAGAGCTGGTGGGAATTTTGATCCGGAGGGCAGCATGACCCGAGCGGAGTTTGCCGCCATTGTCGTGCGGGCGCTGGGTCTCACGCCAGGAGCAAACAATAACTTTTCCGATGTTGCCACAGATGCATGGTACGCACCTTATGTGGGGACTGCACATTCCTATGGAATAATTAACGGAATTGGAGACGGACGCTTCAATCCCGGGGGTACGATCACCCGCCAGGAGGCGGCGGTGATGGTGTCCCGTGCTGCGAAACTATGTGGGCTGAACCCAGAACTGGATAACGCGGCAACCAGAAATATGCTGGCACAGTTCCCTGATTATATGAGCACTGGTGAGTGGGCTCGAGTCCCTCTGGCATTTTGTTACAAGGAGAGCATCCTGGATCAATCCGAGTTGAATATCAGACCCCTGGAAGCGGTGACCCGGGCTGAAGTGGCCCAGATGCTGTTTAACCTTTTGAGCGGTGCCAAACTACTTTAATTGGAAAGGAGAAAGAACAATATGATGAACGCAGCTTGGTTTCAGGATCCGGATCATGTGTCCTACTGCAAGGAGGAGGATGTTCTTCCCCGGCTCGCCCGTGAGTTGGGGGTCAGTGACCTGGCACAGCGTGTAGAGGCGTTCCGAAAGGAACCCTCTGCAGAGGGACAAAACATTAAAGGGCGCAGGCGCACGACCATCAAACTGATGATTCCTAACCTGACATTTTCCGAGCCCATTGACATGGGCGAGAATGTGTGGATCTACATGGGGGATCTCTGCCCCGCCTACTGCTTATATACGCCTTGGGAAACTGAGGAAGAAACAAAATGAAATTGACAAAGGGGAAGGTGATCGCCGTACTGGCCATCGTGGTGGCGCTGGCCGCAGCCTTTTGGTACGGCGGCAACGCACCTGGACTCCAGGGATGGACAGTCGGGCCGCAGGACAGCAGCAGCTCGGCGATGGAAAGCGTGCAGCCAAGCGCAGTCCCGGGCACGACAGGCGAAGAAGTTACCCAACCGGAACCAGGCGAAGCCGCTGACCCTGTGGAAGCGCCTGAGCCCACAGAAACGCCAGCTCCCGAGACACCGACGCCTTCTCCGAACGGAATGGCCGCCCGGCCTGGCGGGCTGGAGGGCGGTATGACGGCAGGGGAGAAAATCGCTGCTGCAGAAACAATTGCAGGCGTCTCCTCCGCTGGGGTGGTAAATGGGGATAAAGAGTACTCGGAAGCCAACGGCATGGTAATCGATCCGGAGACAGGGAAAGACAAGTATCTGACGGACCCGGTACCGGAGGGAAAGCCGCTGCCGGTGGAGCCGCAGGATGTGGAGTTCTCCGATGTGACCCATACCTGTACGCTCTCGGTCCGCTGTGATACGATTTTGGACAACATGGACTGGCTGGACCCGGAAAAGACAGAGCTGGTGCCGGAGGATGGAGTCATATTTCCAGCGACTGCCGTGACCTTCTATGAGGGGGAGAGCGTGTTCAACGTACTTCAGCGGGAGATGCGGAAAGCCGGCGTCCACATGGAGTTTTCAGATACCCCGATGTATAACTCAGCTTATATTGAGGGGATCAACAACCTCTATGAATTTGACTGCGGAGAGTTGTCCGGCTGGATGTACAAAGTCAATGACTGGTTCCCGAACTATGGCTGTTCCCGGTATCAACTCAGGGAAGGCGATGTCATTGAGTGGGTTTATACCTGCAACTTAGGCGTGGATGTAGGCGGCTTTTACTCCACTGGCAGTTGATGAAAGAAAACCTGCGGGGCGCGGCATCTCGCTGCGCCCCGCACTTGGAAGGGATGCCTTATTCAATACAGAGATACATTTTCCGGTTATCATCCCATCGTGAATTTTTTGTATTTTGGACTGGTGATCGCGTTTACCATGTTCCTGATGCACCCAGTCTCTCTGGCCATCTCTCTGGTCTCCGCATTGGTCTATGCAGTATACCTGAATGGGCGTCGGGCTGTGCGTGCGAGTCTGCTTTACCTGCTGCCCATGATGGCAGTGGCTGCCTTGGTCAATCCGGCGTTCAACCACAAAGGGGCCACGATCCTGACCTATCTGCCCTCCGGGAATCCCTTGACTCTGGAGAGCATCCTGTACGGCGCGGCTGCGGCGGCCATGCTGGCCGCCGTCATCACCTGGTTTTCCTGTTATACGGCAGTCATGACCTCGGATAAGTTTGTATATCTCTTTGGCCGCATCATTCCAGCTCTTTCGCTGGTCCTGAGCATGGCTTTGCGCTTTGTGCCGAAATTCAAGGCGCAGTTTCAAACCGTATCAGAGGCACAGCGCTGTATCGGACGGGACGTTTCCAACGGCGGGGTGATCCAGCGGCTTCGCAATGGGATTACCATCCTCTCCATCATGGTGACCTGGAGCCTGGAAAATGCGATTGAAACGGCGGACAGCATGAAAAGCCGGGGCTATGGCCTGCCGGGACGGACGGCCTTTTCCATCTATCGGTTTGACAGCCGGGACCGCGCGGCGCTTGCATGGCTGCTCTACTGCGGATTTTTCCTGTTCTGCGGTGGGATGGCAAAGGGCTTTTACTGGCGCTATTATCCTACGGCGAAGGGCGTGCCTCTGACGCCGCTGACCGTCAGCTTTCAACTTGTATATCTGGCGCTGTGTCTGACGCCAGTCATTCTGAACATGCGTGCGGACTGGGCGTGGCACGTACTGCAAAAGGAAAGGGAGGTGCGGCTGTGTACCAGACCATGAGCCTGCCGCTGTACTCTGGAAGTTTTGAAGAGTACCACAGCTGGGATGATCTGCGGGAAGAACTGGAAACTCTGGGCTGCGACGGCCTGGAGGGTATCTGGAGCGGCGAGGAGTTTCCCGCAGATCTGCCAGAAGAGCTGATCCTGGGCTATCACCTCACCTTTTATCCGGACTGGCTGGATTTCTACCGGGATGACCGTAAGGCTCTGAGACGGAAATTCGGTTCTCTGGATGCTGCGGCCCGCTTTTACGGTGGTCTGGGGCCGGAGACCCTGCTGGCGCAGTATCAGGCGGACCTGCACCGTGCGGCGGCCCTGCATGTGCGCTATGTGGTCTTTCACGTATCTGACATTTCCATTGAGGAAGGGTATACGTATCGCTGGCTGCATACCAACCGGGAGGTCATTGATGCAGCGACAGAAGTGATTAACCACATACTTGGCCCGCAGGCGTGGCCTTTTGAATTCCTTGTGGAGAACCAGTGGTGGCCGGGCTTTACCTTTACGGAGCCGGAAGAGACCGCCCGCCTGCTGGAGAGAATCCATTTTCCGAAAAAGGGGGTCCTTCTGGATACCGGGCACTTGATGAACACCAACAGCGAACTAAAGAGTGAGGCAGAGGGAGCGGAGTATATCAGGCGGATGCTGGAGCGGCACGGCAGCCTGGCTGCCTGGGTGCGCGGCGTTCATCTGCACCAGTCGTTGAGCGGCACTTATGTGAAAGCACACACAGGTGCACTGCCGGACGGCCTGCCGGAGAACTATGCGGCGCGGTTCGGCGTGAGTTATTCGCATATTCTTCAAATCGACCAGCATCAGCCCTGGAGCGACCCCGCTATTTTGCCGGTCCTGGAACAAATCGCCCCGCGCTACCTGACCCATGAGCTGTCCTCACGGGGGCGGACAGAGCGGGCAAACGCCATATCCGCCCAAATGAGACTACTGCGGCAAGGAGGAAAAATGTGTGTCTGAAGAGAAAAAACCTAGCATAGAAATCGCGCATTTTTCTTTCTGCTATCCGGAACAGGAAGAAAAAACGCTGGATGACCTGACGCTTACGGTGGAGCAGGGGGAGTTTCTGGTGCTGTGCGGGCCATCGGGGTGCGGCAAGTCCACGCTTCTGCGGCAGCTCAAAACCGTGCTGGCGCCTCACGGCCGCCGGCTGGGAAGTATCCGCTTTGAGGGCCGCCCGCTGGAAGAAGTGAGCCAGAGGGAGCAGAGTGCCAGAATCGGCTTTGTTCAGCAGAACCCCGAGAATCAGATTGTCACCGATAAGGTGTGGCATGAGCTTGCCTTTGGGTTGGAGAGCTTAGGATATGACACGCCGACGATCCGCCGCCGTGTGGCTGAGATGGCCTCCTTTTTCGGAATTCAAACCTGGTTCTATAAAAATGTTACAGAATTATCCGGCGGACAGAAGCAGCTGCTGAATCTGGCCTCCATTATGGCCATGCAGCCCAGTGTGCTCATTCTGGACGAACCGACCAGCCAGCTTGACCCCATTGCCGCGTCCGATTTTCTGGCCACGCTGGGGAAAATCAACCGGGAGCTTGGGACCACCATCGTGCTGACAGAGCACCGGCTGGAGGACGCCTTCCCCCTGGCCAGCCGTGTGGCCGTCATGGACCGGGGGCGGCTACACTGCACGGGGAGTCCCGCCCAGGTGGGGGTAGCGCTGCGGGATTCCGGGCATGCCATGTTTCTGGCTATGCCCGCCCCTATGCGGATTTGGGCGGCCGCGCCGGAGACAGATGAAGCGTGTCCGGTCACCGTTCGGGAGGGGCGGGACTGGCTGGCTGGGTTCGCGGAGACCCATCCGCTGAGGGACCTGCCTGCTGAGCCGCGGCATGTGTATCCGGCGGGACCGGCCATCACAGCAAAAGATTTGTGGTTCAAGTATGAAAAAGAACTGCCCGATGTGGTGAAGGGACTGAGTCTTACCGTCAGGCGTGGAGAATTCCTTGCCCTGCTGGGCGGAAACGGGACGGGAAAGACCACCAGCCTGAAGCTGCTGGCCGGGCTTCAGAAGCCTTATCGTGGCGAGGTGAAGCTGACCGGGCGGGTAGGTGTGCTCCCGCAGAACCCGCAGTCCCTTTTTGTAAAGAAAACAGTTCGGGAGGACCTTTTTGAGATATTCAAGGGGCAGAAGCTTTCCGGGAAGGCACAGGAGGAGCGGGCGGCTTGGGCGGTGCAGCTATGCCGTCTTGGGGAACTGCTGGACCGGCACCCCTACGACCTGTCCGGCGGCGAGCAGCAGCGGGCGGCTCTGGCAAAGGTGCTCCTGCTGGGGCCGGAAATTTTGCTGCTGGACGAGCCGACAAAGGGGCTGGACGCGGAATTCAAGCAGACCTTTGCTGAGATTTTGCAGACCCTTCTGAGGCAGGGGGTCGCGCTGCTCATGGTCAGTCATGATATTGAGTTCTGCGCCCGGTATGCCCACCGCTGCGCCCTGTTTTTTGACGGCGCTATCGTTACGGAGGCCCCGCCGCGGGCCTTTTTCTCCGGCAACAGCTTTTACACCACGTCGGCCAACCGGATGGCCCGTGGCCTGCTCCCGGCAGCAGTGACTGTGGAAGATGTCATCCTGTCCTGCGGCGGAGTGCTCCCCCCTGCGCCGGAGCTCTCGGATGAAGGGACGCCCCTCCCGGAGCCGGAGGAGGACAGTGCGGACTGCAAACAAAAGCCGTTGCCCTGGTGGCGCAAGGCCGGCGCCATATTGTCGGGCGGGGTATCCCTCATCCTGTTCCTATCTTTCGTGGGCCGTGCGGATTTGACTCAGTTGATTACGGCCAGCGGCCTGACGGACCTGGCGGGCCAGCAGATGCATCTGTATGGACTCTTTCTACTCGCACTGTTCCTGTTTGCCGCGTGTATCACGCGCCGTTCCCATCGGAAGGATTATGTGCTCCAGGTGCCGAAAGCCAAGCGGAAATTGGCGAAGCGGACCATGGCGGCGGCGGTGCTGATTTTACTGCTGATCCCCCTGACCCTGTATGTCGGCGTGTTTTATCTGGACAATAAGAAGTATTACTTTATCTCCTTGATGGTGCTTTTGGAGTGTATGGTTCCCTTTTTCCTGATCTTTGAGGGGAGAAAGCCCCAGGCCAGGGAGCTGGTGGTCGTCGCCGTCCTATGCGCCATTGGCATCGCAGGGCGGGCGGCGTTTTTCATGCTGCCGCAATTCAAGCCGGTGATGGCGGTGACCATCCTGGCCGGAGTTGCCTTTGGGGGTGAGACGGGCTTCCTGGTGGGCGCTATGACCATGCTTGTCTCTAACGTGCTCTTTGGGCAGGGACCGCTGACCCCCTGGCAGATGTTCGCCATGGGGATCATTGGGTTCCTGGCGGGGCTCCTGTTCCGAAAAGGGATCCTCCGCAGGAGCCGGGGCGCTCTGTGTGTATTTGGCGCGCTGTCTGCTGTGCTGGTCTACGGCGGGATCATGAATCCCGCCTCCGCCCTTACCTGGGTCGGAGAGCTCAACGGCAAGATCCTGATGACCTACTATATCTCCGGGCTGCCATTTGATTGTATTCAGGCGGCGGCTACCTGGCTTTTCCTCTGGTTTGGCGCAGAACCGATGCTGGAGAAGCTGGACCGCATCAAGGTCAAGTATGGGCTGGTTGAGGGATAAAACTTGGCAGTGCATGGCTATATCTTCCCAGAAACATAATGGTTTTAACCGAACTGTCATGCGAGGGAAAGAATATGGGCAGAGAAAGGCAAATTGCGAATTGTCAAGTCAAGTGCAACAAGGAGCCAAAGAAGATTTCAAAGGGAGAGCGCCAGTCATGGCATTTGCGGGGTCTGAAATTCATGAGGAAGACGAAGT
>NZ_JAPFEA010000021.1 GCF_026169115.1 Intestinimonas sp. | reverse complement strand
TTCGCCGCCGAAGTCAGAGAGAAAAGACCCCCCGAGCCTTACAAGGGCAAGGGTATCAAATACACTGACGAGGTCATCCGCCGCAAGGAAGGCAAGACCGGCGTCAAGAAGAAATAAGGAGGTGTGCCTAAATGATCAAGAGACCCGATACCAACGCTCAGCGGCTTAAGCGCCACAAGAGAGTGCGCGGAAAAATCTCCGGCACGCCCGAGAGACCCCGCCTGAACGTGTTCCGCAGCGAGACCAACATCTACGCCCAGATCATCGACGATGTGGCCGGCAAGACTCTGGTCTCCGCTTCCTCCCTGGAGAAGAATTTCAACTGCGACGGCACCAAGACCGACGCCGCCAAGATGGTGGGTCAGCTGGTGGCCGAGCGCGCCAAGGCCGCCGGCATCACCACCGTGGTCTTTGACCGCGGCGGCTACGTCTATCACGGCCGGGTCCAGGCTCTGGCCGAGGGCGCCCGTGAGGGCGGCCTGGAATTTTAAGGGGAGGAGAGAACGAACATGGCTAGATTTGAAAGAGAACCCAGCGAGTTCACCGAGAAGCTCGTTTCTCTGAACCGCGTCAGCAAGACCGTCAAGGGCGGCCGTATCTTCAAGTTCGCCGCTCTCATGGTCGTGGGCGACGAGAAGGGCCGCGTGGGCTTTGGCCTGGGCAAGGCCGCCGAGGTGCCCGAGGCCATCCGCAAGGGCATCGAGGACGCCAAGAAGAACATGATCACCGTGAGCCTGTCCGGCACCACCATCCCCCACGAGGTGCTCGGCGCGTTCGGCGCCGGCCGCGTGCTCCTCAAGCCCGCTGCTCCCGGTACCGGCATCATCGCTGGCGGCCCTGTCCGTGCCGTCATGGAGGCCGCCGGCATTAAGGACATCCGCGCCAAGTGCCTGCGCTCCAACAATCAGCAGAACGTGGTCTCCGCCACCTTCGAGGGCCTGAAGGCTCTCCGTGGTCCCGAGGAGGTCGCCCGTGTCCGCGGCAAGAGCGTGGACGAGATCGTAGGTTAAGGAGGGCTAGAAATGGCTAAGCTGAACATTAAGCTGGTCAAGAGCCTGAACGGCCGCATCGCCAAGCACAAGGCGACTGCCGAGGCTCTGGGCCTGCGCAAGATCGGCGACACCACCGTGCAGCCCGACAACGAGGCTACCCGCGGCAAGATCGCCCATATCGGTTACCTGCTCCAGGTCACCGAGGAACAGTGAGGAGGTGCGCGAAATGAATCTGCATGAACTCTCCCCCGCGCCCGGCTCTGTAAAGAGCGCCTTCCGCAAGGGCCGCGGTCATGGCTCCGGCAACGGCAAGACCGCCGGCCGCGGCCACAAGGGCCAGTGGGCCCGCTCCGGCGG
>NZ_JAPFEA010000012.1 GCF_026169115.1 Intestinimonas sp. | reverse complement strand
TCCTCCAGCAGACCGCCGGCATCGCCCGGGACACCCCCCTTATCACCGTGGACGGCGTGGAGGTCCCCGCTGAGGAGGTCCTCTACTGGGTGACCAATGCCGCCGACCAGTACGCCGCCTGGGGCATGACCGACCTGAGTATCGACATGGGCGAGGGCCAGACCCTGGGGGACTACTACCTGGACGGCGCCGTGGAGACCGCCACCCTCTACCAAATTATGGAGAACAAGGCCGACGAGCTCAAGCTGGGCTGGAACAAGGAAAACCAGACCGCCTATGAAAGCCAGCTCCAGACTATGAAGGACACCCTGGCCCAGCAGGCCGGTCTGGACCCCAAGACCCAGAGCGACCGGGTGGACACCGAGCTGGTCCGCCTCATCGCCTACATGGGCCTGTCTCAAGATGGGTTCTTCCACATCAACCAGGCCAGCTTCCTTTACAGCAACCTGATGGAGGGGCTTTACGGCGCAAAGGGCACCGACGCCCCCGACGCCGCCAAGCTGGATGAGGCCGGCGTCCTCCGGGCCAAGCACATCCTCATCAAGGCCGTCCCCGTCACCGACGAGGCGGGCAACGTCACCGACGACGGCATGGCCGCCGCCCAGACCCAGGCCCAGGACCTCTGCGACCAGCTCCTCACCGCCGAGGACCCCATGACCCTCTTTGACCAGCTCATGACCGAGCACACCGACGACGTGGACCCCTCCGGCAACGTCAACGGCGGTACCGAGGGCTATACCTTTGGCCCCGGCGAGATGGTGGAGGAGTTCTATGAGGGGACCAAGGCTCTGGCTGAGGGCGAGATCAGTCAGCCCGTCCAGAGCCAGTTCGGCTACCACATCATCCTCCGGCTCTCCGCCGACAACCAGGCCGGCTACGACAAGTACGCCCAGGTGAAGATGCAGGCCCAGGTCGACCAGTGGATGGAGGAGGCCCAGGTGGAGCGTTCCGAGGCCCTGGACAGCCTGGACCTCCAGGCCTTCTACGACGGGATCACTGCCCTGAGAGCCCAGGTCTCCGCCGCCAGCCAGGCCGACAGCGCCCCCGCTGAGACGGCTGCCCCCGAGACCACCGCCCCTGTGGAGACCGCCCCCGCTGAGAGCGAGGCCCCCACGGACACCGCTGCCCCCACCGAGACCCCCGCGGCGTAACCAGACGGAAGAAGCAATGGAACGGCCCCGCCCTGTGTCAACAGGGCGGGGCCGTTTTGATCGGGTGCACACACAGGTGCGCCCCTACGGGCCACGATGGGATGCACAAGGGGTCGATGAGGACATCGGCCCCTACGCCATCGCTGCGGCGGTTTTGTAGGGGCGGCATATAGGCCGCCCGCCGCACCGGTTCGGCATCACACTATTTGTGGGGCGCGAGGCCCCATTTGCGCTCCAAACCACGCCGTAAGGCCCCTCTTGCGCCCTGGGGCCTTTGGCTCCCTCCCTGAGGGAGCTGTCGCCGCAGGTGACTGAGGGAGTCGTTCCATCGCGGGGCAGGAGGGGGAGAAAACGGGTCCTTCGCTCCGCTCAGGACGACGCAGGGATGGGACGGCTGCCAGCATTCCGATGCCCTCTATGCGCTCCGAGGGCCCAATATGTCCCCAATCGTCCGCCCTTCTTCCCGGAAAAAGGCGGACAGGCCGGTGGTATACTTGTCCATACAGAATTTGGAAAAGAGGGGACGGGCATGAGAGCGTGGTACGCCATGGAGACCAGAGAGGTGCTGGAGGAGCTGAGGACCAGCGGCACGGAGGGCCTTTCCGCCGGGGAGGCCCGGAGACGGCTGGAGCGGAATGGGCGCAACGAATTGAAGGCCAGAGAGGGGCCGGGGCTGCTGCGCCGGCTGCTGGGCCAGCTCCGGGACCCCATGGTGCTGGTGCTGCTGGGGGCGGCGGGGCTCTCGCTGTGGGCCGGGGGCGGCGAGGACTGGGTGGAGGCCGTCATCATCCTGGGCATCGTCCTCCTCAACGCCGTCATCTCCCTCACCCAGGAGGACAACGCCCAGAAGGCGCTGGAGGCCCTCCGGGACCTCTCCGCCCCCATGGCCAACGTCATCCGGGAGGGCCGGCCCTGCCGGGTGGAGGCCGGCCAGCTGGTCCCCGGGGATCTCATCTGTCTGGAGGCCGGAGACCTGGTCCCCGCTGACGCCCGGGTCCTCTCCGCCGCCGGGCTCACCGCCGACGAGTCGGCCATGACCGGGGAGTCCCTCCCCGTGGCCAAGGAGGCGTGCGGCGCCCTGCCGCCGGGGACCGGGCTGGGGGACCGGAAAAATATGGTCCTCTCCGGCACCATCATCACCGCCGGCCGGGGGAGGTGCGTCATCACCGCCACCGGCATGGAGACGGAGATGGGCCACATCGCCGGTCTCCTCCTGGAACAGAAGGAAGGGAAAACTCCTTTACAGAAAAAGATGGAGGAAATTTCGGGGACCCTTTCTTTTCTCTGCCTGTGCGTCTGCGCGGTCATGTTCGGGGTGGGCCTCCTGCGGGGGAAGGGACTGCTGGACATGTTCCTCACCGCCGTCTCCCTGGCGGTGGCCGCCATCCCGGAGGGGCTTCCCGCGGTGGTCACCATCGTGCTGGCGCTGGGGGTGCAGCGGCTGGCCCGGCGGGGGGGCATCGTCCGGCGGCTGCCGGCGGTGGAGACCCTGGGCTGCGCCGGGGTCATCTGCTCGGACAAGACGGGGACCCTCACCCAGAACCGGATGACGGTCCAGGAGGTGTGGACCCCCGGCGGGGACCGGAGGGCCGCCCTGGCCGGCGGGGCGCTGTGCTCCGACGC
>NZ_JAPFEA010000052.1 GCF_026169115.1 Intestinimonas sp. | reverse complement strand
TGGTATTTCTTTTGCTGTGAGGCGCGTCCGGGAGGCCGCGCCCCACAAAATATAGCTCCCCCTTGACGGGGGAGCTGTCGCCGCAGGCGACTGAGGGGGTGGCCGGAGCGCAAAGGCCCGCCCAGTCCCCTCCCTCATCCGTCATTTGCTCCGCAAATGCCACCTTCCCCCTGGGAGGGGGAAGGTCCGCGGGGGCGGGCGCACACACAGGTGCGCCCCTGCCCCGTCATTCTGAGCCGCAGGCGAAGAATCCGTATTCCTGCCCCGGTACAAAAGAACAGGGGACGGATTCTTCGCTCCGCTCAGAATGACAAATGTAGGGGCCGATGTCCCCATCGGCCCCTGCGAAAGACCTGCGAGCGCCCGAAGGGCGGCACAAAAGCGGGCTGCGCACTTGAAAACATACTATTCCTGTGGTATTATAGGAACACGAGCTTACAGACTTCTAACCATGAGTGAGGAAGGTTCCATGAAAATTTCCACCAAGGGCCGTTACGCCCTGCGGCTGATGCTGGATCTCGCCCTGTCCGACCCCGGCGTCCCCGTCCCCCTCCGGGACGTGGCCCAGCGGCAGGACATTTCCGATAAATATTTGGAGCAGATCGTCACGCCCCTCTCCCGGGCGGGGCTGGTCCGCAGCGTCCGGGGGGCGGGGGGCGGCTATCTGCTGACCCGCGACCCGGCAGAGTACACCGTGGGAGAGATCCTGCGCCCCCTGGAGGGGAGCCTGGCCCCTGTGAGCTGCGTGGACGGCAGCGAGTGCTGCGGCCGGGCGGAGCAATGCGTCACCCTGGAGGTGTGGCGGGAGATCCAGCAGGCGGTGTCCGGCGTGGTGGACCACATCACCCTGGCCCAGCTGGTGGAGCGCCAGCGTCAAAAGGCCGCCCAGGGCTGCTGCTGAACCGGCTTGACAGTCTGCGGCCCATGGCATAAAATACCCTTTGCGTTTCAGAGAGAAAGTAGGGAGGAATCCGTCCCGTGATCGAGCTCAAACACATTTCAAAGGTCTTTCCCACCGCCGACGGGGAATTTCAGGCCCTGACCGACGTGGATCTCACCATCCCCACCGGGGATATCTTCGGCATCGTGGGCATGTCCGGCGCGGGCAAGTCCACCCTGGTCCGGTGCATCAATCTGCTGGAGCGGCCCACCAGCGGCCAGGTCCTCATTGACGGCCTACTGGATGAGAGCGGCCAGGCCGTGGACCTGTGCGCCCTGCCCCCCGCCCAGCTGCGGCAGGCCCGCCGGGGCATCAGCATGATCTTCCAGCAGTTCAACCTGCTCATGCAGCGCACCTGCCTGGACAACATCTGCTTCCCCATGGAGATCGCCGGGGTGAGCAAGGCCAAGGCCCGGGAGCGGGCCCGGGAGCTGCTGGAGACCGTGGGGCTCCCCGACAAGGCGGACGCCTACCCCGCCCAGCTCTCCGGCGGCCAGAAGCAGCGCATCGCCATCGCCCGCGCCCTGGCCTCCGACCCCAAGATCCTTCTGTGCGACGAGGCCACCTCCGCCCTGGACCCCACCACCACCCGGGCCATCCTGCGGCTCATCCAGGACATCAACCGCCGCCTGGGCATCACCGTGGTGGTCATCACCCATGAGATGGCGGTGGTGGAGGAGATCTGCACCCACGTGGCCATCCTGGAGCACGGCCGCTTGGTGGAGACCGGCGCCGTGGAGACCGTCTTCTCCAACCCCCAGACCGAGGCCGGCCGCCGTCTGGTCTACCCCGAGGGGGTCCAGATCGACCGGCTGCCCCCCGCCGGCGTGGTCCGGGTGGCCTTCAACGGCGGCTCCTCCTACGAGCCCCTCATCGCCTCCCTGGCCATCGACTGCGGCGTGAAGGTCAACATCCTGGGGGCCGACACCCGGAACGTCAACGGTCAGGCCTTCGGCACCATGTTGCTGGGCCTGCCCGAGGACCAGACCGAGGCCGCCAAGGCCATGAGCTACCTGAAAGCCCAGAAAGACGTGACGGTGGAGGAGGTGCACGACTACCATGGCTGAATTTTTTGTTTCCCTGGACCCCAAAATCGCGGAACAGCTCCAATATCTGATCGATAACGTGCCCTTCGCCATCTGGGAGACCTTTTATTCCACGGTGCTGGCCACCCTGTTTGCCTACCTCATCGGCCTGCCCCTGGGCGTGCTGCTGGTGGTGGGGGAGAAGGACGGCGTCCTGCCCCTCCCCAAGGCCCTGATGTCCGTACTCAATGTGGTGGTCAACCTGCTGCGCTCGGTGCCCTTCCTCATCCTGATGGTAGTGGTCTTCCCCCTCTCCCGGGTACTGGTCGGTACCTCCATCGGCACCAAGGCCACCATCGTCCCCCTCTTCATTGCCGCCTTCCCCTTTGTGGCCCGGCTGGTGGAGTCCTCCATCCGTGAGATGGACCGGGGCGTCATCGAGGCCGCTCAGGCCATGGGCTGCTCTCCCTTCCAGATCATCACCAAGGTCATCCTGCCCGAGTGCGTCCCCTCCCTCCTCACCGGCTTCGCCACCGCCTTCGTCACCATCCTCAGCTATGGCGCTATGTCCGGCGCCATCGGCGGCGGCGGCCTGGGCGCCATGGCCCTCAACCGGGGCTACACCCGCCACCAGAACGTGGTGCTGTGGGGGGCCGTCATTTTGCTGGTCATCCTGGTCCAGATCTTCCAGACCATCGGCACCCGCCTGGCCGTGGGCATGGACCGCCGCCTCTCCGACAAGGGAGGCAAGAAGCGGGGCCGCAAGGCGGCCATGAAAAAGGCCAGCAATGAGCGCCGCATTGGCGGAAGCATGTAAAAATTCTACTGGCTGGACAAATCGTACAATTTGTCCAGCCAGTTTTTAGTGCAGAATACCCGCTTGACACCAGAGCTTTCCCGCGTTAAACTAAGTGCAACCCAAGCGGAACTGAATAACGCCCCTCAAACGCGAAGAAGAGGAGAGTAGGCGGGAAGATACGTTGCAGAGAGCCCGGTGTGGTGGGAACGGGTACGGAAGGTCCTGTTGAAGATGGCCTTGGAGCGGCACAGCTGACTGCGGGAACGCACAGGCTATGACGGGTGCGCCCGTAAGCGCGCAGGAGTATGCTTGTACTCCATAAGGCCCCTGTCGTGAGGCAGAGGTGAAGCAAGGTGGTACCACGAAGCGTTGGCTTTCGTCCTTGAATGTGATTCAAGGGCGTTTTTTTATGCTCCAACTGGGAAAGAAACAATGAAAAGGAGAATAAAACCATGAAGAAATTTGCCTCTCTGCTCCTCTCCGGCGCTCTGACCGTGGGCCTGCTGGCCGGCTGCGGCGGCGGCTCCGCCAACACCCCCGCCCCCGAGACCACCGCCCCCGCCGAGTCCGGGACCCCCGCTGAGACCGTCACCCTGAAGGTGGGCGCCTCCCCCGCCCCCCACGCCGAGATCCTGGAGGTGGTGAAGGACCTGCTGGCCGAGGAGGGCATCACCCTGGAGATCGTGGAGTTTGACGACTACATCCTGCCCAACCAGGCCATCGAGGACGGCTCCCTGGACGCCAATTACTTCCAGCACATCACCTACATGAACAACTTCAACGTGGAGTACGGCACCCACCTGGCCAGCGCCGCCGAGGTCCACTATGAGCCCTTCGGCATCTACGCCGGCAAGACTGCCAGCCTGGAAGAGCTGGCCGACGGCGCTCAGATCGCCGTGCCCAACGACACCACCAACGAGGGCCGCGCCCTTCTCCTCCTCCAGGAGCAGGGTCTCATCACCCTCGCCGAGGACTGCGGCCTGGAGCCCACCAAGGACGACATCGCCGAGAACCCCCACAACTATGAGATCGTAGAGCTGGAGGCCAAGCTGCTGCCCACCACCCTCCAGGACGTGGACATCGCGGTCATCAACGGCAACTACGCCATCGACGCCGGCCTGAAGGTGTCTGACGCTCTGGCCATCGAGGCCGCTGACGGCACCGCCGCCACCGCCTACGTGAACGTGCTGGCCGTGTCCGAGGACCGTGTGGACGATCCCTACATTGACGCTCTGGCCGCGGCTCTGTGCAGCCAGGAGGTCAAGGACTTCATCGACACCACCTACGAGGGCGCCGTGGTCACCGTATTCTAAAAATGCAAAAGGCCCGTTCCGGCATAACCGGAGCGGGCCTTTGCTTCTTCCTTAATTCCTATTGAGTTTATCGGATTTTTGTGATACACTGGTCAAAATGAATTTAGGAGGCATGTCCCATGGGTATCGCCCATTCCATTCTGGACCTCATTGGAAACACTCCGCTCCTGGCCCTGGAGCGGTACGCCCCCAAAGGGAAGGTCCTGGCCAAGCTGGAAGCCTTCAACCCCCTCTCCTCGGCCAAGGACCGGGCCGCCCTCTACATGATTCGAGACGCGGAGGAGCGCGGGGTGTTGAAACCCGGCGCTACCATCGTGGAGCCCACCAGCGGCAACACGGGGGTGGGCCTGAGCTATATCGGACGCATCCTGGGCTATCGGGTGGTCCTCACCATGCCGGAGACCATGAGCCAGGAGCGGCGCAGCCTGCTCTCCGCCCTGGGGGCTGAGCTGGTCCTTACGGAGGGGGCCAAGGGAATGTCGGGCGCCATCGCCAGGGCCAATGCGCTGGTGGCGGCCCTGCCCGGAGCCTGGATGCCCGACCAGTTCAACAACCCGGCCAACGCCAAGGCCCACTATGAGACCACCGGCCCCGAGATCTGGCGGGACACCGCCGGGAAGGTGGATGTGCTGGTGGCCGGGGTGGGCTCCGGCGGCACCATCACCGGCGCTGGACGCTATTTGAAGGAGCAGAATCCCGCCATCCAGGTGGTGGCGGTGGAGCCCGCCGAGTCCCCCGTCCTCTCCGGCGGTCAGCCGGGCCCCCACAAGATCCAGGGCATCGGCGCCGGCTTTGTCCCCGGCACCTTGGACCGGTCTGTGGTGGACCGGGTGGTGACCGTCCCAGGGGAGGCGGCCCTGGCCGCAGGCCGGGCCCTGGCCGAGACCGAGGGCCTGCTGGTGGGCATCTCCTCCGGGGCCGCCGCCTGGGCCGCCAGGACCCTGGCCGCTGAGCCCGCCTTTGCCGGCAAGACCATCGTCACCGTCCTGCCCGACACCGGCGAGCGGTATCTCTCCACCGAGCTTTTCCAGAAGAGCTGAGCCATGCGTGAAAATGCGCTCCGGACCGCGGTCCGGAGCGCATTTCATTTCGCATGATTCACGATGCCTGGAGCATGTTGGTCATGTCCATGGTGATCTCGGTGGTATAGGGGTTGAGCATGCTGTTGAAGATCTCCAGACAGGCGTCCCGCTCCAGCTGATAGCACCAGGAGGTCCCCCGGTAGCGGACGGTGCCGTCGCCGGGCAGGGTAGCGGTGGAGACGCCGCCGTCCAGGTCCAGGCCGGCGGCCTGGGAGGCCAGCCAGAGGATATCGGTGGCCGAGAGGTCGGTCTTGACGTTCTTGAGGAAGATGTCCGCATAGTCGGCGATCTTGCCCGGATTGGCCAGGACCTTTTTCCCTACGGCGACGAGGAGCTTCTGCTGGGTCTGGGAGCGGCCCACGTCGGTGTAGCCGCTGCCGTCGTTGTTGTGGCGGAAGCGGACCACCTCCATGGCCTGCTGGCCGTTGAGGTGGTGCATGCCCTCGGTATAGTGGATGGAGAGGGGAGGGTCGGCGGTGGGGTCGTCGTAGTTCATGTCACAGGGGATATAAAAATCCACCCCGTCCACGGCGTTGACCAGCCGCTGGAAGCCCTTGAGGTTCACCGTCACATAGTGGTCGATGGGGATGCCGATGAGGTCGGAGACCACATCCCTGAGCCCGTCGATGCCATCGGAGGCGTAGACGCTGTTGATCTTGGGGATCTTCCGGTCCACCAGGGTGTCCCGCGGGATGGAGACCATCCCGATCTTCTGGTTTTTCGTGTCATAGGCGGCCACCATAATGGTGTCGGTGTTGCCGCCGCCCTCGTCGGTGGCCGCCAGGAGGAAGGTGTAAAAGCCCTCCTTGCGCACCAGCGGGGTGGGGGTGGGGAGGGCGCTCTCGTCCTCCTCGGTGTTGGGGTCGTCGGTGACCGGGGTGGGCTGCGGCGCCGCCGCAGTGGGGGGCGCGGCTTGCTCCGGCGGCTTCACCAGGGCCTTGTAGGCGCAGAAAAACACCACGATCAGGGCGGAGAGGACCACCACGGTCCGATAGAGGGTGCGGAACATCCGCCCCAGCGGGGAGCCGCGCCGTCTCTTTTTCTTTTTCGCCAGCCGCTTTGCCAATGCGCATCCTACCTCTCGATTATGTCAACGACTATCAGTATACTGGTTTAGACGCGGCGAGGCAAGAAAAAGTTTTCTTTTTTCTGAGCCTGCGCGAAGTCTACTGGCAAGTTAGCTAAAAATGCAGTAGGAAATTCGGCAGGGCTCCTTCTTGACGGCGGCGGGCAGAAAGAGTATCATAAATGCACCGCCAAAAGCAGAAGCACAATATGTAGTATATTATTCCCTTTACATAATACCAAATACCAGATAAAACGGCCCTCTCTGGAGGGCTGTTTCCATGAGAGCACAAAGGAGGAGCGCATAGAAATGACCATCATCAGCATCCGAAAGCGGGACGGCCGGGTGGCCCCCTTTGACGAGGGAAAGATCGCCGCCGCCATCACCAAAGCCTTTGACGCCACTTATAAGCCGGGCTATGGGGAGACGGCCCTCCGTCTGGCCGACGAGGTGGTGTCCATCCTGGAGCTGGAGGGGGAGCCCCAGCCCGATGTGGAGCACATCCAGGACCTGGTGGAGCGGGTGCTCATGGACAACGGATACATTCAGACGGCCAAGGCGTACATCCTCTACCGGAACGAGCGGAGCAAGGCCCGGGAGATGAACACCCGGCTCATGAAGGTCTACGAGGACATCACCTTCTCGGTGGCCAAGGACTCCGACATCAAGCGGGAGAACGCCAACATCGACGGGGACACCGCCATGGGGAGCATGCTCAAGTTCGGCTCCGAGGGGGCCAAGCAGTTTTACGACATGTTCGTTCTGAACCCGGAGCACGCCCGTGCCCACCGGGAGGGGGACATCCACATCCACGACCTGGACTTCCTCACCCTCACCACCACCTGCTGCCAGATCGACATTCAAAAGCTCTTCCGGGGCGGCTTCTCCACCGGCCACGGCACCCTGCGGGAGCCCAACGACATCGCCTCCTATGCCGCCCTGGCCTGCATCGCCATCCAGTCCAATCAGAACGACCAGCACGGCGGCCAGTCTATCGTGAACTTTGACTATGGCATGGCCGACGGCGTGCGCAAGACCTTCAAGCGGGTGTACCGCCAGAATCTGGCCCGGGCCCTGACCCTGCTGGAGGACCGGGAGGACCCGGAGACCGAGCTCAAGGCGGTCATGGCCCAGATCGAGGCCGAGACCGGTCTCTTTCCCACCCTGGAGGACTGCGGGGCCTATCAGGCCGAGGAGTTCGCCCGTCTGCTGCCCCGCTTCGGCGGCGAAGCCGAGCTGAAAAAGGCCCAGACCTTCGCCCACCGCCGGGCGGGGAAAGAGACGGACCGGTGTACCTACCAGGCCATGGAGGCCCTTATCCACAACCTCAACACCATGCACTCCCGGGCGGGGGCCCAGACCCCCTTCTCCTCCATCAATTACGGTCTGGACACCTCTCCCGAGGGCCGGTTGGTGATGAAAAACCTCCTCCTCACCACCGAGGCGGGGCTGGGGGGCGGAGAGACCCCCATCTTCCCCATCCAGATCTTCCGGGTGAAGGAGGGGATCAACTACAACCCCGGCGAGCCCAACTACGACCTCTTCCAGCTGGCCATCCGGTGCTCGGCCAAGCGGCTCTTCCCCAATTTCAGCTTCATCGACGCCCCCTTCAACCTCCAGTACTACAAGCCCGGCCACCCCGAGACCGAGATCGCCTACATGGGCTGCCGGACCCGGGTCATCGGCAACGTATACGACCCCGAGCGGGAGATCTGCAATGGCCGGGGCAACCTGTCCTTCACCACCATCAACCTGCCCCGGCTGGCCATCAAGGCCAGGGGGGACGTGAATGTCTTCTTTGAGTCCCTGGACCGGATGATGGACCTGTGTGTGGACCAGCTCCTGGAGCGGTTTGAGATCCAATGCCGGAAGCACGTCTACAACTACCCCTTCCTCATGGGCCAGGGGGTGTGGCTGGACAGCGACAAGCTGGACTGGACCGACGAGGTCCGGGAGGTGCTCAAGCACGGCACCCTGTCCGTGGGCTTCATCGGTCTGGCCGAGACCCTGAAGGCCCTTGTGGGGGCCCACCACGGCGAGAGCGAGAAGGCCCGCATCCTGGGCCGGGAGATCGTGGGCCACATGCGGGCCCGGATGGACGCCGAGAGCGAAAAGCGGGGGCTCAACTTCTCCCTGCTGGCCACCCCGGCGGAGGGGCTCTCCGGTCGGTTCGTCCGCATCGACAAGGAGAAGTACGGCGTCATTGAGGGGATCACCGACCGGGAGTACTATACCAACTCCTTCCACGTGCCGGTGTACTACCCCATCTCTGCCTACGACAAGATCAGGATCGAGGCCCCCTATCACGCCCTCACCAACGCCGGCCACATCAGCTACATTGAGATGGACGGCGACCCCACCGACAACCTGGAGGCCTTTGAGAAGGTCATCCGCTGCATGAAGGAGAGCGGCATCGGCTACGGCAGTGTGAACCATCCGGTGGACCGGGACCCGGTGTGCGGCTTCTCCGGCATCATCGCCGACCAATGCCCCGGCTGTGGCCGCACCGAGGCCGACGGGGTGCCCTTCGAGCGCATCCGCCGCATCACCGGCTATCTGGTGGGCACCCTGGACCGCTTCAACAACGCCAAGCGGGCCGAGGAGCGGGACCGGGTCAAGCACTCTGTCTGACCCATGGAACATCAAAGGCCGCCCGGATGGGCGGCCTTTGCGCTGCTTGCGGCGAGAACATACCGGAAAGACGGGCCGCGGCAAATGCGAAGATTCATCGGGCCGCTGCCGCCTGTGCAGACACCGCCTTGCACTTCTCCGGCGGGGCGGGTATAATGAGACGGTACACCAACAGTGAAAAAAGGGGGGAGACATCATGCGCATCGCCAGCTGGATCTCGGACTCCATTGTGGACGGGCCGGGACTGCGGCTCACCGTCTTCACCCAGGGCTGTCCCCACCGCTGCCCCGGCTGCCACAACCCGGACACCTGGGACCCGGCGGGCGGGCGGGAGGTGGCTCTGGAGGAGCTGGAGGGTCTGATGGACAAAAACCCCCTCCTCAAGGGGCTGACCCTCTCCGGCGGGGAACCCTTTTCCCAGGCGGCGGACTGCGCCGCCCTGGCCCGGGCGGCCCGCGCCCGGGGACTGGACGTCTGGGTCTACACCGGCTACACCTGGGAGGTCCTCACCGCCGCCGGGGACCCCGACTGGGAGGACCTTCTGGCCGCCGCCGACGTGCTGGTGGACGGGCCCTTCCTGTTGGAGCGGAGATCCTACGCCGCCCTTTTCCGGGGCAGCGACAACCAGCGGCTCATCGACGTAACAAAGAGCCGGGCGGCGGGCCGGGCGGTGGCGTGGAGCCGCCCCGATCCCCTGGCCCACTTTACCGTCCCCGAGTCCTGAAAGGAGGCAGTCATGACCATTTCTGAGCTGGAAAAGTCCTTCCTGGACCACGTCCCCGGCGTCATGGGGGTGCGCACCCACTATGCCGTGCTGGTGCCCGTGGTGGAGTGGAACGGCAGGCTCCATCTTCTCTTTGAGGTCCGGTCCGACGCCCTGCGCCGGCAGCCGGGGGAGGTCTGCTTTCCCGGCGGACGGATGGAGGAGGGGGAGTCCCCCACCCAGTGTGCCCTCCGGGAGACAGAGGAGGAGCTGGGCATCCCCCCCTCGGCCATCCGGCCCATCGCCCGGCTGGACGATGTCTTTATGGACTCCAACGGCCTGATGCACCCGGTGCTGGCCCAGGTGGACGCCGGCGCGGTGGTCCATATGAAGGCCAGCGCCGCCGAGGTGAAGGAGACCTTCCTGGTGCCCGCCGACTTCTTCCGGGAGCAGCCCCCCCTCCTCTATACCTTCCCGCTGGTGCCCAAGGTGGACGACGACTTCCCCTATGACCTCATCGGCTTCCCGGAGGGCTACCCCTGGCGGGGCGGCGTCCACCAGGTGCCCATCTGGACCTACAAGGGCCACGCCATCTGGGGCCTTACCGCCCGCATCCTCCTGTGGAACTTTACAGACCGCGGCCCGGCCGCCGGGCCAATTTGAGCCCGGCCCGCCGCGAAAGGGGGGCAAGTCCATGGAACGGACGGAGCGGCTGGGCCGCTATACCCTTTTCCTGACGGAGGACTGCTTCCCCCTGGGGGGCGACAGCCTGGCCCTGGGCCGGTTCGCCACGGTGCGCCGCCGGTGGCGGGTGTGCGACCTGGGCTGCGGCTCCGGGGCGCTGGGCCTGCTGCTGCTGGACCGGGAGGAGAGCCTTTCCCTCACCGGGGTGGAGGTCTCCCCCGCCGCCGCCGACGCAGCCCGGCGGACCTTCGCCCAAAACGGCCTGGACGTCCGGGTGGTCACCGGCGATCTGCGGGACCGGCGGCTCTTTCCCGCCAACGCCTTCGACCTGACCCTCTCCAATCCCCCCTGGTTCCCCACCGGGGCGGGGAAGTCCGGCGGGCCCGCCCGCAGCGAGGAGGGCTGCACCCTCGCGGAGCTGTGCGCCGCCGCCGGCTACCTCACCCGGCCCGGCGGGCGGTTCGCCCTGGTCCACCGGCCGGAGCGGCTCCCCGACCTCTTTGCCGCCCTCCGCTCCCACGGCCTGGAGCCCAAGCGCCTGGCCCTCCTCCAGCACAGCCCAACCACGCCACCCTCCGCCGTCTTGGTGGAGGCCGTCCGCCAGGGGCGCCCCGGCCTGGAGGTCCTGCCCGTCCTCTTACAGCAGCCCGGCCAGACCGGAACCGGTCCTGACCCCCAGTAAAAAGCCCTGACAGGCATAGAGCCGCAGCACCGCCTCCACGTCCTGCCGCTGCTCCGGGGTGACGCCGCTGTCCAGCAGGGAGCGGCGGAAGACGTCCCCGTCGTCCATGGGCTGGGCCTGGATGTGGGGGTGGATGTAGTGGTCATAGCGCCAACACAGGAAATCAGACACTTTTATCACCTCATTATTTGATGTATTTCTATATTACACCTCATCATATAATGTGTCAAGAGAGGTGACTTCATTTTGCTGGACTTTTCCTTATTTTCTGCCCGTCTGCGGGCACTCCGCAAGGAGAAGAAGGCCACCCAGGAGGAGCTTGCCCATCTTTTGGAGGTGACCACCAATCACTATCAAAAGATCGAATATGGACAGATCAATATTTCTGTAACAGTACTCAGCACCCTGGCCGACTACTTCGGCGTTTCAACTGACTACCTGCTGGGCCGGTCAGAAGAATGATCCAATCATAGGAGGAACCGTCATGCCTGGAACCCTCTATCTCGTTCCCACCCCCATCGGCAATCTGGGGGATCTCTCGGCCCGGATGGCCGACACCCTGGCCCAGGCCGACTTTATTGCCGCCGAGGACACCCGGGTGACCCTGAAGCTCCTCAACCACCTGGGGCTCAAAAAGCCCATGGTGAGCTATTACCGCCACAACACCGGCGAGAGCGGCGCCGCCGTCCTCAGCCGCCTGCTGTCGGGGGAAAACTGCGCCCTGGTCACCGACGCCGGCACCCCGGCCATCAGCGACCCCGGCGAGGAGCTGGTCCGCCAGTGTGCCCAGGCGGGGGTGAGCGTGGTCTCCATCCCCGGCCCCTGCGCCCTGGTCACCGCCCTGGCCGCCTCGGGATTGCCCACGGGCCGCTTCACCTTCGAGGGCTTTTTGGCCATGAACAAGAAAAACCGCCGCGCTCACCTGGAGGAGCTGCGCGGGGAAACCCGGACCATGCTCTTCTATGAGGCCCCCCACAAGCTCCTGGCCACCCTCGCCGACCTGCGGGATACCTTCGGCCCGGACCGCCGTATCTCCCTGTGCCGGGAGCTCACCAAGCTCCACGAGGAGATCCGCCGCACCACTCTGGGGGAGGCGGTGGACTGGTACAGCGCCAATCCTCCCAAGGGGGAGTTCGTGCTGGTGGTGGAGGGGGGCGCGCCGGCGGCGGAGGAGGCTCCTACCCTGGAGTCCGGACTGGCCCGTGTCTCCGCCCTCCGGGAGGACGGCCTTTCCCTCCGGGACGCCGCCCGGCAGGCCGCCGCTGAGCTGGGACTTTCCAGAAAGGCCCTCTACGATCTGGCATTGGGGAAAAAACCGTCGGAAAACGGCGATTGAATTCCTTTTTTGTAATATTATGGTTATTATGGATATACTTTTGGTATATCCATAATGTAATATAACAGCGCATACATAGTTTTTTCCTGCTGGACTTGTAACCAAAGAGACCCAGAGCACATGATACGGACCCCAGGCCCGAACGGGCTCAGGGGATAAAAAATGGACGCAGCCGAAGCTGCGTCCATTTTTTGTCCCCCACAGGGTGAGGAATCACTTGTTCATCAGTTCGCGGATACAGTTGGGACAGACATTTTTTCCCTTAAAGTTGATGACATCCTTGGCGTCATCGCAAAATATGCAGGCGGGCTGGTATTTTTTCAGCACGATGGAGGGGCCATCTACATAAATTTCCAGAGAGTCCTTCTCTGCAATGTCAAGGGTACGGCGCAGCTCAATGGGGAGCACGATCCGTCCCAGTTCGTCTACCTTACGTACGATCCCGGTCGATTTCATATGTTGCTCTAGCTCCTTCCCAGATCATGGATCATCCTTCTGTCTTCGGGAAACACCTGTCGTATATTATAACACTTTGTATAGAAAAGTCAATCAGAATATGGAAATTCAAGCAAAAATATGTCTAGTCGCGCAAATGGTTTTGGTTCCGCTCTATTTTTCCCCTGCACCGCATAGATTTCCTGTATCTTGGGAGGGATGAACATGGGTATGTCTGTGATCTGGGCTGGGATGGTATTGCTTTCCCTGGCCTGCGGCCTGGCCACAGGGCGGGGGGGCGAGGTGGCCGCTGCCGCCATGGAGGGGGCCTCCGCCGGGGTGGAGCTGTGCCTTTCCATGGCGGGCGCCCTGTGTCTGTGGATGGGGGTCATGGAGGTCCTGCGGCGCTCCGGGGCCATCCGGGCCCTCTCCCGTCTGCTGCGGCCGGTGCTGGGATGGCTCTACCCGGATTTCGCACGGGATGGCGGTGTGATGGACGCCGTCTCGGCCAACGTATCGGCCAATCTGCTGGGCCTGGGCAACGCCGCCACCCCTCTGGGCCTGGATGCCGCCCGGCGAATGAGCCGCCGCTCGCCCGGGGTGGCCTCGGACAGCCTGTGCATGCTGGTGGTGTGCAACACCGCCTCCATCCAGCTCATCCCCACCACGGTGGCGGCGGTGCGCGCCGGGGCGGGGAGCGCCGCCCCCTTTGACATCCTGCCGGCGGTGTGGCTGGCCTCGGCCTTGTCGGTGACGGTGGGCATCCTGGCCGCCCGGCTCCTGGCCCGGCTGTGGAGGGACTGACCATGGATATACTGACGCTCATCGTCCCCCTGCTGCTGGCAGGGGCCGCCCTGCTGGGCCTGTGGCGGCGGGTGGATGTGTACGATGCCCTTCTCACCGGGGCCGCCGAGGGCCTGGGCGTCCTCCTCCGCATCGTCCCCGCCCTCATCGCCCTTTTGACGGCGGTGTGGATGCTCCGGGCCTCGGGGGCTCTGGAGCTGCTGGCAGAGGTGCTGGCCCCGGTGCTGGAGCGCCTGGGCATCCCCCCGGAGACGGTGGCCCTGCTGCTGGTGCGTCCGGTGAGCGGCAGCGCCGCACTGGGGGTGGGAGCCGACCTTATCCGCACCTACGGCCCCGACTCCACCATTGGGCGGACGGCAGCCGTGATGCTGGGCTCCACCGAGACCACCTTCTACACCATCGCTGTCTACTTCAGCGCCGCCGGCATCAAAAAGACCCGGTACGCCGTCCCCGCCGCTCTGTGCGCCGACCTGGCCGGCTTCCTGGCGGCTGCCTGGGCGGTGCGGCTCCTTTTTCCGGCATAAACGCACCATTGGGCCGTCCCAAAATGGAAATGCTACCAAAATGCTACCAAAAAACGGCCTCAAACCCTTGGGGCGCAAGGGGTTGAGAAACGTGGAAAAAAGCGATGCTACCAAGATGCTACCAAGGGAACTTTTTGTGCTGAAACGTGGGGTATTTTCCACATTCTGTGGAGAATACCCCACGTTTTTTGATTTGTAAGGGGCGTTATACGCCAATAGATGGGCAAAAAGTTCCGGAAAGTCGGCGTTTCTCCCCGAAAACCCCAAATTTTAGAAGGAGGAATTCCAAAATGAGAAACCTCAAGCGGGCTCTCAGCCTGGCTCTGGCCTCTGTCATGGTCCTGTCCATGATGGTCATCGGCGCCGGCGCTGTGAGCGTTGATGATTTCAGCGATGGCGCTGACATCGTCAACAAAGAGGCCGTCACCGTTCTGGCGAGTCTGAACGTCATCAACGGTAAGGAAGACGGCTCCTATGATCCCACCGGGATCGTGACCCGTGCCGAAATGGCCAAGATGATCTGCGTCGTGCTGAACGGCGGCCGGGACCCCCAGCTGGGCTCCGTGGTGGCCGACAGCTACACCGACACCGTCAGCCACTGGGCCAAGGCGTACATTGAGTACTGCACCAACCTGGGCATCGTGGCTGGCCGCGGTGACGGCACCTTCGCCCCCAACGACACTGTGACCATGGCCGAGGCTGCCAAGATGCTGCTGGTCGCCATCGGCTACAATGCCGGCATCGAGGGCTATGTGGGCGTCAACTGGCAGATCAACACCGACGTCAAGGCCAACCAGGAGGACCTGTATGAGGGCATCACCGCCACCAGCACCTCCGTGGACCTGACCCGTGACAACGCTGCTCAGATGGTCTACAACGCTCTGGAGTGCCAGATGGTGAAGTACGAGTACGTGGTCTCCACCGACGGCTCCGTGGTCACCACCAAGCCCCAGGTCACCACTGAGGGTCTGGGCAACGTGCTCCAGGAGAAGTTCGGTGCCAGCAAGGTGGAGGCCGTTGTGGTCTCCAACGAGGTCGCCGCTCTGAACAACTCCTACGCTTCTGCTGACGACGAGGGCGAGACCACTCTGGACGTGATCGCCATCGACGGTGTGAAGACCACCTCCGGCTCCGGCACCTACAAGGTCTCCACCGGCAAGGAGCTGCTGGGCCAGAACGTCGTGGTCTACATCAAGTACAAGAACACCGTGGGCTATGACGAGTCCACCGCCGTTGTCATCGGCACCCCCATCCCCACCAGCCAGAACAAGGTCGTTGTCTCCACCAATGGCACCAAGGTGGACGATGTGGCCGACGACAACAAGCTGGAGCTGACCGCTGACACCGAGTACTATGTCAACTTCGGCGGCTACTACGGCGGCGTGGTGTATGGCGATGATCCCGCCAAGGCCGTGGCTGATAAGGCCACTACCGCTGACAAGGACAACAAGGCCAGCAGCATGACCGAGGCTCAGTTCGATCTGGCCGCTGACTGCACCGGCGTCACCGTCACCCTGATCGACAACGACGGCGACAAGAAGGTGGACTACGCCCTGGCTGAGAAGTACGGCTACGGCAACGTCAACAAGTATGCCACCGGCGACGACGCCGCGCTCCGCGTCCAGGGCCTCTTCAACGAGGGCGAGTACGACGCCGAGGACGTGGTGGGCTTTGACGACGTGGCCCTGAACGATCAGGTCCTGTTCTGCGAGTTCGGCGGCAAGCTGTACGTGCAGAAGCCCGAGACCGTCGAGGCCAAGCTGGACTCCTACTCCACCTCCAAGAAGAACGTGAAGCTGGACGGCGAGACCATCAAGTGGTCCGGCCTGAGCGGCATCGTGAGCAACGACCAGTCCTGGGTCGGCGACTACGTCACCACCTCTGGCGTGCTGAACACCAACGCTGTGTACCACAAGGACGTCAACGGCTACATCTTCGCTGTCAGTGAGACCGACGAGGCTCTGCTGACCTACGCCGTGCTTCTGGGCTTCGAGAACCAGACCGCTTCCACCTCCGGCAACCTGGGTCAGACTGCCCGCGCCCGCCTGCTGCTGGCCGACAACACCGTTGCTACCTATGATGTGTCCACCATTGACGGCAAGAAGGTCACCAACTGCACTGGTGGTACTCCTGCCAACCGCGTGCCCGCCAACGCCAGCGAGACCGGCTTCAAGGCGGACGATCAGTTCAACATTTACAGCTACTCCCTCACCGAGAGCGGCGCTGTGAAGCTGGTCAACCGCACCGATCTGAACAGAACCGCCAGCCAGACCCTGTCTACCAATCGGAACACTACCGTTGACTATGAGAGCGGCAAGTCCGTGATCGACGTCGGTTCCAGCAACTACACTGTCTCCGACCGCACCATCTTCCTGTACAGCAAGACCGACGGCTCCACCGCCCGCTACCAGGGCCGCACCGCTCCTGGCATTGACAACGCCACCGTGCAGGTCTCTGTCCGGGCCAGCGCCCGCGGCGAGGCTCTGGTGCTGTTCTTCAACAACACCAACCCCTCCGCTGACTTCAAGGACAACTGGGCTTACGTCTACGACACCAAAGTCGCTCAGAACGGCGAGTCCTTCGAGGTCTTTGCCATCATCGACGGCAAGATCGAGACCTACATGGTGGACGCTGCCTATGACGCGCACGGCAACCAGGTCATTCGGCCTGACTTCGTGGGTGGCAGATACGACCACACCATGCCTGTGGGCCTCTACAACTACTCCCTGGACGACGGCGTCTACACCCTGGATCAGTCCAGAGTGGGTGGCAACTCCGTCTCCGGCACCGTGTTCGCCACCACTCCTTCCACCATCCGTCTGGCTCTGGGCGGCTCCAGCTACATGAGCTACACCCTGACCGACGACACCCTGCTGTTCGAGGCCCGGAAGAATGAGAAGGCCAACACCATCCCCACCGTGTCCAAGGGCGACAAGGTCACCCTGGTGGTCAACGATGATGGCGAGGTGGTCTACGGCTTCCTGACTCAGTACAGCTTTGAGAACACCACTCCCGATGAGGAGGATCTGGGCGACATGACCGCTGTCCTCTTCGAGGATGGTACCATCGGTCTGTACAACCCCAATGGCGAGGGCATTGAGAAACAGCGCGCTGCTATTTCCAAGATGCTGGTTTCTGAGGGTTACGCTAATGTTAACTTCACCTCTAGCACTGCTTGTACTGCTGACGCGCCCTATGGCGGTACCGCCACCTTCGGTGTTGCTGTTGCCTCTTACCCTGTCACTGCCGGTTCTGGCGTGACCATCAAGTGGCAGAAGACCGCTGGCACCAATGAGAACGAAATCGCTGCTGGCTCCACCGGCTACGTCTCTGGTACTGTGAACTCCATCACCTATTACACCACCAAGACCACTGGTGCTGCTGACGTGATCGAGACCACCACCAAGAACGCCGTGACCGGTACCACCAAGACTGGCGCCAACACCGCTAGCGGCGCTACTGGCTCTACCACTATCTCTGCTCCTACTTATGTGTATGCCGCCACTACCGTGAAGACCGGCGCCAACACCACTCTGTCCCATGACGGCACTGTCGTGGTCAATGCGAATGACGGCACCGGCGTGGCTGTGAAGGTCGGCACTCAGCTGACCGTGGCCAGCACCGACGGTACCTATTACCGCACTGACAATGTGACCACTCCCGTGGCTATCAGCGGAGGTGCCATCATGAGCAAGCCTTACACTGTTGGCCTCACCAGCCAGACCGTTACCGGCGACATGGTGAAGGTCACCATCGACAACGGTACTGCTCAGCTCTATAAGAAGGGCGATAGCATCACCATGAGCACTTATGACGGTAGCCACTTCAAGAGTGTCAGCGACGGTGCTACTAACTACACCGCTAAGGGCACTGGTTACACTGTCACGGAGCACGACGCCGTGCTCACCACTGGCCTGGTGCAGATCCAGACCAAGGGTACCGCTACCGCTCAGCGTGGTATGACCGTCACTGTGGCCGAGGTCTTGGGCGCCGAGAAGGATGCCGGCACTCCTGACAACTGGTACATCAACTATGATGCTGGCACCGCCACCATCAAGTATGAGGTCATCGGTAGCGAGAGTGCTGATGATACCAACGGCACCACCCTCACCTTCGACTCTGACGTCACCATCGACACCGTGACCGGCACTGGCCTGGCTGAGGGCTCTGCCAACACCGTCACCGTGGCTGACGGCGCCGCTATCACCACTCCCGCAGGTACTGTTACCGCCACCTTCACCGTGAACAGCAGCACTGGTGCTGACCTGTCCACCGCTGTTACTGGCGCATAAACAATACTGATCTCAATGGTCTGCGTGACGTGAGGCCATAGAAAAGGGTATCCCCCGGTGTTTGCCGGGGGATACCCTTATTTCATAGAAAAATTGCCCCATAGTCAAAGATCTCTACGGTACCACTCGTGCCCGGGTCCATCCCCAGCGTGAAGGAGACGGCGCCGGCGGGAGCACTTCGGTCCAGGACAAAGGCGCTCTCCGTGCAGGCCGTGCCCTGGAGCTCGGTCATCGCCGAAGCTCCGGCGGGGGTAAGGGCGGTTGTGGTCCCGCCCACCGACACAGAGAGGGAGGGGGTCCCCCCTTTGTGCCGCACCCAGGCAATGACCCGCTCCCAAGCCGGAAGTTCCACTGCCCGGGTGGTCAGGCTGGCGCTGCCGCCGGCCATGGGCTTGAAGATATAGCCCGCATACAGGCGTGAACTGCTGGAGTGGATCACCGGCATTTGAAGATAGGTGCTCAGCCCCGAACAGATAAAATAGACCTGATCCCCCTTTGTCACGTTGATGGGCCGCTGCAAGTCGATATAGGCCTTTTGCTCCGTAGTGGTGAAGTCCAGATGGTGCACTTCGCTGTGGAGGGTCTGTTCATTTACGACGAACGTAAATGTGATCGGCACATTGCTTTGGTTGTCTGTTTTGGCCCGCCATACGCAGGAAAGACGATAGAGTGTTGCCCCGCCCGGTGCGGTGACAGCGCCTGCCGTATTTTCGACGTGGGTGGCGTACTGGTAATTCCCCCCATTAAAAACAGTTTTCTCTGCCTCAATGGAAGGGGCCAGTGTCAATTTCCCATTTCCAAGCACCAGCGATTCGCTCTTGGAGGCGATCCGACTGCTGTCCGTGAAGCCATCAAACAATAACGCCTTCTTGTATCCGGTTTTCTTGCCTTCATAATCCGCTTGCAGCAGCAAATTATAAATGTTGTACCCCTGATCCTTCAGCCCGCTCAGGGCCCGGTCCGCTTTTCCCTCAGCCCGCTCCAGCACCGTGTCCATCTTTTCGTTATCTTGGTTAAATTCCTCCCGTAAGAACTTGTCCCCCGGTTCCCACTGACACAGCCCGTAATTTGCAGTATAATTGCTCGCCATAATAGCATCCCTCCTCACCCATAC
>NZ_JAPFEA010000032.1 GCF_026169115.1 Intestinimonas sp. | reverse complement strand
GTAGTAGCCCCGCCCCCGGTAGTCCTCCAAAATATGGTCGATCACAGTGAAGTCCGTGGTCCATCCCTCCTCATACAGGTTACAAGACGTCATGTGCCACGCACGCGCCACGCAAACGGGCAAAGGCTTGTGGCGCATGAAGCTTATGCGCATATGGGCCGTCCCGGCCCATGCGCTTTGATTTCATGGCCGTGCCGCAGAAAGCGGCACATGGCCAATTTTGCTCTGCTTTTGCATAGCAAAAGGCCCCATATTCCATGTGCTCACGATGGCTCAGGAATACGCGGCCCCCGCGGGGGAGGAGGTTTCCTCCCCGATGTATTTCTGAAAACATGGTAGCATAGACGGAATATGATTTCAAGAAAAAAGACAGGCGCAGAGAAACTTTATTCCCGCTGGAAGGCCCGGATGAGAGCCCGGGTCTGGCGGAGGTTTTCCTGGGTGCGCTCGGGGTCGTGCTTGGCGATGCCCAGGTAGATGAGGTCCAGGATCAGCAGGCCGGAGGTCCGGGAGGTCATGGCGCCCACTCGGAACTCCCGCTCCTCCCCGGGGATGTAGAGGGGGTAGTCAGCCAGTCGGGCGAGGGTGTTGCGGTTGGCCTGGGTGATGGCGATGACCTTGCTCCCCCGCTCCTTGGCGGCTCTGGCGGCCAGCACAGTCTCCAGGGTCTCGCCGGAGTAGCTGATGGCGATGACGATGTCCTCGGGCCCCAGCAGGGAGGCGGTGGCCAGATTGGTGTGGACGTCGGAGTGGTAGAAGGCGGGGATGCCGATGCGGGAGGACTTATAGAGAAAGTCCATGGCCAGCAGGCCGGAGGCCCCCACCCCGAAGAGGTGGATGCGCCGCCCGGTGCAGATCTCCTCCACCGCCTGAGAGAGGACGGAGACATTGACCATCTGGTAGGTGAGGGAGGTGTTGTGCAGGTGGATGCGCTCGGCCTTGTGGACGATGGTCTCCATGTCGTCGTTGTCCCGGATGGCCGACTGGAAGGCGTCGGGCTCCTCCTGGCCGGAGGCCCGGGCCAGCTCCAGCTTCAGGGCGGTGAAGCCCTTGAAGCCCAGCTTCTGGGCCAGACGCACCACCGCCGCCGGGGAGGAGCCGCATTGCTCGGCGAACTCTTGGGCGCTCATGTGGATGACCTCCCGGCTGTGGTCCAGCAGGTAGGCGGCCAGCCGGCCCTCCGTGGGAGTGAGGCTGTCCAGAGACTCTTTGATAAAAAGTATACAATCCAAACCCGGCGCCCCCTCCGCTTTTTATCCAGTATAGCAAAAAGAAACGGTCAAGTCCATAGGTTTGAAAATTTTGTTTCAGATTTCTTGTTCGGAGTGAAATTTTATTGACAACCCGGAGGAGATGGGATAGTCTGAAAGGGAACAGAGTTGGAGGTGGTCCCATGGACAACTATCTGGCCGGTCTGGCCACCGAGGGGGTCAACCCTGAGACACAGAGCATCGATACCTGCACCACCGAGGAGATGGTGGCGCTCATCAACCGCCAGGACGCCCTGGTGGCGGACGCGGTGGGGGCGGAGCGCGCCCACATCGCCCAGGCGGTGGATCTCATCTACGGCTGTTTCCGGCGGGGTGGCCGGCTCATCTATCTGGGGGCGGGCACCTCCGGGCGGCTGGGGGTGCTGGACGCCTCCGAGTGCGTCCCCACCTTTGGGGTGGACCCGGACATGGTCCAGGGCTATATCGCCGGCGGGGACGTGGCCCTGCGCCACCCGGTGGAGGGCTGCGAGGACAGCGAAGCCGACGGCGTCGCCCTGGTGGAGGAGCTGGCCGTGGGGCCCGACGACGCGGTGGTGGGCATCACCGCCAGCGGCAGCGCTGCCTACGTCCTGGCCGCCCTCCGGCGGGCGAAGGAGCGGGGGAGCGTCACCGTGGGGGTGTGCACCAACGCCGGGTCCCGGCTGGAGGGGCTGTGCGACGTGACCATCGCCCCCCTGGTGGGCCCCGAGGTCATCTCGGGCTCCACCCGCATGAAGTCGGGCACCGCCCAGAAAATGGTGCTCAACATGCTGACCACCTGCTCCATGATCAAGCTGGGCAAGGTCTACGGCAACCTGATGGTGGACCTGAAGGCCAGCAACAAGAAGCTGCGGGACCGGGCCCTGCGGCTCATCATCCACGCCACCGGGCTCACCCCGGCGGAGGCGGAGGTCTATCTGGAGGGGGCCGGGGGCCATGTGAAGCTGGCCATCCTCATGGCCAAACGGGGGCTGGATCGGGAATCAGCCCAGGCCCTGCTGGACCGGTGCGAAGGCCGGCTGGCACAGGCCATTGAGGAAAAGGAGGGGTAAGCGCTATGCTGGAAGAGATCCGCAGAAAACCGGTCCGCCGGGTGGTGGGGCTCATGTCGGGCACCTCGGTGGACGGCATTGACGCCGCCCTGGTGGAGATCGGCGGCTCCGACGAGGCGCCGGAGGTGCGTCTGGTCGCCTTTGAGGACCGGCCCTGGCCAGCCGGCGTCCGGGAGCAGATCTTCCCCCTTTTCCGCCCGGAGACGGCCACCGTGGACAAGATCGGCTATATGAATTTCCTCCTGGGGGAGCTCTATGCCCAGGCCGTGGCCTCCGTGGTGGAGAAGGCGGGGCTTGCCCTGGCCGACATCGACCTCATCGGCTCCCACGGCCAGACCATCTGGCATGCCCCGGAGGTCTGCGGGAAGGACGGCTTCCCGGTGTCCTTTACTGTGCAGATCGGCGAGGGGGCTGTGATCGCCGCCCGGACGGGGGTGCCCACTGTGTCCGATTTCCGTGTGGCCGATATGGCCGTGGGGGGACAGGGCGCGCCCCTGGTGCCCTTCTCGGAATATCTCCTCTACCGCCGTCCGGGGGAGACCATCCTTCTCCAGAACATCGGCGGCATCGGCAATATGACCGTCCTGTCCGGGGACAAGGGGCCGGAGGCGGTGTACGCCTTTGATACCGGCCCGGGCAACATGATTATTGACGCCGTGGTGAGCGCCCTCACCGGCGGAAAGGAGACCTACGACGCCGGGGGCGCACGGGCGGCGGCGGGCAGGGTGGACAGGGCTCTCCTGGAATGGCTCCGGCAGGACCCCTACTACGCCATGCCCCTGCCCAAGACCACCGGGCGGGAACGCTTCGGCGTCCAGTATGTGGACAAGATCCTGGCCTATGGGCGGGAGCACGGCCTGTCCGACGCCGACCTCCTGGCCACCGTCACCGACCTCACGGCCTGGTCCATCGCAGACGCCTACCAGCGGTATGTCCTGCCCCGGCGGCAGGCGACGGAGCTGGTGGTGGGGGGCGGCGGCAGCTACAACGCCGCCCTGCTCGGCTTCCTGCGGGAGCGGTTTGCCCCTTACGGCATCAAAGTGCACACCCAGGAGGACCTGGGCTGGAGCAGCGACGCCAAGGAGGCGGTGGCCTTTGCCCTTCTGGCCGACTGCTGCGTCCGGGAAAAGCCCAATGTCCTCCCCAGCGTGACCGGCGCCGCCACAGCCGCCGTTATGGGCAAGATCTCCCTGCCGCCGGAAAGGAAGTGACGGGCATGGCCTTTTATCTGGAGCGTTCGGGGGAACAGCCGCCGGCGGACTGTGAGGAGATCTTCCTGGGCAGCGCCATCTACGAGCGGTACTTCAAGGGCGAGGGACGGCTGACGTCCTCGCTTCGCCGGGCGGCGGAGCGGGGGGAGCTCTACCTGGCCAGGACGGAGGACGGACAGCTGGCGGGGGCCATGCGGGTGGTGATGGGGGGCTTTTGCGGCCTCTATCCCTATCTGAGCCTCATCGGCGTCCGGGCTGCCTTCCGCGGCAGAGGGGTGGGCAGCTTCCTGATGGACGAGCTGGAGAAGCTGGCCCGACAGGAGGGCGCCCGGCGCGTGAGCCTGATGGTCAGCGATTTCAACGCCGACGCCCAGGTATTTTACCGCCGTCGGGGCTACTGGCTGCTGGGCGAGCTGCCCGACGCCGCCAAGGCGGGCATCACCGAGCTGGTCATGCTCAAGGACCTGACCTGAAATGAGAAAAAGCCGCCGCATCCCGACCTCACAAGGGCAGGGATGCGGCGGTTTTTTGGTGCGGCGGCGGCCCTCACAGCCGGCGCAGCTCGTCCAGGGTGTCCTGAATGACGGATTTGGGTAAGTAGAGCCGGGCGAAGCCCAGCAGCTGTTCCAGGGTGAGGCTCCGGGCGGCGGGCACCATGGGGTGCTTGAGCAGCTTGCCGAAGCGCCGCTGGAAGACGGCGTGGGAGGCGGGGGCGTCCAGCAGAGCCCCCACCAGGATCTGGTTGTTTTTCAGGTCCAAAGGGATCACCTCGGCCCATCCTATGCAGGCGGATGCTGAAGGTTGCGTGTTGGGGACGCTTATGGTACAATAACCAGAAGGTGAGCGCGAAAGCGGCCTGCCGGCGCGCCGGAACGCGCGGCGGTTCAGAACGAAAGGAGCCAGGAAATGGCACAAAAAAAGAAAAAAAAGCTCTCTGAGTCGGTACACAGCACCGTCGAGGCCCTCCACGCGAAGAAGGGTGCGGTCATGACGGTCTACATCGTCCTGCGTCTGGCAGTCATCCTGGTGATGGTGGCCCAATTCCTCAACGGCAACTTTGAAAACGTCTTCCTCTGCGTGCTGACCCTGATCCTCTTCCTGATCCCAACCTTTATCGAGCGGAAGATCCATGTGGACCTCCCGGATACGTTGGAGATCATCATCATGCTCTTCATCTTCGCGGCGGAGATCCTGGGGGAGATCCAGGCTTATTACATCACCTTCCCTTATTGGGACACCATGCTCCACACCCTCAACGGCTTTCTGTGCGCGGCCATCGGCTTTGCCCTGGTGGACATCCTCAACCGGAGCGAGCGGTTTTCCATCGAACTCTCTCCCATCTTTCTGGCCATCACCGCCTTCTGCTTTTCCATGACCATCGGCGTGCTGTGGGAGTTTTTTGAGTGCATCATGGATCAGTTCTTCCTCCTGGATATGCAGAAGGATACCATCATCAACACCATCTCCTCTGTGCGGCTGGACCCCACCGGAGGCAACCATCCCACCATCATCCGGGACATCACCGACGTCATCGTGGTCACGGCTGACGGCGCCAAGCAGGCCCTGGGGCTGGGCGGCTACCTGGATGTGGGCATCCTGGACACCATGAAGGATCTCTTCGTGAACTTCATTGGAGCAGTGGTCTTTTCCGTCATCGGCTATGTTTATGTGAAGACCCGCGGCGAGGGCCGCTTTGCCCGTCGGTTCATCCCCCAGGTGGTCCATTCAAACGAGGGAAAGCCGGAGGAGACGGAACAGTCTGCGGAATAAACCTCACTCCATTGGTACATACTAGGGCCGTACCAAATGAAGGAGGTCACATTCCATGGAACAAAAAAATGCCAATCCCAGCATCGCCTGTACCGTGGCCAGCTGCGCCTACCACTGTAAGGAGAAGAACCACTGCACCCTCAATGAGATCCGGGTGGGCGGCTGCCAGAGCAAGGTCACCAGCTGCGGCGCCACCGAGTGCGCGTCCTTCCAGCTGGGCGCGGGCAACTAAAAGGGAATACGAGCCGACGCGCGCCGCGGAGAAGCCTTCTCCGCGGCGCGCGTTTTTGCACATCTGTCCGCCCTGCGCAGTACTATGCAGCCGGGATATTGTTTTGCGCGGCGGGCAAACCCCATAGGACCCGTCCCATGGGGGCCCCGATAATTGGATCTGCTCGGGCGGAGTGAATCCGCCCGGCATCGAGGTTTTGGCTTTGCCAAAACGCTCGGTGACGAGGCCCGCCACGGAAAAAGCGCCCCGGTCTAATGGACCGGGGCGCTCTCTACGCTTGATAGATTAGCCGAAGTAGCGCTTCAGCAGGCCCTCGAAAGCCTTGCCGTGGCGGGCCTCGTCGCGGGCCATCTCGTGGACGGTGTCGTGGATGGCGTCCAGGTTGTGCTCCTTGGCCAGCTTGGCCAGCTCGAACTTGCCGGCAGTAGCGCCGTTCTCGGCGTCCACACGCATCTCCAGGTTCTTCTTGGTGGAGTCGGTCAGAACCTCGCCCAGCAGCTCGGCGAACTTGGCGGCGTGCTCAGCCTCTTCATAGGCGGCCTTCTCCCAGTACAGGCCGATCTCGGGGTAGCCCTCGCGGTGGGCCACACGGGCCATGGCCAGGTACATACCGACCTCGGAGCACTCGCCCTCGAAGTTCATGCGCAGGCCCTCGATGATCTCGGCGGGAGCGCCCTGGGCCACGCCCACCACGTGCTCAGCAGCCCAAGTCTTCTCGCCGGACTGCTCCTTGAACTTCTCAGCGGGAGCGCCGCAGAGGGGGCACTTCTCGGGAGCGGCCTCGCCCTCGTACACATAGCCGCAAACGGTGCAAACAAACTTCTTCATAATAAGTAGCCTCCAATTCATTCATGTATCAAATTCGCTAATGAGAATCATTATTATTTTTTGGACTGACCATACTATACCACTTCGCCGGGGATTTGTAAAGGGGGTCTAACAAATTTTTTGTTAAAAATCTGTAAATAGCCCTCGCAGAGGTCAGCCCTCTTCTGCCGCGGCCTTCAGGTCGGCGGCGGTCAGCTCCATGAGCTGTTCCCGGGTGGGGGCCTCCAAGGCGGCCACCCGGTCAGCCTGCCGGGCCACGGAACGCTCAAACAGATTGCGTACATCCCGGGCGTTCCCGAAGTTCTCATCCCGTTCCATATAGAGGTCGTTCAAATACGAACTGCAATATTCTGAGCCATCATTGCTGAGCGTGTATTGATTTTTCCCGCACATGGACTGGAAAATGGAAAAAAGCTGTTCGCCGGTGTAATCTTCAAAGTGGAAGTACTTGTTGAAGCGGCTCTCCAAACCGGGGTTGGCGTGGATGAAGTCCTCCATCAGGTCTGTATAGCCGGCGACGATGACGATGAGGTCGGAGCGGTGGTCCTCCATGGCCTTCAAAAGGGTCTCGATGGCCTCCCGGCCGAAGTCGTTGGCGTTGTCGTGACTGGAGAGGGCGTAGGCTTCGTCGATAAAGAGGACGCCGCCCAGGGCCTTCTGGATGACCTCGCTGGTCTTGATGGCGGTTTGGCCCACGAAGCCGGCCACCAGGCCGGACCGGTCCACCTCCACCAGTTGCCCCTTGGAGAGTACGCCGATGGCACGGTAGATGCGGGCCAGCAGCCGGGCCACGGTGGTCTTGCCGGTGCCTGGGTTGCCCATGAAGACCAGGTGGAGAGACATGGGTGGGACAGGCAGGCCCTGTTCCTCCCGCAGCCTGCGGACTTTTACCAGATTGATGAGGCTTTTCACATCCCGTTTGACCCGGTCCAGCCCGCACAGTCCATCCAATTCGGTCAGCAGGTCCTCCAACTTTTCCGGGGGCTGGGCCGTCTCTTCTTTGGAAAGCGCTTCCGGGGCCGGTCCGGCGGCGGTGTCTGGCGCGGGGGAGGGGCTGCCCGTATGGCGGGTGACGAAGGAGGACGCATCGGTGCGGGGGCGATCACAGTCCAGGCCGTTCCGGTCACAGAGGGCGGAGAGGGCGTCGGCGCAGGCATTGACAAAGCCGGCCTCCTGGTCGCTCACTGCCCCGTCCACGGCGGCAAAGAGGAGGAGCATCAGAACCATCAGGTCTACGAACCGGCGGGCGGTGGTCTGGCCGTAGGCCCTGTCGTAGTCCATCATTTTCTGGAAAAAGGCGGGGGCCTGGAAGCCGGGATACTCGGCCACGGCGGTGCTCAGCTCCCAAAAGAGGGCGGAGGGGACGGGATCGCCCTTGCAATAGATGGCGTTGTACCACTCCACATGCTGGGGGGTGACCGTGCCGCCGTCGGCCTGCCACACCCCGAGGGCGCACCGACGCAGGAACTCGTCCGCCCCGGCATGGAACATCTGGCGCATGGCCGGGTTGGCAATGTGCTGCCGGAAGGCAGTCACCCCATCGCTGTACTGCTTGTGCATGGCCTGGGCCGTCATCGCGTCCTTCACGCCGCCACGTCCTTTCTCCCGCCTGTTGACAGGCAACTGGATGGATTTGATTATATGACATGTCACAGGCCGGGTCAAGTCTGTGCAGTCGACATAAAATTGTAAACAATCCATTATTTATGCCGCTGTAAGGTTGACGATTTCCATCGAACCATGTACTATATATTTGTGAAAAGAATGACCAAGGGGGATCACATATGGCCAAGCGAACCAGCGGGACCCGTTCCGCCGTCATCCGCTGTCCCAACTGCGGCGAGGACTATTCCGTTACTTATAAACGCTGCCCCTTCTGTGACGAGAAGGCGGCGGAAGAAAAGCGCGGTCCGGAGCGTCCGGAAGAGGAGACCGAAGGGGAAGGCCGGAGCGCCAGAGGGGGCCGGCGGCTGGCCGGCAGCCGGCGTGGGAACGACTGGACGCCGCTGCGCATCGTGAGCACGGTGGTGCCCCTGGCCATCATCGCCGCCGCCATCTGGATCGTGGTGACCCAGATCATGCCCCTGGTGAACCGGGGAGACATGGACCAGCCGCCGGCGTCCCCCCCTCCGGTGACCACGACCCAAGGTGTGGAGGAGACCCCGCCCGCGCCCTCTGAGAGCGCCCAGCCCGGGGAGACTGTTCCGCCTGAGGAGACCGCCCCGGCTACGCCCACCGTCTCTCCCGAGCCCACCGTTCCCGTTGGCCAGACGGCCACCGGCTTTACCCTGAACCGGGAAGACTTCACTATGAACGACAGCTACCCGGACCCGGTACGGCTCACCGTCACCTTCCAGCCGGATGGTTCCACCGGCTCCATCACCTGGACCAGCAGCGATCCCGAGGTGGCCTCGGTGGATGAGAGCGGGCTGGTTACCCACGGGACCAAGAACGGCAGCGCCACCATCACCGCCACCATGGGGGACGGCACCACCAGGACCTGCACCGTCCGGTGCAGCTTTACCAACCCGGGGAGCGCCTCCTCCAACTCCAGCGCCAGCACCGGCGCTCTAAGCCTCAGCCGCACCGATTTCACCTTGATGAATAAGGGGGACAAGTACCAGCTGAAGGTGTCCGGTACCTCCTCCACCCCCACCTGGCACATCGGGAACACCGCGGTGGCCACCATCTCCGGGGATGGCACCGTCACCGCTGTGGGGCGGGGCAATACCACCATCACCTGTACGGTGGACGGCAAGACCCTGGAGTGTATCGTCCGTTGCGACTTCTGAGGAACAGGCTTTTGTCCCGACCGTTTTTCGGTCGGGACAAAATTCTGCTTTTCATCGTCTGCGGAACGTGGTATAATAATGTTCCAGCCCTGAGAAAGGAGGCGCGCCATGGATCACGCCCCAGTCAAGCTCATCGCCTCCAATCGGAAAGCCTATCATGACTATTTCGTGGAGGATAAATTCGAGGCCGGCATTGAGCTGTGCGGCACCGAGGTCAAGTCCATCCGCATGGGCAACGTGAACCTGAAGGACGCCTTCTGCATCATCAAGGAAGGGCAGATGGTGGTCCACGGCATGCATGTGAGTCCCTATGAAAAGGGCAACATCTTCAACCGGGACCCCCTGCGTCCCCGCCGGCTGCTCATGCACAAGCGGGAGATCCTGCGGCTCTTCGCCAAGGTGAAGCAGGACGGCTATGCCCTGGTGCCCCTCTCGGTCTATTTCAAGGGTCCCCGCATCAAACTGGAAGTGGGCCTGTGCAAGGGCAAAAAGCTCTACGACAAGCGGGATGCTGCGGCCGCCCGGGATGCCAAACGGGAGATGGACCGGGCCCGGAAGGACCGCAGCCGCTATTAAAAGCAGTATGGGACAGGACGGCGTCCTGGTCCCTCATTTGAAAGGAGTGTTTTCCCATGGCTCAGAATCCTGTCGTGACCATTGAGATGGAAAACGGTGGAAAGATGGTGGCCGAACTCTATCCCGAGGTGGCCCCCAATACGGTCAACAACTTTGTGAGTCTGGTCAAGTCCGGCTTCTATGACGGGCTGATCTTCCACCGGGTGATCCCCGGCTTTATGATCCAGGGCGGCTGTCCCCAGGGCACCGGCATGGGCGGCCCCGGCTATTCCATCAAGGGTGAATTCACCGGGAACGGCTTCCAGAACGACCTGAAGCATGCGCGGGGTGTGCTGTCTATGGCCCGGGCCATGCATCCCAATTCCGCCGGCAGCCAGTTCTTCATCATGGTGGAGGAGGCCCCCCACCTGGATGGCCAGTATGCCTCTTTTGGCAAGGTCACCGAGGGCATGGACGTGGCCGACGCCATCGTCAGCCAGCCCACCGATCGCATGGACCGGCCCAAGAGCGACCAGCGGATCAAGTGTGTGACCGTGGAGACCTTCGGGGTGGATTACCCCGCCCCTGAGAAGGTGTAAATCCAAAATCAGCGTGCTCCCCGCTCCGGGGAGGGGAGAGCGCCTGTCTCTTTTCCCGCACGGCGGCGCAGCTGCCAACCAAACCGGAGCCCAGCGCAAGCGGGTCCGGTTTGGAGAGGAGGAGCAAGGGAGCGTTGTGCGGGATGCCCGTCAGGGCGTCCTGAACAGAGCGGACTTTGCCTTTTGCGGCGCAGCCGCGGTTACCAAACCGGAGCCCAGCACAAGCGGATCCGGTTTGGAGAGGAGGAGCAAGGGAGCGTTGTGCGGGATGCCCGTCAGGGCGTCCTGAACAGAGCGGACTTTGCC
>NZ_JAPFEA010000113.1 GCF_026169115.1 Intestinimonas sp. | reverse complement strand
GGGCGCCCGGGTGCTGGACCTGTGCGCCGGCAGCGGCTGCGTGGGGCTGGCGGTGGCGGCCCATGCCCCCAACTGCCGGGTGGTGTTGGCCGACCTCTCCGAGGGGGCCCTGCGCATCTGTAAACAGAACGTCCGCCGCAACAACCTCAATGCCAGGGTGACCTGCGTCCGGGCCGACGCCACCCAGGCCCCGGCGGCCAGCCTGTGGGACTTTGACGTCATCGCTTGCAATCCACCCTACATCCCCCATAAGGACCTGCCCGACCTGGACGTCTCGGTGCGGGACTATGAGCCCTGGGGCGCCCTGGACGGCGGCCTGGACGGGCTGGACTTCTACCGGGCCATCGCCCGGCATTGGGGCACCGCTCTGCGGCTGGGCGGCAGTCTGATCTTTGAGGTGGGGATCGGACAGGCATCCGATGTGGAGAAGATCATGGCCGAAAATGGCTTTGAGAACATCGTCACCCACCAGGACACCCAGGGCATCTGGCGTGTGGTGGAGGGGACCGCAAACCATTGACGCCGGCTCTGCCGGTACTGAGAACGGAGTGAGTCATTTGGCAGATAAAAAGAAAAACCTGGTGGAGACCCCTGCCCCCGCCAGTGATAAGAAAAAGGCTCTGGAGACCTGCATGGCCCAGATCGAGCGGACCTACGGCAAGGGCTCCATCATGCGTCTGGGCGAGAACACCGGCGTGGTGGTGGAGGCCATCCCAACGGGGTCCCTGTCCCTGGACCTGGCCCTGGGCATCGGCGGTGTTCCCAAGGGGCGCATCGTGGAGATCTACGGCCCCGAGTCCTCCGGTAAGACCACCCTGGCACTCCACATTGTGGCCGAAGCCCAGAAGCGGGGGGGAGAGGTGGCCTTCATCGACGCCGAGCACGCTCTGGACCCCTCCTATGCCCAGGCCCTGGGTGTGGACATCGACTCCATGCTCATCTCCCAGCCCGACACCGGCGAGCAGGGTCTGGAGATCTGCGAGGCCCTGGTCCGCTCCGGCGCCATCGACGTGGTGGTGGTGGACTCGGTGGCCGCCCTCACCCCCAAGGCCGAGATCGAGGGCGACATGGGCGACTCCCATGTGGGCCTGCTGGCCCGCCTCATGAGCCAGGCCCTGCGGAAGCTGGCCGGCTCCATCGCCAAGACCAACTGCATCGTCATCTTCATCAACCAGCTGCGTGAGAAGGTGGGCGTCATGTACGGCAACCCGGAGGTCACCACCGGCGGCCGGGCCCTGAAATTCTCCGCCTCCGTCCGCATGGATGTACGCAAGGTGGAGACCTTGAAGACCGGCTCTGAGATGATCGGCAACCACGTCCGGGTGAAGGTGGTCAAAAACAAGGTGGCCCCCCCCTTCCGGCAGGCCGAGTTCGATATCATGTTCGGCCAGGGCATCGCCAAGACGGGCGAGCTCATCGACCTGGGCGTCCAGCTGGACCTGGTGCAGAAGTCGGGCTCCTGGTTCGCCATGGGGGAGACCCGCATGGGCCAGGGTAAGGAGGCCGCCAAGCAGTATCTGCTGGATAACCCCGAGGTGGCCGAGCAGCTGGAGGCCGACATCCGGGCCAACTCTTACAAGCTGCTGCCCACCCAGGCCAAGGCGGCGGCCAAGGCCGCCGGTAAGGCGGTGGACGTGTCCGCCGAGGATTTTGAGGATGCGGATCAGTAAGCTGTCCGCCTCCAAGCACAAGAAGGGCCGTATCCTGGTCCAGCTGGAGGGGGGCGAGCTCCTCCGGGTGGGCGAGCGGGAGGTGGTGGCCTTTGCTCTGTACGCCGGAAAGGAGCTCACGGAGGAGGAGAAGACCGCCCTGGAGCACGCGGCCCGGGAGAGCGGACTGAAAGACCGGGCGCTGAATCTGCTCACCGCCCGTCCGCTCTCCCGCAAGGAGCTTATCGGACGGCTGATGGAGCGGGCCGACGCCACTGAGGAGGAGGCCGGGGCCGTGGCCGACGAGCTGGAGGGGCTGGGCTTCCTCGACGACCGAACCTACGCCGAGACCCTGGTGCGCCACTATTCCGCCAAGGGCTACGGCCCTTACCGGCTCCGGGAGGAGCTGCGCCGCCGTGGCGTGCCCAGGGAGTACTGGGATGAGGTCCTGGAGGAGCTGGACGATCCGGCGGAGGCCATCGACGCCTTTCTGCGGCAGAAGCTGCACGGGAGCCTCACCGACCGAAAGGAGCTCAAACGAGTCTCTGACGCCCTGGCCCGCAGGGGCTACCACTGGTCCGATATCAGCGCGGCCTTGCGCCGCTACGACGCATCACTGGAGGAGGATGAACCATGAACGCCATGGAATGTCTGCTCACCCGCCGAAGCATCCGCAAATACAAGCGCGAGCCCATCCCCCGCGAGACCCTGGAGGAGATCCTGGCGGCGGCCTGTTGCGCCCCGTCGGCCATCAACATGCAGCATTGGCACTTTGTGGTCATCCAGACCCCGGAGAAGATGGAGGAGTTCCGGGAGGTGATGCGCCGGGTCATGACCGCCTTCCGCCCGGTGCTGGAGGACCGGTTCAAGAAGCACCCGGAGACGATCCAGGAGACCGAGAGCTTCCTGGTGAGCCTGGGCGGCGCGCCGGTGGTGGTTCTGGCCTTCTTCCTCAAGGACGACTATCCTGACCGGGACGGCGCCATGCAGAGCGTCTCCGCCGCCATTGAGAACCTGATGCTGGCCGCCTGGGACAAGGGCATCGGCTCCTGCTGGATGTCGGCTGCCCAGCGCATGGGCTTCGGCCCCGAGCTCCAGGCCAGGTATGCCCCGGAAAAGGGGGAGTTCGTGGCCGCCATCTCCCTGGGCTGGCCCGACCAGGCCCCCAAAATGCCGCCCCGACGGGAAGGGCGCTGCGTGTTCCTCTGATTTGAACAAAGAAGGAGAGCATCCATTTGAAAGTTGCATTCGTATCCCTGGGCTGCGCCAAGAATCTGGTGAACACCGAACAGATGATGGCCCTGTGCCGGGCGGCGGGCTATACCGTCACCGGGGAGCCCGAGGGGGCTGACGTGGCGGTGGTCAACACCTGCGGCTTCATCGACTCCGCCAAGAGCGAGGCCATCGACACCATTTTGTCCATCGCCCCGCTGAAAAGCGCCGGAAAGCTGAAAAAGCTGCTGGTGGCCGGCTGTCTCACCCAGCGTTACCAGGATGAGATCCTGGAGGAGCTGCCCGAGGTGGACGGTATCCTGGGCACCGGCAGCTACACCGACATCGTCCCCGCCGTTGAGTCCGTGATGGAGGGAGACACCCCTACCTACTTCGGGGACATCGACCACACCATTGAGGACGGCGAGCGGCTGGTCTCCACGCCCCCCTATACCGCTTACTTAAAGATCGCCGAGGGCTGCGACAACCGCTGCGCCTACTGTATCATCCCCTCCCTCCGGGGCCGCTACCGCAGCCGGACCTTCGAGTCCCTGCTGGAGGAGGCCAGAGGTCTGGCAGAGAGCGGCGTCAAGGAGCTGCTGGTCATTGCCCAGGACATCACCCGGTACGGCACCGACCTCTACGGCCGCCGCCGTCTGGCTGAACTCCTCACCGAGCTTTGCAAAATGCCCTTCCACTGGGTCCGGCTTCACTACCTCTACCCCGACGAGATCGACGACGAACTCATCGAGGTCATCGCCCGGGAGCACAAGATCGTCAAGTACCTGGACATCCCCATCCAGCACATGAGCGACAAAGTCCTCAGATCCATGAACCGCCGGGGGGACAGCGCCCTCATCCGGGACGTGGTGGGCCGCATCCGGGCCAAAATGCCCGAGGCGGTGCTGCGCACTTCCATTATCGTGGGCTTCCCCGGGGAGGGCGAGGCGGAATTTGAGGAGCTGTGCCAGCGGCTCCCCGAGCTGGATTTCCAGCGGGCGGGGGTCTTTCCCTTTTCCTGCGAGGAGGGCACTGCCGCCGCCGGAATGGCCGACCAGGTCCCCGCCGACGTGGCCCAGCACCGGGCCGAGCTGCTGGTGGACCTCCAGTCCCGGGTCATGGACCGTTGGAACGAGGACCGGCTGGGCACCGTCATGGAGGTCCTCTGCGAGGGCTTTGACGCCGAAATGGGCTGCTGGGCGGGCCGGACCTATGCCGACTCCCCGGACATCGACGGCCATGTCTACTTTACCGCCGCCGGTACCGTGCCCGCCGGAACCTTTGTCAATGTACGCATCACCGGCGTGTCCGACGGCGACCTGACCGGCGAGATCGAGGAGTGAGACGATGAATACAGCCAACAAGCTCACCATGACCCGGGTGGTCATGATCCCCATTTTCCTGGCGGTCCTCTACCTGGTCATCCCGCCCTACAACCACTACATCGCCCTGGCCATCTTCATCCTGGCCAGCATCACCGACTTTATCGACGGCTATGTGGCCCGCCACTATGACCAGATCACCGACTTCGGCAAGTTCATGGACCCCCTGGCCGACAAGCTGCTGGTGGTCTCCGCCATGCTGTGGTTTATCGAGAGCGGCCAGATGCCCGCCTGGGCCGTCCTCATCGTCGTAGCCCGGGAGTTCGCCGTCACCGGCCTGCGGCTGGTGGCCGTAGACAACGGCCGGGTCATCGCTGCCGGCTGGTCCGGCAAAGTGAAGACCGCCTCCACCATGGTGTGTATCTGCATCATGCTGCTGAGCATTCCCGCCTGGCTCAACACCGTGTGCGTGGTCGTCATCGTGGCCACCACCCTCTACTCCGGCGTGGAGTACTTTGTCAAAAACCGGGACGTCCTCAACTGGAAGAAGTGAAAAAACGGTCCCCGGCAGCCTTGAACAGCACCCCACTTATTAGACAGTATGATATTCTGTCTAATAAGTGGGGTGATTTATTGTATTTCGCCTTCTGGTTATGCCGGGTGGGCCTATTGGCGCGCATTCCGTCAGGTTATGATTGAATTCCCTTGCTCTTTGTTTCAACATAGCACGCCTTGCGGTGGATCGATGATGGAAATATCTTTCATGATCCCTGTAAGCCATAAAGAACAGCAATGGGGGCCGTTGGAACTCACCAACGGCCCCCCATTTGTTGACCACATAAACAGCCACAGACGGCACCGGAGCACTTGGAAATTATGCAGTCAAAGATGGCTTGAAAGGAAACAAAATCGCGAGAATATAGCTAAAAATAATCAGAAATTGCACAAAAAGATTTTTCTTATCTCTTTATTTATTTCTTCCAACTCCTCACACGGCGTCTGCCTCCGCGTTTTTGCCCAGACGGCGCAGCATGGTCTTTTTTACTGCCCGGAAGATATTCTCATATCCGGTGCAGCGGCACAGGTGGCCGGACATCTGCTTGCGGATCTCGTCGTCGGAGTACTCCCGGCCGGACGCCAGGATCTCGGTGGCGCTCATGATGAAGCCGGGGGTGCAGAAGCCGCATTGGACGGCGGCCTCGTCGATGAAAGCCTGCTGGATGTCGGAGATCTCGCCGTTGGGGCCGGCCAGCCCCTCCAGGGTGAGGATCTCCTTACCGTCGGCCCACACTGCCAGGTAGATGCAGGAGTTGAAGCACTCCCCGTTCACCAGCACGTTGCACGCGCCGCACTCCCCAACCTCGCAGCCCTTTTTGATGCTGGTCAGGCGGTAGTCATCCCGCAGCATATCGGTCAGAGAGGCCCGCACGTCGATCATTTTTTCCACCTGCTTGCCGTTGATGGTGCAGCGGACCAGCTTGTATTGCTTACTCATGGATCACACCTCCTGCAAGAAGAATGGACTCGGTGAGCGCCCGCTCGGCCAGCGTTACCGCCAGGTGCTGCCGGAAGTCCTTGGCCGCCCGCCAGCTGTCTCTCGGATTGACGTCCTCCAGCACCGTCCGGGCGAAGGACCTGACGGCTTGCCTCGTGGTGGGCTGCCCCTTGGCGGCCCCCTCTGCGGTGCGGGCCCGCATGGGGATGGGGCCGGCTACGCCATAGGCGATGCGGACATCCTCCATGGTCTGCCGGTCTGCCGACAGCCTCACATTGACCGAGCAGCCGGTGGTGGCGATGTCCATAGCGTTGCGCATGGCATACTTGATGTAGTGGCCCTGGTAGCCCTCGTAGGCCGCCTTGGGGATCAGGATGCCGGTCTGGAGCTCACCGGGGCGCAGATCCACCTGGCCGGCCTTGATATAGAAGGCTTCGATGGGCACCCGCCGGACCCCGTCCGGACCGGTGAGCTCAATGACAGCGTCCCAGGCGAAAAGGGTGGAGGCCGAGTCGGCAGAGGTAACGCCGTTGCAGGTGTTGCCGCCGATGGTACCGATGTTGCGGATCTGGGGGCCGCCCACCTGGTCCACCGCCTGGCCCAGCACGTTGATGTACCGCTGGATGAGGGGGTCCCGGGTGATGTGGGAGAAGCTGGTGAGGGAGCCGATGCGGAGTGTGCCGTCCTCCTCCAGTGTGACGCCCCGGAGTTCGTCCAGGCCATAGATGCTGACCAGCTCCTTGCCGGCCCGCTTGCCCTCACGGATCTGTACCAGCACATCGCTGCCGCCGGCGATGATCTGGGCCTCCGGGTGTTCCAGCAGCAGCTGGATCGCGTGGGGAACGCTTTCCGCTTCATAAAGCGCCTTGATATCATACATGGCCGGGGGCCTCCTTTTCGATCAGTCCCTCCTCCGTAAAACGGCGGAAAAGGTTGTGTGGGTTGACCGGCGCTTCGTTGACGAATACGCCGGTGGCCTGATAGACCGCATTGCGGATGGCAGGCGCCACCGAGCAGGTGGGCGGCTCGCCCAGCGCCTTGGTGCCGAAGGCGCTGGTGGGCTCCGGATTCTCCACAAAGAAGGCCCGCAGGCGGGGATGGTCCATGAAGGTGGACAGTTTGTAGTCCAGCAGATTGTTGTTCAATACCCGGCCGCTCTTGGGGTCAAAGAGCATCTTCTCCGAAAGGCCGAAGCCGATGCCCATGCTCATGCCGCCATGGACCTGGGCCTCTGCCAGCGCGGGGTTGATGATGGAGCCGGCGTCGTGGACGTTGACGACGTCCAGCAGCTTCACCTTGCACATGGGGATATCCACCTCCACCTCGGCAAAGGTGCAGCCGAAGGAGTAGGCGTTGGACTTGATCTGGGCGGTGCTCTCGGCAGTGATGTGCTGGCTGTGGGTCAGGCTGTAAAGGGCCTGTGTGGCCAGCTCGCCTAGGGTCATCAGCTCCCGCCCGTCGGTGATACGGACGATCTTCCCCTCCACGAGGTCCAGATTGTAGGGCGGCATCCGGGTCAGCTCCTGGGCATAGGACAAAATGCGCTCCTTCAGCAGCTGGCCGGTCTGCCGGATGGAGAAGCCGGCGGTGTAGGTCTGCCGGGAGGCGTAGGCGCCGGTGCCAAAGGGGGTGACGTCGGTATCCTGGCAGGAGACCACATGGACCATGTCCATAGGGATGCCCACCACATCGGCGGCCATCTGGGCGTAAGCGGTGTCAGCGCCCTGACCGATCTCGGTCTCGCCCAGCTGGACCTGGATGGAGCCGTCCTGATTGAGCACCATCCGGCAGGAGGAGGTCTCCAGCGAAATGGGCCACACGGCGGTGTTGTACCAGAACACTGCCATGCCGATGCCCCGGCGGACGTCCCCGGTCTGGTGCTGGTAGGCTTCGTATTTGCGCAGGTAGTCGGTGGCCTCTATGCCCTTGTCGATGCACTGGTTGAAGGTGTCCGAGTAGAGCTCATTTTTGGAGAAAGGGTCCACGTAGCCTACCGGCATCAGGTTCTTCCGCCGGAATTCGATGGGATCCATACCCAGCCGGGCGGCCACCTCCTCGGTGTGGCACTCCACCGCCCACATGGCCTGGGGGATGCCATAGCCCCGCATAGCGCCGGCCACCGACTTGTTGGTGAATACGGTATAGGCATCACACTCCACATTGTCGCAGGGGTAGAGCTGGGGGAAGGCCCCCATGCCCTTGGCCACGATGCTGTGCCCGTGGGAGGCATAGGCCCCCTGGTCGGAGAAGGACTCCAGCTTCCGGGCGGCAAAGGTGCCGTCGGGGCGGACCCAGGAGACGATATGGTTGCGGATGGCGTGGCGCACTCGAGTGGAGACAAAGGTGTCCTCCCGGGGAATATCCAGCTTGACCAGGTGGCCCCCCAGCTGCACGCACAGCCAGGCGCAGAGCGGCTCATAGAGCACATCCTGCTTGTTTCCGAAGCCGCCGCCGATGTAGGGCTTGATTACCTGGATGCTGCCCCAGGGCAGGCCCAGGGCCTGGCCCACCACCCGGCGCACGATATGGGGGATCTGGGTGGAGGTCACCACCTTGATGCGCTCCCCGACCATCTCGGCGTAGCAGATGAAGTTTTCAATGTGGCAATGCTGGACCGCCGGGGTCTCGTACCAGCCCTCCACCTTGATAAGCCCTGGCTCCTGAATGGCCTCCTCATAGCTGCCCTTGCGGATGGAGGTGTGCTTGAGGATGTTATGGGGATAGTCCTCGTGGAGCTGCGGGGCCCCTTCCTTCATGGCCTCCTGGACATCCAGGACAAAGGGGTACTCCTCGTATTCCACACGGATGGCCCGAAGCGCCTGGTCGGCGGCCACCTCATTCTCTGCCACTACGGCGGCGATGTCGTCGCCGTAGAAGCGGACCCGCTGAGTCAGCACAAGACGGTCAGCCACGTCCTGGTGCTCCTCGTCGGTGGACCATGGGTGTCCGGCTGTGGCAAAATAGTGCTTTTCCTTCACATCGAAGCAGGTAAATACCTTGACCACGCCGGGGATCTGCTCCGCCTGAGAGACATCGATGGATGTGACAAGACCATTGGCAATGGTGGCGTGAAGAATACGGGCCACATAGGCGCCTTTGTCGCACAGATCGTCGGTATACTTTGTGCGGCCCATCACCTTGTCATAGGCGTCCACCCGCGTTACTTTCTTTCCTACATACACGCTTCATTCCTCCTGTTCCGTAGAATGATATCCCGTAAAATTCCGTCCGTTGACCTGTTGCTCCACGTAGAGCTTCATCTGCTGATAGCCCTCCCGGCTGATGACGATCTTCCCCCGCCGGAGCTGGATCAGCCCCAACTCTGCCAGCTTGCCGACACTGCGGTTGAGCGTTTTGATGGAAAAGCCGATCTCGTCTGCCAGCTGGCTCCTGGTCTTTTTCAGCTCCAGGGCGGCGGGGAGCGGCTGCCGCTGCTCAAATTTCCGGATCAGGTGGGTCATCAGTCTGTCCTTGCCCTCCAGGAAGAGATATTTCCTGGCCTCAGCCGTCTGGGCGATGAGACTGGAGATGTTCTCCTGGGTGCGCAGGAAGAGGGCCTCCACATCCATCCGCATCCAGTCCATATAGCAGGAGACGGGGATAGACAGCACCTGGCACCTGGTGGAGGAGACGATGCTGATGCGGTAGTGCTCCAGTCCGGCAAAGCATTCGATCTCGCCGAAAAAATCGCCGGGTCCGAAATCCTTGAAAGGGTAGGCCCGGGCGTCCACCGGCCACTCCACCCCGGTCACCTTGCCGGAGAGGACGATAAAAATATGGGTGCAGTCCGTACCGGCCTTGATAAAGGTCTGATCCGCTTCGATCTCCGTCAGGGTCATATAGTATTTGACGTCTTCTGTGCAGTTCTGGAAGAGGCGCTCCATCCTGTCCCGTTTTTGCGGCGGCAGTATGTTGAAAACATCCACAAAGACACCTCCCCTTGTTGCTATTATATCGTGAGTTTCACACAAAGAAAAGGCCATGTGACCTCTTTTCAAAATTTTTTCCTGTGGGCGGAACTCGCCCTGCCTAGCCCGCCGTCCACTGGAAAATTCTCTATCATAAAAAATTGATTGACAAAAAACATCTTTGATGCTACCATGGAAAAAACGCACAACAGACGTGATAAAAATAGAAAAAATTTATTGATCTTATATAGGCCCGCGATATGGGCGGGCGTTTCTACGGACTGCCATAAACAGTCGACTATAAGTTCCACCCCGGCGCAGCGCGCAGGGGACCGGAATCGATAGTCGGCCTGTTTGCGGCAGCCTTCTGTTTGTCTGAGACTCCATCAGGCGCTCGTATTTTGAAAAAGCGTACGCTGTCCGCTCTCTGGCGGCCGTCGTCTCCATCGTGTTCATTCTGCGCTGCGCCTTCATGACGCTGGGCTGACCTTGATAGGGAAAGTAAGGAGTTATTTATGACAGCTTTACATCCGTTTGTGATTCAGGGAGATATCTGTTACAGTACGTCGCCTCAGACCGTTGAGACGGTGGAGAACGGCTATCTGGTCTGTGAGGAGGGGCGCTGCGCCGGCGTGTTCCGGGACCTGCCCCAGAGCTGCCGGGACCTGCCCCAAATCGACTGCGTGGGCCAGCTGGTGGTGCCCGGACTGGTGGACCTCCATGTGCATGCCCCCCAATACGCCTTCCGGGGCCTGGGAATGGACCTGGAGCTTTTGGAGTGGCTCAATACCCACACCTTCCCGGAGGAGAGCAAATATGGGGATGCGGACTACGCCGACCAGGCCTACCGGCGCTTCGTCCGGGACGTGGCCCAGGGGCCCAACACCCGGGCCTGCATCTTTGGGACCATTCACACCGAGGCCACCATCCATCTGATGGACCTGCTGGAGGAAGCTGGCCTGTGTACCATGGTGGGCAAGGTCAACATGGACCGGAACAGCCCGGACAGCCTTCGGGAGACCGACGCCCAGGCCAGCGCGGCGGCCACCGCCGACTGGCTGCGCCGCATCGAGGGGCGCTACGCGCACACCGCTCCCATTCTGACTCCACGCTTCATCCCATCCTGCACAGATGAGCTGATGGAGGAGCTCCATCGCTTGCAGAGTCGGCTTCACCTGCCGGTGCAGTCCCACCTGTCGGAAAACCAGGGGGAGATCGCCTGGGTGAAGGAGCTGTGCCCCCAGGCCAGGCACTACGGCGACGCCTACCACCGCTTTGGCCTGTTTGGCGGAGAAGGCTGCCCCACCATCATGGCCCACTGTGTCTACTCCGACGGGGATGAGCTGTCCCTGATGAAGGAGCAGCAGGTCTTTGTGGCCCACTGCCCTGCCTCCAATACCAACCTGTCCTCCGGCATCGCACCGGTCCGCCGGTTCCTGAACGAGGGGATCCCCGTGGGGCTGGGCAGCGATGTGGCCGGCGGCACCCATACCTCCATCTTCCGGGCGATGGCGGATGCCATCCAGGTCTCCAAGCTACGCTGGCGGCTGGTGGACGCCTCGCTGCCCCCTCTGACGGCAGCGGAGGCCTTCTACCTGGGCACGGCCGGCGGCGGGGCCTTCTTCGGCCAGGTGGGCGCCTTCGCCCCCGGCTGGGAGTTCGACGCCATTGTCATCGACGATAGCCGCTATACCCCGGCGGGAGGACTAAGTCTGATGGACCGGCTGGAGCGATCCATCTACCTGTGCGACGAGCGTGACCTGAGACACAAATTTGTCCAAGGACGGCAGCTCTTCTGACCTTGATGGGGGACATGTTTTGCGTTGGCCATATAGTATAGAAAACGCCTGATTTCAGAGGGATTTTCTTGCCTCTTGTTTATTGAAATCAGGATTTGCGAATATTTCTAAACTGAATATCCCGGACAAGCTGCGGCCCATCACCTTGCATGAACAAGGGACGGAGGTGTGACCTCCGTCCCTTGTTTGTTTCTGTCGCAGATCAGCGCCGCTTCTTCTGCCGCTTGCGGAAGTCCTCCTCAATGGCGTCCTTCCAGTGGGCGTCCAAGGGGGCACTGCTCCGAACGGCGGCCACAGCCTGCCCCACCACCGCATAGTTCAGCCGAGTGCCCTCGCTGTCACAGTGGTAGTTCACCGCCCGGTCAGGGGCGATCCCCAGATGGCCCGCCGTCTCCACCGCGTCGATGTTGGCCCCCAGGAAGAGAAACTCCCAGCCGTATTTCTCCTTCTGTCGCCGGATCATCTCCGTTACCTTCTGGGCCGAGTAGTGGCGGCTGGCGTTTTCCATGCCGTCGGTGGTGATGACGAACAGGGTGTGCTCCGGCACATCCTCTCTCCGGGCATACTTGTGGATGT
>NZ_JAPFEA010000018.1 GCF_026169115.1 Intestinimonas sp. | reverse complement strand
CCTGTGTGCAGCGATGGGAGAAACGGATTCTTCGCTGCGCTCAGAATGACGGGGCAGGTGAGGGAACCGCCTCCTGGTCGTCATCCTGAGGCCGCAGGCCGAAGGAACCGTATCCCCCGTCCCTTTTGTTATACCTGTGTGCAGAGAAGAGAGAAGCGGATGCTCTTCGCGCCGCCCGGAAGGTCAGCGGAGCGCGGTCCGCCCGGCCAAAAAACTTTTTTTCCTGCGAAAACTTTCTGCCCGGCCCTCCGTCTAACCAACAGAACGACAGAAAAGGAGGAGAGCCGATTGGCCTATCAACCCAAGCGATGCCGCCGCAGAAGGCGCCGGCGTCCATCCCTTCGGCTTCCGGTGGCCGTGCTGCTTTTGGCGTTGACCCTGACGGGGAGCTGGACCCTGCTGTCTGCCCATGTCGCTGCCCGGCACGATACAGATTTATTCCGGCAAAAGGCCGCCCGCCGGCCCGCCGCCGTTGAGACCACTGCCCCCACAGAGCCGCCGGCCCTGCCTGCGGAGACGCTTCCCCCGGAGACGCCCCCCGCAGAGACGGAGCCCGTCCGCGAATATGACTACGCCGCCCCGGCGCCCGAGGGGGAGACGGTGGAGGACGACTGGTTTGCCGACGCGGCCTTCCTGGGAGATTCCCTCACCGACGGCCTGCTGCTTTACGGCGGCCTCCAGGGCGGGGAGAACCTCTCCTACAAGGGGATGACGGTCCAGTCGGTCCGCACCGACGCCGTCATCCGCACAGACGGCGGCAAATGCACCCCCCTGGAGGCCCTGGGCCGGAAGACCTACGGCAAGGTATACCTCCTGCTGGGCGTCAACGAGCTGGGCTGGTACAACGACCAGCGGTTTTACGACTGCTATGCCCAGCTTGTGGACCTGGTGCGGGAGATCCAGCCCAACGCCCAGATCTATCTCCAGACCCTCCTGCCGGTGACAGCGGAGAAGTCGCAGAACCACGAATGGCTGAAAAATGAGAAGGTGGCCGTCTACAATGACCTCATCGCCCAGCTGGCGGAGGAGAAGGAGGTCTACCTGCTGGACACCCACGCCGCTCTGGCCGATGAAAACGGTGTCCTGCCGGCGGAGGAGAGCACCGACGGGGTCCACCTCACCAGGAGCGGCTACGAGAAGTGGGCCGCCTACCTGCGCAGCCACACCGTATCCCCCCAGAACCCATAACGGAAGGAAGCTGCCGTCCCCTTGAGACAGAACGCCCCGGACAACCGCCAGCTGCTGGTGGAGCATATTGTGAACGGACAGACGGAGTTTTACCGCCTGGCGATGAGTTACGTCAAAAACCGGGACGCAGCCCTGGATGTGGTCCAGGAGGCCATTGTGAAGGCCCTCAGCAAAGTGGACACCGTCCGGGAGCCGGCCTATCTCAAGACCTGGTTCTACCGCATCCTCATCAACGAAGCCATGAACCACTTCCGCCGGAACCGGAACCTGGTCTCCCTGGAGGAGGTCATGGCGGACCGGGCGGAGGAGGGGCGGGACCCGGGAGAGCGTCTGGACCTCTACGACGCCATTGAACGGCTCTCCCTCCCGGAGCAGACCGTCATCAAGCTGCGCTATTTTGAGGACCTGAAGCTGGAAGAGATCGCCCAGGCCACCGGGACCAACCTGAACACGGTGAAGTCCCGGCTCTACAAGGCCATCAGGCGGCTCAAGGACATGACCGGAGAGGAGATCGACTATGCACCCTGAAATGGAACGCGCCAAAGCCCGCTATCAGGCCCAGGAGACGCCGGAGGAGCTCTCTCTGGCGGTACGGGCCGCCATCCGGGAGGGGGACCGGCTGCGGAAGCGCCGCCGGACCGTGCGCCGGAGTCTGGCCACCGCCCTGGCCAGCTGCGCCTGCTTTGTGCTGCTGGTCAACGGCAGCCCCAGCTTTGCCCAGGCGGTGTACGACGTGCCGGTGCTGGGCGGCCTGGCCCGGATCTTCACCGTTACCGAGTATGCCGTCAATGACCGGGAACACATCATCGACGTGCGCCTTCCCGCCCTGGAAAACACCGGCCACACAGAGCTGGAGCAGAAGGTCAACCAGGAGATCTCCACCCGCATCCAGTCCGTCATCGACGCGGCTGAGACCCGGGCCAGGGAGGCCAGAGAAGCCTATGTGGCCACCGGCGGCGACCCTGAGACCTATATGCCGGTCATCATCGATGTGGACTACGAGGTCAAGTGCCAGAACGATCAGTATCTCTCTTTTGTGGTCACTGAGACCGAGGTCCGGGCCAGTGCCTACACGGAGTTCTACACCTACAACATCGACCTGGAGACGGGGAAGGAGATCACCCTCCGGGACCTGCTGGGCCCCAACTGGATGGAGACCGTCAACGCCCAGGTGGCAGAGCAGATCGCCCAGCGGGCCCAGGACCCGGAAAACACCTACTGGACCACGGAGCAGGGCGGCTTCCAGGGCATCCGGGAGGACCAGCCCTTCTACCTCAACGGGGAGGGGCTCCCGGTGGTGGTCTTTGAGAAGTACGAGCTGGGCCCCGGCTCCATGGGCAGCCAGGAGTTTGTCATTCAGACCGAACAGTGAGGGGAAGTGCCCCCGCTTTGCATCATCCTGAGCAAAGCGAAGGGGCCGTCTCTCACCTGAAGGAGCGCGGATTCTTCGGCCCCTGGTCTCAGAATGACGGTGGGAGAGGGGCGCCATACCGCCGTACCATGGGAGGTATGGGGGATGGTTTCCCGGAGACTTTCCTGAGAGCACAGTGTTTGCAGAGCGAATGACAGATATGGGACACCGAAAGGACACGAAAAACGCAGAAGCGGAGCGCCGAAGGGCGCTCCGCTCTGTTATTTCTGATATTCAAATTCCAGATTGTAGAGGCAGACGATGTCGCCGTCCTGGACGCCCATCTCCTCCATCCGCTGGAAGAGGCCGGACTCCCGCAGGACCCGGTCAAACCAGTTCCGGGACTCCACGTCGTTGAAGTTGACGTTGGCCATGAGCCGCTGGAGCCAGGGCCCGTCCACCATCCACACGTCGTCCACCTTTTCGATGGTGACGTCGCCGCTGGTGTCCACCTCCGGGGGAGCGGGGACATAGTCGGGCTCGTACACCGTGATGGGGGGCAGCTGGGCGAGCATCCCGGCAGCGTGGCGCATGAGGGCGTCCACTCCCTGGTGGGTGGCGGCGGAGAGCTCAAAGAAGGGGAGCCCCAGGGCCTCCACATGGTCCTTGAGCCTTTCCAGCAGAGTGCGGTCCTCGGCGATGTCGGCCTTGTTGCCCGCCACCAGCATGGGCCGCTCCGCCAACTGGGGGCTGTACTGGGCAAGCTCGGCGTTGATGGCCTCGAAGTCCTCCACCGGGTCCCGGCCCTCCCGGCCGGACACGTCCACGATGTGGATGAGCAGGCGGCACCGGTCAATGTGCCGGAGGAAGTCGTGCCCCAGGCCGGCCCCCTCGCTGGCCCCCTCGATGATGCCGGGGATGTCGGCCATGACGAAGGAGACCCCCTCGTCCACATAGACCACGCCCAGGTTGGGGAAAAGGGTGGTAAAGTGGTAGTCGGCGATCTTGGGCCGGGCCTTGGAGACCACGGAGAGCAGGGTGGACTTGCCCACGTTGGGGAAGCCCACCAGTCCCACGTCGGCCAGCAGCTTCAGCTCCAGGATGACCTCCCGCTCCTGGCCGGGGAGACCGGCCTTGGCGAAGTTGGGCACCTGGCGGGTGGGGGTGGCAAAGTGCTTGTTGCCCCAGCCGCCGTTGCCGCCCCGGCAGAGGACAAAGGGCTCCATGCCGGACATATCGGCGATGATCTGGCGGCTCTGGGCGTCCCGGACCACGGTGCCCAGGGGGACCTTGATGACCATGTCCTCCCCGTCCTTGCCGGTGCAGCGTTTTCCGGAGCCGTCCATGCCGCTGCCGGCCACGTACTTCCGCTTGTAGCGGAAATCCATCAGGGTGGACATGTGGGGGTCCACCTGGAGGATCACATCGCCGCCCCGGCCGCCGTCGCCGCCGTCCGGGCCGCCGGCGGCCACATACTTCTCCCGGTGGAAGGCCACGGCACCGTTGCCCCCCTTGCCGGATCTCACCGTGATCTTTGCGGTATCCACGAATGCTGGCATAGACAGCACCTCCTAAACAGAAAGATAAAAAACGCCCCGAACAGAGGATACCCTGTCCGAGGCGTTATCATGCCCAGCTTACTGAGCGATCTCCACGATGGAGACCTGCTTGCGGTCCTTGCCAAGACGCTCGAACTTGACCTTGCCGTCCTTGAGGGCGAACAGGGTGTCGTCGCTGCCCTTGCCCACGTTCACACCGGGGTGGATGTGGGTGCCGCGCTGACGCACGAGGATGTTGCCGGCCAGGACGAACTGACCGTCGCCCCGCTTCACGCCCAGACGCTTGGACTCGGAATCACGGCCGTTCCGGGTGGAGCCGACGCCCTTCTTGTGGGCGAAGAACTGAAGACCGATCTTCAGCATGGTGTTACACCTCCATGTCGTAAACGATGATGTTGTCGGGATATTCCTCCCTGAGGTCGGTAAAGTAGACCATCATGGCTGTCAGAAGGGTCTGACAGGTGTTCTCGTTGGTCTCTCCCAGACCGCCGGGGAGCTTGAGGGTGATGGAGGCATCCTTTTCCCGCACCTTCACCGCGGCCTCCAGGCCGAGGATGTCGTTGACAGCGCACTCGGTGAGCCGGACGGCGCTGGTGACGGCGGCGCAGAGGATGTCCTCCCCCTGGCAGGCCAGCCCGCTGTGACCTTTGACTTCAAAGCCGGTCAGGCGGCTGCCCTGCGTAAAAAAAGTAACCTCGATCATAGGTCAGGAAAGAGGGAGACTCAAGCCTCGATCTTGCCGATGGTGACCTTGGTGTAGGGCTGACGGTGGCCCTGCTTGCGGCGGTAGCCCTTCTTGGGCTTGTACTTGAAGACGATGACCTTCTTGCCCTTGCCGTTCTTCACCACGGAAGCGGTGACCTTGGCGCCGTCCACCACGGGAGCGCCGAAGGTGGCCTTGTCGCCGTCCAGCACAGCCAGGACCTTGTCAAAGGTCACGGTCTCGCCGGCCTCGACGGGAAGCTTCTCGATGAAGAGGGTATCACCCTCGGCCACCTTGTACTGCTTGCCGCCGGTCTCAATGATCGCGTGCATTCTATCTTTCACTCCTTCATAACGGGCTCGCTGTCGGGGGCGGAGAGAAGCGCGGAGAAGCCGGGAGCAGGCACACAGTGAGCCCCGCAGACGAAAAAGCAGTTGCGCCGGAGGCGCAAGGTGTTTTTCGCGGAGGGGTGAGCAGTGTGCCGTCGCGGAGGCTTCGCAGCGTGACAGTGAATCAGCGTAAAGCGCCTTCCCACTTTCATACCCAGTCAAAGCGGCTATAATAGTATATCAGCGCCCAGGGTGCTTGTCAATGGATTTCTGCCCTAATTTCTCCCTTTTGCGGTGCAAACGCATAGCAAAATTGGCCATGTGCCGCTTACTGCGGCACATGGCCATGGGATTACCCGGAAAAAGCTGCTCAGAGCTCTGCCAGCTGGCCCAGGTACCAGCCAGTGGAGCCGTTCTTCTTCACCAGGGCCCCCCGGGAGGTCTCCTCCACCACGGAGAGGAGGTCGCCGGGGGAGACGGGGAGGCGGTAGTCGGTGGAGTCCAGGCACCACCACTGCCCCTCCCGGCAGCGCAGGTACTTGGTGAGCACCCACAGCGTCTTCCCCGTGCTCCGGTGGCGGCAGAGGGAGAACTCCTCCCCCTGCTCCAGCACCTCCACAGCGTGGTCCGTCCAGGAGATGGTGAAGGGGTCCGTGCTCTCGTCCTGGGCGTCCAGGGCCCGGCGGCGGGGGAGGTCGTCGTAGGAGCGCCAGGTGATCTCTCCGCCGTCGGGCGGGAGGAGGACGGCGTTGAGCTGTCCGTCGTCCTTGAGGACGCAGCCGCCGTCGATGCTGACGATCTTCCGGTCCGGGCAGACCAGGGGCTCGGCACAGGGGTGGCCGGTGCGGTAGAGGGTGACCGGCCAGTGTCCCACCACGCAGTAGCAGGGAAAGGCGTGGCCCTGGGAGAGGAAATCATCGTTTTTCATGCACCCCCAGGCGTCCAGCTCCTCCATGTGGTCGTAGGAGGGAACGCCGCCGTGGACGAAGACGTAGCCCGGCGCGGTGAGGATGGTGGGCAGGTCCCGGAGGAAGTCCAGCTCGGGGGCGAAGTGTTCCCGAAGGGCGGCGCGGAGGGCGGGCAGGTCTTCGGGGGTCTCCACCGGCGCGCCGATCTCCCGGGCCATCTGGACGATGAGGGAGCGCTCCTTCCACACGCTGAGGTAGCCGCGGAAAAAATCCCGGCCCAGGCCGGCGTTCTGGTCCACAAAGTCCACCGCCAGGTTGTCGCAGTTTCCGCACAGGGTGTGGACGGTGTGGGTGCGGGAGAGCTCCATGACATAGCGGAGGGTGGCCAGACTGTCGGGGCCCTTTTCCACCAGGTCGCCCACCAGCACCAGGGCGTCGTCGGCGGTAAAGCCCACCTTGTCCAGCAGGCCCCGCAGCCAGGGCAGGTTGCCGTGGACGTCGCTGACCGCCAGCAGCCGCCCGTTTTGGGGGAAGGGGATGGGGCGGACCACTGCCTTCATGGGCCAGGACCTCCTTTCACAGATTTGGGCTCAGAAACGGGCGGCGTAGGCCACCCAGCCGTCCCGGTCCTTCCGGCCAAAGACGGTGAGGCCGTTCTTCTCCAGGGCGGCGCGGACCTCCTCGCAGCGGGTGTCGATGATGCCGGAGCACAGGAAGACGCCGCCGGGGGAGAGAAGCTCCTCCACATGGGCGGAGAGGGGGATGATGACGTCGGCCACGATGTTGGCCAGCACCACGTCGTACTTCTGCTCCGCCAGGCGGGCCTTCAAGGAGGCGTCAGAGAGGACGTCCCCGGCCAGCACAGTGTACCGGTCCCGGCCAATGCCGTTGAGGCCGGCATTTTCATAGGCCACGTCCACCGCCTTGGGGTCGATGTCCACGCCGATGGCGGAGTCGGCCCCCAGCAGCAGAGCGGCGATGGACAGGATACCCGAGCCGCAGCCCAGGTCCAGCACCCTGGAGCCCTCCTTCACCGACTGCTCGGTCCACTCTAGGCACAGCCGGGTGGAGGCGTGGTTGCCGGTACCGAAGGTGAGTCCGGGGTTGAGGTAGAGGGCCGTTCGCCCGTCGGGCGCGGGCTCCCCCTTCTCCCACTCAGGCACCACATAGAGCCGCTCCCCCACGCAGAGGGGCTTATAATACTTCTGCCAGCTGGTGGCCCAGTCATTTTCCCGGAGGGGGGCGGTGGCGTAAGGCAGGTCGATGCCCGCCATCCACCGCTCCAGCTGGGCCTTGCCGTCGGGGTCGTCGGTGACGTAGAACTTCACCCGGGCGGCCCCCTTCATCTTCTCCAGCAGCTCGTCGTCCACGTAGTCCCAGTACTGCTTGTTTTGTTCCAGAAAGGTTTTGAAATCGGTTTCGTCTTCAATGGCCAGACCGGTGGCGCCGTTCATGGTCAGCTTGGCGCACAGGTCGTCCAGTTGGTCCCCGGTGGTCTCCACCGTGACCTCCAGCCATGTCATATCCATAGATGCAGCTCCTTTGGAAAAATTACCGCTTGGCGCCCAGGAAGAAGAGGGCCACCGTGCCGGGACCGGAGTGGGCGCCGATAACGGGGCCGATGTTGTTGATGACGATGTGCTCGGTGCCGAAGCGCTTTTTCACGTCGGCGGCCACCTTCTCGGCGTCGGCCAGACAGTCGCCGTGGCTGATAAAGACGGTGTCCACGTCGGTGACCGTCTCCTCCATATGGTCCACCAGGGCGGTGAGGGAGGCCCCGCGTCCCCGGGCCTTGCCCATGTTGATGAGGTGGCCCTCGTCGTCCACATGGAGGACGGGTTTGATGGAGAGCATGGTGCCCACCACGGCGGTGGCGGCGGAGATGCGTCCACCCCGCTTGAGGAAGTGGAGATCGTCCACGGTGAACCAGTGGCAGAGGTAGAGCTTGTTTTCCTCCACCCAGTCCCGGACTTCCTCTATGGACTTGCCCTTCCGCTGCTCCTGGACGGCAAGCCACACCAGCAGCCCCTGCCCCATGGAGGCGCACAGGGTGTCCACCGAGAAGATCTTCCGGTCAGGATACTGCTCGGCGAGCTCGTTTGCGGCGATGACCGAGGACTGGAAGGTGGTGGAGAGGCCGGAGGAGAAGGTCAGCGCCAGCACGTCCTTCCCGGCCTGGAGGAAGGGCTCCAGCATGGCGGTGTACTCGGCTACGTTGACGGCGGAGGTGGTGGCCATCTCCCCGTCCCGGAGCATTTTGTAAAAGACCTTGGGGTCCATCTCCCGGTCGTCGGGGTAGTTGCGGTAGTTTTTGCCCTGGACGGCGAAGGAGAGGGGCAGCACCTCCACGCCCAGCTCCCGGACCAGGCCGGCGGGCAGATCGGCGGAAGAATCGGTGACGATCACATAGTCGCTCATAGTTATCCATTACCTCCTGTATAAAGTGCGGGTGAGAATCCAAGAATATATCATTTTTTCCGGCGCTCCGGCTTTTCCTCCGGGGGGGCGATGAGGGAGAGGATGCGCTGACAGGCCAGCTTGTCGGCGTAGCTGCGCAGAGCCAGACGGAGGGCCAGACGGGGCAGCTCCTCCTGGGTGAGACCGGGGTCCAGCACCTCGGCGGTGCAGTCCAGGGCCAGGGAGAGCTCCTGATAGAAGGCGGCGTACAGCTTTTCCGGGTCCCGTCCGGCGCTGCCGCTCCCCAGCAGGGTGCGGGTGTCCCGGACGGAGAGGACCTGCTTGAGGGCGCAGATGGCGGTGAGATAACCCAGGTGGATCTTGCTGTATTTTTTGCCCTCTGCCCGGGGGAGAAGGCCGTCCTTGATATAATTGTTCACCATGGCCGGGGTCAGAGCCTCGCCGCCCTCATAGGTGATGAGCTGGCGGGAGACGTAGGAGATGACCTGGTCCATGTAGAGACCGATGTCGGGGAAGCTGTCCCAGACCATGGGGCGGTCCTCCTCCAGCCGACCCCTGAGTTCTTCCAGTTCCTCCACGGGGCTTCACTCCTTGCCTTTCGTCATTTTGAATATGATGTTTCAGCATATCGATATAAATTATATCACGAACCCGTCTCCGCGTAAAGGGGAGGAAGGGGGCGAAAACCGCCCGGCCCCCTGGAAGAAAGGGGCCGGGCGGCGGGCGTTCAGGCTTCGGCGGCGGTCAGTCCGGTGGCGGCGGTGAAGAAACCGGCCCACTGGGGGGAGCGGAAAAAGACCAGCTGCCCCGGCAGGCGGATGTCGTCCACGATGAGGAAACGCTTTTTCTCCCCACGTTGGGCCAGCAGGCCGTTGAGGTGGGTGAGCAGGCCCATGTCCAGCCAGGCCCCCAGGTCCTGGGCGTCATACCGGCAGGGCGTGCCGTCCAGGGTGAAGGCGAGGGGGCGGACCCCATCGACGGCAGGGGAGAGCTCTCCACCAGCGAGGGCCGGGCTGCCGCCGGTGAGGGCGGAGAGGTCTTCCAGCAGATGGCGGTACATGGCGTCGGGGTCCGGGGACTCCGGCGTTGTCACCAGGGCCTGGCCGGGGGCGTCCTGGGCCAGACGGCACAGCAGGGAGAGGTAGGCGGGGTCCTCATAGGACTCGGGGTGGGCCAGAAAGTGGGCCTCCAGCTCGGAGGAAACGAGGAAGCTCAGCCGCTTGAGGGCGGCAAGCTGCTTCTCCACCGGCTCCGCCGGACGGCGGAGCTGGGCGGAGAGCAGACCGGCAAAGTGGTCAAGGTCCATAGGTCTGTCCGTCCTTTCTCAGGGAGTGACCCGGCGGGCCAGCTCTAGGGCCAGCCGGAAATAGGCGTCCTTGGCGTCCTGGGGCAGCTTCCCCAGCAGGCCGGGGTCCCAGAGGTCGCCGGCCAGACTGTCCTCGGTATAGAGGAACTGGTAGAACTCCACGCCCCGGAATTTGCACACCGCCGCGCAGGCGGCGCACTCCATGTCCACGCACAGGCAGCCCTCGGCCTGACGACGGGCCACGTTCCGCCGGGTCTCCCGGTAGAGGGCGTCGGTGGTCCAGGTGCGGCCCTCCACGAAGGGGGTCCCCAGCGCGGAGAGGACCTGGGCGGTGCGGGGGGCGGTGTCCAGGGGGAGGTAGTCGTCCTCCGGGGGAAGATAGTGGTAGCTCACGCCCTCGTCCCGGCGGGCCGCCGTGGGAACGATGAGGTGGCCGGCGGGCAGGTCGCCGGCCAGGGAGCCGCAGGAGCCAAAGAGGACAAAGCGGCGGGCGCCCCGGGCGATGACCTCCTCCATCATGGCGGCGGAGGCGGCGCTCCCCAGCAGAGTCTGGTAGAGGCCGAAGGTCTTGTCCTCGTAGTGGATGGCGTAAATGGGGATCTGGAAGAAGACGGGCAGATGGCCCAGCACCCGGCTCCCCGGCCAGCCGGCGGCGGCCTGAGTCAGGGAGGGCTGGAAGGTGACCACCACCGTCTCGGGAAAGCCCTCCACCGGGCTGGCGGCATGGCTGGGCTCCAACACCGCCGTCCGGGCGGGATCGTAGGCGTCCAGAATACTCATGGGGGACCTCCTTTTTCATTCACGGGCGGATGAGATCCGCCCCTACGGGCCACGTTTCGTCTTCCGCCGTCATTCTGAGGCGAAGCCGAAGAATCCGTTGGCTCCCTCCTTGAGGGAGCTGTCAGCGAAGCTGACGGAGGGAGTCTTTCTATCACGCAAAAGGGCGGGAGAAACGGATGCTTCGCCGGTGCTCAGCATGACGCAAGGGATATGCCGCAGGGGCCGGCCTGCGTGGTACCGTGCCGGTCTGCGGGCGCACATACAGGTGCGCCCCTACGGACCGCGCTGTTGTGAGCATGTATGGCGGCCACAGACCTTCCCCCCTTAGGGGGGAAGGTGCCCCGCAGGGGCGGATGAGGGGGCGTTGGATAGAGCGAAAAGAAAAATCCATTTCACCGCCCCACCCTCATCCGTCTGGCCTTCGGCCAGCCACCTTCCCCCTGGGAGGGGGAAGGTTTTATATGGCGCGCCGGGGGTGTCGCGCCCCGCCGTGCGGGGCCCCAGAGGGCAAAAGAAGCTGTTTGTCTTATTCCTCGTCCAGCTTGAGGACCGCCATAAATGCTTCGGTGGGGAGCTGTACGCTTCCCAAGCTCCGCATCTTCTTTTTGCCCTCTTTCTGCTTTTCCAGCAGCTTTTTCTTCCGGGTGATGTCGCCGCCGTAGCACTTGGCCAGCACGTCCTTGCGCATGGCCCGGACGGTCTCACGGGCGATGATCTTGCCGCCGATGGCGGCCTGGACGGGGACCTCAAAGAGCTGACGGGGGATGTTGTCCTTGAGCTTTTCGCACAGTCTTCTCGCCCGGCCATAGGCTTTCTCCCGGTGGGCGATGAAGGAGAGAGCGTCCACCTGGTCGCCGTTGAGGAGGAGGTCCACCTTCACCAGATCGCTCACCTCATACCGGTCCAGCTCGTAGTCCAGGGAGGCGTATCCCTTGGTCCGGGCCTTGAGGGTGTCGAAAAAGTCGTAGATGATCTCGTTGAGGGGCATGGAGTAGTGGAGCTCCACCAGATTGGTGTCCAGATACTGCATATCCTTGAACTCTGCCCGCCGCTCCTGGCACATGGGCATGATGTTGCCCACATAGTCCGGGGGGGTGAGGATGGTCACCTTGGCGTAGGGCTCCCGGGCCTCGGTGATGACGGCGGGGTCGGGGTAGTTGTGGGGGTTGTCCACCTGGACTACCGTGCCGTCGGTCTTGGTGATCTCGTAGATGACGGAGGGGAGGGTGGTGATGAGGTCCAGGTCGAACTCCCGCTCCAGCCGCTCCTGAATGATCTCCATGTGGAGCATACCCAGAAAGCCGCAGCGGAAGCCAAAGCCCAGGGCGGCGGAGGACTCCGGCTCGAAGGAGAGAGAGGCGTCGTTGAGCTGGAGCTTTTCCAGGGCGTCCCGGAGGTCGGGGTATTTGGAGCCGTCCTCGGTGTAGATGCCGCAGTAGACCATGGCCCGGGCGGGGCGGTAGCCGGGGAGAGGCTCGGACGCCGGACGTTCGGTACTGGTGACGGTATCGCCCACCCGGGTGTCCTTCACGTCCTTGATGGAGGCGGTGAAGTAGCCCACCTCGCCGGCGATGAGCTCGGTGCAGGGCTCCATGCCGATGGGGAGGAGGTGGCCGCACTCCAGCACCTGGTAGACGGCGCCGGAGGCCATCATCTTCACGTTCATGCCGGTTTTGAGGGTACCCTCCATGACCCGGAAGTAGACGATGACGCCCCGGTAGGGGTCGTACTGGCTGTCAAAGATCAGGGCCTGGAGGGGGGCGGCGGGGTCGCCCTTGGGGGCGGGGACGTTTTTGACGATGTCCTCCAGCACGGCGGGGATATTGAGCCCCACCTTGGCCGAGATCTCGGGGGCCTCCTGGGCGGGGATGCCGATGACGTTCTCGATCTCGTCCTTGACCCGCTGGGGGTCGGCGGCGGGCAGGTCGATCTTGTTGATGACGGGGAGGATCTCCAGGTCGTGCTCCACCGCCAGATAGGTGTTGGCCAGGGTCTGGGCCTCGATGCCCTGGGCGGCGTCCACCACCAGGATGGCGCCCTCGCAGGCGGCCAGGGAGCGGCTGACCTCATAGTTGAAGTCCACATGGCCGGGGGTGTCGATGAGGTTGAGCTGGTAGGTCTCGCCGTCCTCGGCCTGATAGCTCAGGCGCACCGCACGGGCCTTGATGGTGATGCCCCGCTCCCGCTCCAGGTCCATGTTGTCCAGCAGCTGGGACTCCATCTCCCGCTGGGACACCGCGCCGCACAGCTCAATGAGCCGGTCGGACAGCGTGGACTTGCCGTGATCGATGTGGGCGATAATAGAAAAGTTGCGGATCTTGGATTGGTCAGTCATAGATAAAACCTCCGTAGGGGGGATGAACCAAATCGAAGCCCAGCGGAGCGGGTTCGATTTGGAAAGGACGAGCGGCGGAGTGAGTGAGCCCTGCCCCTTAGGGGCGGGGCGAGGGGTACGCAGCCCGCGAGGACGCGGTCGGTCATAGATAAAACCTCCGTAGGGGGATGAACCAAATCGAAGCCCAGCGAAGCGGGTTCGATTTGGAAAGGACGAGCGGCGGAGTGAGTGAGCCCTGCCCCTTAGGGGCGGGGCGAAGGGTACGCAGCCCGCGAGGACGCGGTCGGTCATAGATAAAACCTCCGTAGGGGAGATAAATCAAATCGAAGCCCAGCGAAGCGGGTTCGATTTGGAAAGGACGAGCGGCGCGGCGAAGGATGCGGCGCTTGCCGGGACGAAGATTTGTGCTCACTTGCCGGCCTCGTAGGCGGCCACCCGGCGGCTGATGCGCTCCCCGGTGTTGTGAATGATCTGGAGGAGGGACTGATAGGCGCCGGGGTAGGTCTGGGTGAGCATGTCGTGGTTGATGGGGGGGAGACTGCCCGCCTCCTTGGCCTGGGTGGCCAGGGCGTCCACGTACTCCACCTCGGCGCAGGCCATATCGGCGTTGGCAAGGCCGGCGGTGAAGCGCCGGGCGGGAATGGTGAAAAAGTCCTCGTTGTTGCCGCCGTCGGCCCGGTAGAGGTGGCGGAACATCTTGTAGACGGCGGTGCCCAGGTAGTCGGAGCAGGCTTTGATGGCCTCCTTGCTCCCGGACTTGCCCAACAGGTCGAAAAGGACCCCGATGGAGTTGACCAGCAGCTTTTTGGACAGGGTGGCCATGATGCTCCCCCGGAGGACGTTGTCCTTTTCGGCGCTGTAATCAAAGAGACTCTCGGCGTCCACGATGGTGGTGCCGTCCCGGCTGAGGGTCCGGCCCAGCAGGAAGTCGGCGGAGACGCCGTAGTAGTCGCAGGCTTTCACCACGAAGGCCAGGCCGGGCTCCCGGATGCCGTTTTCGTAGTGGCTCAGCAGGGCCTGGGAGATCCCCAGCTCCTTGGCCACCGAACGCTGGGAGATGCCCTTTTCCTTCCGCAGCAGGGTCAGGGAGCGGGAAAAATCCGAACTCATATGCGTTACACCTCGCAAAAAACAGTATGTATAGTATAGTGTTCAGAATACAAAAAGTAAAGAACAAAGTTTCGGAATCTGGATAATTTGGGCATTGTGATGGAGGTGAAGTTGAGGTATAATAAAAATTACCGAAGAAAAGCGAACAAATCACATGGAGGCGCATGAAACATGTTTGAAAATCTCATTGAAAAGCTGAAAAAGAACCCCACCACCCTGGTCTTCACCGAGGGCCCCGACCCCCGTATCCTGGAGGCCGCTTCCCGCCTGAAGAAGGAGGGCATCCTGGAGCCCCTGCTGGTGGGCAACGTGGAGGAGGTCCAGGCCGCCGCGGCCAAGGGCGGCTTTGACATCACCGACATCCGCATTGTGGACCCCGCCAACTACCGCCGGATGGATGAGCTGGTGGACAAGATGGTGGAGCTGCGCAAGGGCAAGATGAGCCCCGAGGAGTGCCGGACCGCCCTGCTGAAGGGCAATTACTTCGGCACCATGCTGGTGAAGCTGGGCGTGGCCGACTGCCTGCTGGGCGGCGCCACCTACTCCACCGCTGACACCGTCCGCCCCGCCCTGCAGCTGGTCAAGACCAAGCCCGGCAGCAAGAGCGTGTCCTCCTGCTTCGTCCTGGTCCGTGAGCGGGCCGACGGCAGCGAGGAGAAGTACGTCATGGGCGACTGCGCCATCAACATCGAGCCCACCGCCGAGGAGATGGCCGAGTGCGCCATCGAGTGCGCCCACACCGCCGAGATCTTCGGCATCGACCCCAAGGTGGCCATGCTGAGCTACTCCACCAAGGGCTCCGGCAAGGGCGAAAAGGTGGACAAGGTGGTGGAGGCCCTGAAGCTGGCCCAGGCCGCCGCTCCCGAGCTGGCCATCGACGGTGAGCTCCAGTTCGACGCCGCCTTCTCCCCCGTGGTGGCCCAGACCAAGTGCAAGGGCTCCCCCGTGGCCGGTCAGGCCAACGTCTTCATCTTCCCCGAGATCCAGGCCGGCAACATCGGCTACAAGATCGCCCAGCGCCTGGGCGGCTTTGCCGCTTACGGCCCCATCCTCCAGGGCCTCAACGCCCCCATCAACGACCTCTCCCGTGGCTGCGACGCCGAGGAGGTCTACAACATGGCCATCATCACCGCCGGCCTGAAGTAAATAGGGCTCCTTTTTGCCCCGCGCCGCCTGTCTTCCGGGCGGCACGGGGCATTTTTTCTCCCTGCGCGCACGCCCGGAGGGCGTCTCATACGAAGAAGGAGGGAACCGCAGTGAAAAAACAAAAGACTGGCTTCCGATGGAGTATCTGGATCGTCTTGGGGATCGCCCTGCTCGCCGTCCTGTGGGCCGCCTTCGCCTGGTTCAGACCCCGAAGCCTTCTCTCCCTGTGCTGCCCGGAGCCGGCGGCCATCCATCGGGCGACCCTCCTGGTGACCACGTCGGAGGGGACGGTCCGCCAGGCGGAGCTCACGGACGGGGGGCAGGGGGAAGCCCTGCTGGAACAGATGGCCGCCGCCGAAGTCGTGCCCGCGGGGCGGTATCAGAATATCCCCGTCCAGTCGGTGCTCTACCGGGTCATGCTCTCCACCGTGGACGGGGAGGACCTGATCGAGCAGGGGAGCGTCACCATTGACCCGGCGGGGGCGGTCTACGGGGCGGACGGGAGGAAGTATCACCTCCGGGCGGAGACGGCGGAGGGCCTGCTGGCGGCGCTGTCCGCGCTGGCAGAGGACGCGCAGCCGGCAGCGGAGGGCCCGGAGGGATAGGATGGGCCCTGGACTTCTCCTCCTGGAAGGATTATACTGAGGTCAGAAACGCGCTTTTGTACGCGAAACAGAGAGGAGTATGTCTGCAATGAAATGGAAACGGTTCCTGGCCGCCTGCTGCGTTGGGGCGGCTCTTCTGACCGGCGTCGCGTCCGCCGGAGTCTTTGCCGACACGCCGCCGGCCTGGGCGGCGGAGCACATGGACAGCCTGTGGGAGAAGGGCCTTCTCTCCGGGATCTATCCCGAGAACATCTCCACCACCCAGCCCATCACCCGGGGTGAGTTTTGTCAGCTCCTGGTGAATCTGGTCCAGGAGGAGATGACCACGGACCAGTTCAACGCCTTCCCGCCCAAGGAGGCGTCCTACTTCTGGGACATCAAATACTACGTGACCGAGCATTCCCCAGAAGGACCCTATGACATGTATTACGCCGCCGCCTACGGCATCACCGAGGGGGCCATGTTCAACGGCTATCGCCGGGCCGACCCCGACGTCCTCCTCACCCGGGAGCAGGCGGCCAAGATGATGTGCTCCGCCGTCGATTTTCTGGAGGAGAACGTGGTGGGCGGCGCGCTTATGGCCCAGGGCGCCCCCAAGACCTTCGCCGACGCCGCCGCCATCAGCTCCTGGGCCGCCGCCTATGTGGACCAGGCTTCGGCGCTGGGCATCATGAAGGGGGACGAGCGGGGCAGCTTCAACCCCGCCGGCACCATCACCTGGAACGAGGCCGGCGTCATGGTCAGCCGGGCCATGGATGCCGCCGACAACGTCCGCATCGGCCAGGTCGTCAAGGAGGGGGGCAGCGTGCTTTTGAGTCAGGTCCCCCACAGAGCCAGCCCCGACGACACGTTCTGGCTCTCCCTCTCCGACAACGGCTGCGCCGTGGTCTGGGAATCGGGCCGCGAGTTACAGGTGGAGACCTTTGCGGCGTCCGGGTCCTCCGGCTGGACTTCTCAGGGGGTCCGCACCCTGCCCGCGGAGTTGCCCCTCCTCGGCGGCTTCTGTGTCGGAGAGGACGGCTACTACGCCGCCTACGGCCAGGAAAACCGGGAGGAGAGCGACAGCAAGGAGGTCTACCGTATCGTCAAGTACGACCGGAACTGGAACCGGGTGGGCGCTGCCTCCATCACCGGCGGGGAGAGTTATACCATTGAGCCCTTTGACTTCACGGACCACACCGCCCTGGCGGAGGAGGACGGCGTCCTGGTCCTCCACACCGCCCGGCTGCGCTACATCAGTGAAGACGGGCTCAACCACCAGTCCAACTTCACCGCCCGCATCCGCACCTCCGACATGACCGTTCTGGAGACCAGCGACCCCTTCCCCGACAACCATGTGAGCCACTCCTTCGCCCAGGACGTCATCTTTGCCGACGGCGCTCCCGTCTACGCCGACCTGGGCGACGCCTACCCCAGGGCCCTTACCATCAGCCAGTCCAACGGGGCCCAGCAGGAAGTGCTGCCCATCTACGGCGCCATCGGCGACAACACCACTCACGCAGCCCTGGGCGGTTTGGCCGCCTCCGACGGCTGTTACCTCCTGGCCGGCGCCTCCGCCCCCCAGGACGGCCCCGCCTCCTGGAAGGCCGAGCGGATGAACGCCCTGCTGGCTGTGACGCCCAAGGACGGCTTCCCCAACGGCAAGGCCCGCATCCAGTGGCTCACCGACTTCTCCGACGGCAAACAGTGGGTGGAGAACGTCCGCCTGGTGGCCGTCAACGACAACACCTTTGTGGTCCTCTGGCAGGTCGCCGGTCCAAATAACGCGCTGCGGGAGCTCTGTTATGCCGTCTTTGACGGCCAGGGCAATCAGACCGGCAAGACCCGGACGCTGCCTGGCGGCCTGTTCCCGGCGGGGAACGTGGCGGTGAAGGACAGGGCCCTCTACTGGGTCGGCCCGGACCGGGGACTTCTCTCCAGAAGCTACGGCTCCACGACCAACAAGCTGATGCTTTTTTGCATTGATGTGGACGCCAACGCCGCCACCGGCAGCGCCCAGGTCTCCTTTGACCTGACCCCCTCCGCCCTGGAGCTGACGGCGGGCGGGAAGGGGGAACAGCTGACCGCCAGGTGCTCCGGGCTCTCCGGGGACCGGCCCCAGATCACCTACCGCTCCAGCAACTCTGCCGTGGCCTATGTGGACGGCGAGGGTACCGTGACCGGCCGCAGCGCCGGCACCGCCACCATCACCGCCTCCATGACCTACCGGGGCAGGACCTACACCGATGCCTGCGCCGTCACCGTCACCCCAAAGCCCACCCTCACCGGGCTGACGCTCACCCCTTCCTCCGCCACCCTGAAGGTGGGGGAGACCCTGGACCTGACCGTGGAGACGGTCCCCGCCGGGCTCAACACCACCGTCGTGTGGAGCTATGCCGGCTCCCTGCAGGCCAGGGACAACCTCCACGCCGTCTACACCGCCCAGAAGGCGGGCACCGATACCATCACCGTCTCGGCCTCTGACAGCAGCGGCCGCCGCCATACCGCCAGCTGTACCATCACGGTGACAGAGGCAGCCGCCCCGGAGGGACAGCCCGGTTCCGGCCAGGAGACCGGGACCCAGCCTGACGCCGGGAATACCGGCGGAGATACCGGGACCCGGCCCGATGCCGGGACCCGGCCCGATGCCGGGAATACCGGTTCCAGCGGCCCCGTCTCCTCGGAGCCCTATGACACCGATTTCTACCGGGAGGAGTACGGCTCCGGCTATTACCTGGAGATCCGGGCGGAAGGGGACACCGTGGAGATCAGCGGCTGTCTGAATTACGATGTGCCCGGCCTCAACTATGTGGTGGCCTGGGCGCCTGGCCGCAATGTGGCCGAGCTCCCCTATGTGATCGGGCAGCCCTTCCACGGCACGGTCCAGGTGGACGGGACCTCTGTCCGCCAGAGCGCCCAGGAGGGGAAGCTCCCCTATCTTACCCTCATGCTCTGCCAGAACTATGAGCCGGGCGACAGCGCCCTGGCCGGCGTTGGATTCCAGGAGGCCGACATCGGTCTGGTCCCCGACGGCGAGAGCGGCTTCCTGTTTCGCGTCATGCCAGAGTGAGGGGACACAAGAATTTTTTGACATCCAACGGGAAAAGAAATACAATAGGGGACGGGCACACGTGCCCGCCCCCTATTTTCCTGCGCCGGAGGTGCCCTCATGACCCAGATGCAAACCATACTGGATCGGTATATCCTGCCCTGCCTGCCGGGGATGCTCCTCGCCCTGGCGGTACTCACGGGCGTGTTTTTCTTCTTTGCCCGCTGCTGCGCCGCCGCCCGGCCCCGGAAGGGGAGCCTGGAGTGGGTGGCCCTCCAGGAGCGGCGTCCCTTTTCCTTCGCCCTGCCCCACCACCCCCTGGAGCGGCGGGACCTGCTGCCCATGCTCCTCATCACCGCCCTCTACGCCGCCACCGCCTTTTTCCGGCTGGGGGCCATGACCGCTCCCCAGTCCCCCCTGGACTTCGGGGCGGACCAGACCGTCACCGTGACCCTCTCTCAGGAGATCTTCCTCACCAAGCTGAGTTGGTTCACCCGTCTGGGCACCGGGGACTACAATGTGGAGATCTCCCGGGACGGGGAGACCTGGTACACCCTCTGGCAGAAGGAGGAGGACGGCAAGGAGGTGTGGTACTGGGCCGACGCCCGGGGGTATGCCCCCAGCTACGCCCTGCCCCAGAAGTACAACGACCTCTTCAAGTGGCAGGAGGCAGAGCCCACCAACCCCCAGAATGTGAAGTACCTGCGCATCACCGGCGACGCCGACAAGGGCCTGCTGGAGCTGGGGGAGCTGGCCCTCTATGACCAAGGCGGACGCATCGACGCCGCCGCCCTGACCGACGGGGGAGCGGCCCTCTTTGATGAACAGGATACAGTGCCCCAGCGGCCCACCTGGTACAACTCCGCCTATTTTGATGAGATCTACCACCCCCGCACCGCCCTGGAGCACATTGAGGGGGTCTACCCCTATGAGGTCTCCCACCCGCCCCTGGGCAAGCTCACCATGAGCCTGGGCATCCTCCTTTTCGGCATGACCCCCTTCGGCTGGCGGTTCATGGGGACCCTCTTCGGGGTGCTCATGCTGCCCATCCTCTATCTCTTCCTCAAAAACCTCTTCGGCAAGCGTCCGGTGGCCGTCTGCGGTACCCTTCTCTTCGCCGCCGACTTCATGCACCTCACCCAGACCCGCATCGGCACCATCGACACCTATGGGGTCTTCTATATCCTCCTCATGTACTACTTCCTCTACCGGTGGCTGACCCTGGCCCCGGGGACGCCCTTCCGCCGCTGCGCCCTGCCCCTCTTCCTCTCGGGCCTCTTCTGGGGCATCGGCGCGGCCAGCAAGTGGACCGTCATCTACGGGGCGGTGGGCCTGGCCGTCCTCTACTTCATCGGCCTGTTCTCCAAGCTCCGGGACTGGCCCGCCGAGGTCTCAGGGAAACTGCCCTGGCTGTGGAAGACCCTGGCCTTCTCGGTGCTGTGCTTCGTTCTCATCCCCGTTCTCATCTACACCCTCTCCTACTGGCCCTACGCCGCCGCCCGGGGCAACGACGCCGGGCTGTGGGGCATCCTGGCCGAGATCTTCGCCTGGCCCTTCACCCAGCTGCCCCAGGTCCTCGGCGGGGTGCGGGAGCTCTTTGTCAAGGACAGCCAGAACGTGGTGGACATCATGCTCCAGAATCAGCACTTCATGCTCACCTACCACGAAGGGGTCACCGCCTCCCACCCCTACTCCTCCCGGTGGTACCAGTGGATCGTGGACGCCCGTCCCATCCTCTACTACCTGGACAGCACCTCCGGAAAGGCCCAGGGGCTCAAGGCGGCCTTCGGCTGCTTCAACAACCCGGTGGTCTGCTGGACCGGACTGCTGGCCATCCTGGCCTGCGGGGCCCAGTCCTTCCAGCGGAAGGGGTCCCGGGCGGCCTTCTTCCTCTCTGTGGCCGCCGTGGCCGTGCTGGCCTGCCTGGGGACTGAGTCCGCCTTCCGGCCCGACGCTGGGACGGCGATGCTGGTGGGCGGCGTCCTGCTGCTGGTCCTGGGCGCGGCCCTCTGGCTGGGGGGCGGCGCTCTGGCCGGCTGGGCCTTCCCCCGCAGTTCCCCCGCGGCCCTCTTCATCGTGGTGGGCTACCTCTCCCAGCTCCTGCCCTGGATGTTCATTGGCCGCACCACCTTTGAATACCACTATTTCCCCTCCACCCTCTTCCTGGTGCTGGCCATCAGCCTGCTCTTTGACGGCCTGATGGAGCGCAGCAGCCGCTGGAAAAGCGGGGTCTATGGGCTCACCGCCACGGCGGTGGGGCTGTATCTCGCCTTCTATCCCGTGCTCATCGGCCTCATGACGCCCACCTGGTATACCTCCAGCCTGCTCAAGTGGCTCCCATCCTGGCCCTTCTGACCATCTGACCTGGGAGGTCTTTTCTATGTATCTCATCGACTATCACACCCACACCCGGCTCTCCCCCGACGGGGAGGTCCCCCTATACCAGATGGCGGAGGCGGCGGTTCGGGCCGGCCTTTCCGAGTTGTGCGTCACCGACCACTACGACCTGGTGGACCAGGACGGCAAGCCCGAGCCCAACGGCTACGACTGGCCCCCCGCTCTGGAGCAGTGGCGGGAGACGGCGGAGCGGTACCGGGGGCGGCTCACCATCCGCCTGGGGCTGGAGTTCGGCAGCGCCGACCGGGACCCCAAACGGGCCCGGGAGACCCTGGAACAGCCGGAGCTGGACTTTGTCATCGGCTCCCTCCACAACCTGACCCCGGCGGCGGGCGGCGGAGACTTCTACTTCGTGAACTATACCGCCCCGGAGGTGTGCTACGCCTGCCTGGACGACTACTTTGCCCAGATGCTCCGGCTGGCCCCCCTGCCCGACTACGACGCCCTGGGCCACATCATCTACCCCCTGCGGTATATGTGCGCCCGGGACGGGCAGACCGTCTCCCTGGACCGGTACCAGGAGCAGCTCCGGGAGATCCTCCGGACCGTGGCCCAGACCGGTCACGCCATCGAGCTCAACACCTACAATGGCCGCACCCTGGCCGACTGGACGCCGGTGCTGGCCCTCTACAAGGAGGTGGGGGGCGAGCTCATCACCGTGGGCTCCGACGCGCACCGGCCCGAGAACGTGGGCAAGGGGGCGTCGGCGGCCTGTGAGCTCCTGACGCAGGCGGGCTTCCGGTATGTGACCTGCTATGAAAAGCGGCAGCCCAGGCCCGTCCGGCTGTGAGGGGCCGCATCTCCCTCAGTCAGCTTCGCTGACAGCTCCCGCAAAGAGGGAGCCAACGGATTCTTCGGCTTTGCCTCAGAATGACAAAAGCCGATTGTATGATTACGCTGAAAAGTAACAGGAGGTATTGTTTATGATCGCACTTGGTTCCGACCACGGCGGCTTTGCCCCACAGAGCCCGGTGCGCTCTGTGGGGACCCCCGATTGAACTTGCACGGGGCGGAGTAGATCCGCCCCATGTCAAGGTTTTGCCCCATGGGCAAAACGCTTGGACGGCGTGACCGCCGGACGCCGCAGGGCGGCGGCGGAAATCCGCTGTTGATCGTAAAATGACGTTGAAAAATAACAGGAGGTATTGTTATGATCGCACTTGGTTCCGACCACGGCGGATTTCCGCTGAAGCAGCACATCAAGGAGTACCTGGATGCCCACGGGCTGGACTATGTGGACTACGGCTGCGCCGACACCACCAGCTGCGACTATCCCGTTTACGCAAAGGCGGCTGCCGAGGCGGTGGCCTCCGGCAAGTGTGAGCGGGGCATCGTCATCTGCACCACCGGCGTGGGCATCTCCATCGCCGCCAACAAGGTGAAGGGCGTCCGCTGCGCCCTGTGCACCGACCCCTATGTGGCCGAGATGACCCGCCGCCACAACGACGCCAACATGCTGGCCATGGGGGCCGGGGTGGTGGGGCCCAATCTGGCCGAGCGGATCGTGGAGACCTTCCTCACCACCGAGTTCGAGGGGGGGCGTCACCAGCGCAGGGTGGACCTCATCACCGACATGGAGAAGTGAAAAACAAAACGACGGCCCTCCAGGCATCATGCCTGGAGGGCCGTCGACTGTCGAAAAAGTAGTGCCGCGTGAAGTAAGCAACGGGGAAAGGTGTGAAGGGGGTGCTCCTCAGCCGCCCAGGGTCATACCGGAGCTGCCCAGACCATCCTTTTCCAGCATCCGCTCCAGCACCGCCACGTCGCTGGTGATGTCCATGGCGTCGTCCTGGAAGAGACGGTCCAGCTGCTGCTCGAAGCCCTCCACCACCTTGTCCATCATGCCCTCGATGCGCTCCTTGGCGGCGGTGATGTTGGCGCCCTCCACCCCCTGGGCTTCCAGCTGCGCATAGGACCCCAGGATCTTCAGCGTGGTGGGCAGGTAGTAGCCCAAAAAGCTGCGGAGCTTATCCTCCTTTTCCGGCTTTTCCCGCAGATAGGAGAAGATCTTGCCGGTGATCTCCCCAATGCGGTCGATCTTCCGGCTCATCTCCGGGTCGTCGATGGCGTCGTTGAGGGTGCGGATCTCGGTGAGCACCCGTTCGGCCCGCTCCACCTCTCCGGGGGGCTCCGGCGGGGCTGCGGGCTCCTCCGCGGGCCGGTCCTGGATGCCGTCGCCGCTGAGGAAGAGCCGGTCACTGCCCAGGTCCAGATAACCCATGGGGAAAACGCCGTCGTCCAGCATGTCCTGGAGGTCCTCCCGGATCTTCCGGGGCGGAAGGCCGGTGGCCTCGGCCAGGATGGACACCGAGATGGAGTCCCGCCGTCCAATGAGGGAGAGATACTGCCGATAACGCTTGGCCCGGCGGCTCTTCCGCAGGCCGTACCAGGTCATGCACAGGCCGCCGCCGCAGAAGGCCAGGGGGAAGAAGATGTCCTCCAGGTAGTATTGGAACCCGCCGTAGGAGAGGGCGTCCAGAAATGCGCTGAAGGCCCCCAGGCCGAAGACGGCGGCGATGGCGGCGCCGCCGAGGATGAGCCCCCGCCCGCTCCCCCGCGCGCCCAGGAGCCGATCCGGTCCGGACCGGGGAGGAACACTCTGACGGGGCTGCGCGGCGGCCTGACCGGCATAGACGCCGCCCTGGGCGGCCTCCCGCTGGAGGTCGTAGGGGTGCCGCTTCACCGGGGCGCGGCGGCGGCCAGAGACTCCGGTGAGCCGCAGGATCAGCAGGAGGAGCCCCACCGGGGGAAAGCAGAACAGGAAGATGAAGATGGGGACCCAGGAGAGCAGCCCCCTGTCGTTTTGGCTTTGGTTTGGATGGTTGGGATAACGCGGATCAGACATGCTGCTCCCCTCCGAATCACGGTCTGGAAAGACGCGGAAAATACCTGGACAGGCGGGTCCGGTCCAGTACTCATCATCATACAACGAACGGGAGAAAAAGTAAAGCGTTCCAAGGGGCGGCGGGCGATGTAACCATTCTGTAATTGCTTTTTTTTCTGCTGGAACATATAATGGATCATGGTTTGCTGTAAGTATGGCCGGTTCTCCGGCTGAAATGACCAAGCGCGCGGCGGCCCGGAGGGCCCGCGTGAGGACCTGGAGGAATCCGATATGGAAGAGAAAAAGTCCGGTAAGCGGCTGGCCAAGCCGGAAGGCGGCCAGAGGGGCCGGCGGGGCATTCTGGCCGCCGCTGTGCTGGTGGCGGCGCTGGCCGCCATCTATTTGGGCCTGTGTACCTGGGTGGGGGCCAGCGGCACCACCCTGCCGGGCATCACTGCCGCCGGTGTGGAGCTGGGCGGCCTCACCCAGGCGCAGGTGGAGGAACGCCTGGAGGCCGAGCTGAGCCGGGGCTATGCCCAAAAAACCGTGGAGCTGCGGGTGGACGGCGTGGAGCAGACCTTCACGGTCAGCGGCTCCGTGGTCCGGGCGGACACCGGCGCCGTCAACGATGCCGTCTGGGGCCTGAGCCGGGGCAATTTCCTGGTCCGGGGCTGGCGGCTGCTCCGCTCCCTCCTGGGGGGCAGCGACATCGAAGTCCCCCTCAGCTACACCCCGGAGGGGGAGGCCCAGGTGGACGCCCTGCTGGAGGAGATCGAATCCAGACTGGGCGGCCGGGTCCAGGAGACCACCTGGGAGGTGCTGGATGACGAGCTCATTTTCCACATGGGCATCCCTGGCCGGGCCTTTGACCTCACCAACGTGAAGGGGGAGATCCTCTCCGCCTTCGACGCCGACGTCCAGGAGCCCCTGGTCCTCTCCGCCGTTACCACCGATCCCCAGCCGGTGGACATGGGGACCGTCCACGCCCAGGTCTATGCCGAGGTGCAGAGCGCCGCCCTGGACAAGGAGACCTTTGAGATCGTCCCCAGCGTCACCGGCCTGGACTTCCAGCCGGAGGCCGCCCAGGCCGCCCTGGAGGGGGCCGCCTGGGGCAGCTCGGTGTCGGTGCCCCTGTCCGTCACCGAGCCCGCCGTCTCCACCGAGGACCTGAAGGAGCTCCTCTTCCGGGATGTGCTGGGGGAGGCCAGCTCCGGCGTCTCCGGCTCGGCCAACCGGAAGAGCAACGTGAAGCTCTCCGCCTCGGTATGCGACGGCATCATCCTGCTGCCCGGGGAGGTCTTCTCCTACAACGACACCACCGGCAGCCGCACCGCCGACAAGGGCTATCTCCCCGCCCCCTCCTATGTGGGGGGCAAGTCCACCGACGAGGTGGGCGGCGGCATCTGCCAGACCTCCTCCACCATCTATTACGCCGCCCTCAACGCCAATTTGAAGATCGCGGAGCGGCACAACCACATGTTCGCCGTGGGCTACGTCCCCGACGGCATGGACGCAACCGTGTGGTACGGGGCCTCCGACTTCCGTTTCGAGAACGACACCGAGTACCCCATCAAGATCGCCGCTGTCTACAAGAACAGCCGGCTCACCGTACAGATCTACGGCACCAAGACCGATGACCTCACCGTGAAGATGACCAACAAGGAGCTCTCCTCCACCCCCTGGACCACCGTCTACAAGGTGGACGCCGCCCTCCCCGCCGGGACCACCAAGGAGGAGCAGACCCCCTACCGGGGCCGTGTGGTGGAGGCCTACCGCAACGTCTATAATGGGGCGGGCGAGCTGGTGAGCTCCACCCTGGAGAGCAAGAATACGTACAAAAAGCGGGACCGGATCATTCTGGTGAGCCCCTATGACGGGGCCCAATACGGGCTGACCGAGGCCGACGGCGCCATCATCACGCCGCCGCCCAGTCCGACGCTCCCGATAGAAACGGCCCCCATTCTTCCCCTCCCCAGCATCACCCCGGTGCTGCCGATCGCTCCCCAGCCGACAGAGAGTCCCATCCTGCCCGTGCTGCCGTCCCCTGGTGAGGCAGTCCCCGACAACGGTATCCCGCTGGCCCCCGAGGCGCCCGCGGCAGAGGAGGAACAGGTATGACAGAACATCCCTTCCAGCGCAGGGTGCTGAAGCTCCGGGCCAAGCGGACCTTTTTCCGCTTCCTGCGGCCCTGCCTGATCTGCACCTTCTTCCTCCTCATCCTGTCCATGACGGCCCAGTTCTTTTCCATGGCCAGCGGCGGCACCCTCTTTTACACCTTCCTGCCCCAGTGGCAGTTCCCGGTGGCCACCGGCGTCTGGCGGGCCGACGCCACCGCCATGACCAACCTGTTGGCCCTGATGGGGCTGGGCGACCTGGGCAGCCTGGGGGGCGTCATCTTCGCCCTTCGCCTGGATGAGCTGGGCCAGGTGCTGGTGCTGCCGGTGGCCTGGAAGCAGGTGATCGACCTGGTGGTCATCCAGGCTGTGGTGCTGCTGGTCACCGCCCCCCTCCTGTACGGGGTGCTGGGCCAGTACCGCAGCCTTCTGGAGGGGCGGCCTCTGCCCCTCCGGGCCATCTTCCGCTGGTATGCCGACCTGCGGCTCACCGTCAAGGCTCTGGCCGTCCAGGTCATCCTGAACCTGTGGCGGCTGGTCACCATTCTGCTGTGCGCCCTGCCCGGTATCTTCTGCGCTGTGGCCGGCAACGAGGGCGGGAACATGTCCCTCCTGCTGCTGGCCATGCCGCTGAGCATTGCGGGCATGGTGGTGAGCTATTGTCTCTACCTCCTGCTGACGCCGGCCACCTATGTGCTGGTCCGGTCCCCGGAGCTCTCCGTGGGACAGGCTTTCTCCCGGGGCCTGGCCCTGCTGGGCGGGCGGCAGGGGGAGTACTGCAAGCTCAACCTCTCCTTCCTGCTTTGGCACCTTTTGGGCGCCTTCCTCTACGGCGCGCCCAATCTCTTCGTCGTCCCCTATGTCCAGATGAGCAACTTCCTCTTTCTGGACCCGCCGCCGGAGCCGGAGGAGTTCCGGACGAGCCTTTAAGAGACCTGCGTGCACGAGCCGGGGGGCCGCGGCGGGGGGGCGCCGGGGGGGGGGGTAGAGAAAACCCAGCGCCGCGGGGGGGGGGGCGGGACGCCGGCGGGGCGGGG
>NZ_JAPFEA010000047.1 GCF_026169115.1 Intestinimonas sp. | reverse complement strand
TGGTAAGGTGTTTGTAGTGACTCATAGGATGCTGCCCCTTTCTTGGCTGTCCACAAACACCATTTTAGGGCATCACCGACTATGAGTCACTCCTTTTTTACCTATCTCCATGTGTTGCACTTGAATTGTAAATCTTGAAATGTATATTTTGAACCAAGGGGATTTCGTATAAAGTTCACTGTAAACATCAGGTGCTTTAAATCGTGGTTATAAAGATCTCCATTTCTAATATTGCTATTGTAACTTAATGCAAGGAAAAGCAGTGAAAATTCACACTTATTAAAGTCTTTTTGGTTATAGGAATCTACAATTTCTTTAGTTAATTCAGTCATTACAAAAACTCCTATTCAATAAATACATCTGTAAAGAAACTCTAACTTCTCATTGTTACTATGTTGTTATAAGTAATTAGACTTTTGAAACACAAATATTTTTATATTATTTTCAATTATTGTATCACTTCTGCTACATCAAAACAATAAAAGAGATGATTTCCATTACCACAGTTCATAGCTAATAAAAAAGAGCGCCGCCACTGGACCACTTTAATCCGATGACGGCGCTCCCATATTGTCGAAAGGTGAAAATCTAGCGTTTTTCCTATGTAGAAACGCCTTGTCGCCCCACATAGAAAATCATACTACCGCTACACAGAAAAGCCGCCACAGGCTGTTTCTTCGCCCATTTTGAACCCTAATTCCTGCACTTTTTGGAACGGCGGGAAAGATAGTGCGGACAGGTCAACACCACCGCCCGAAAACTCTGCTTGCATGGGTGAACACAGCCTTTGCAGAGCTTGTTGTATTGGCGCCTGACGTTCTCGCCCAAGAAGAACGTCCATTCCAGACGCCATTTCTTGCTCCGGCTCATAGGTCATGCTCCGGGGGCTTCTTCTGCGGGGCGGGCTTGTCTGGGGCTTTCTGTTCTGCGCACTCCCGTTTTGCATCCTCCAGTCGCTCCCGGATGGAGGGCTTTTTCTCCGGCGTGGTCCTGCGCGTCTCGGCCTGGGCCTTATCCAGTTCTTCCCCACGGCGGCCATTGTTGATGATCCCGTCGATCGTGCCGTAGTCATCCTCCAGGGTCATTTCCGCCGTGCGCAGCGGGTTTTCCGGCTCCACGGGAACGGACACAATCTGCCTATTGATGCTGGCGAACAGCTCCGGTCGCTTGAATTGCTCGGTGTATTTCTGGATCATGTCCGGAGGCAGGGACGCAAAACTCTCCGGCCCCAGGCCCACCACCAGGAAGGTGCTAGCCACAATGTCGTAAATCTCCCCATGCTCGTCCCAGAGGGAACGGTTCAGGTCCAGACCGATGAGCTTGCTTTCATCGTCCAGCACCAGCCTCACCGGATCGTCAAAGGGATAGGAGGCGGCAATATCGCCGCCCACCTCTGCTTGCAGCGCATGGAGGCCGGGGTCGATTTCCTTCACATATGGATACATGAAATCGTCTGATAACAAAAAGCAATGGGTGAAGAATGAAGAAGCCGCCTAGGTAGTTTATGAAATTGGTCTCTATATCATGGATGGTTTGGGACCCGCGCAGATCGCAGGAAAACTGACGGAAAGAAAAATCCTTATGCACCAGTGTAACCGAGGTTTGGCAAAACGGCAGAAAACATTGGCCGATGCCTAAAAGCGGATCGCAGAGCTGGACGCTATTTTCAAGCGGCTCTATGAGGATACTATTTCGGTAAAACTTTCTGACGAGCGTTTCCAAAAGCTCTCTGCTGACTACGAGAGAGAATAGTATCAACTTTCAAGAGTTAGCGGTTGCCCTCCATAGTGAAATCGAAGCAGAGGAACAAGAAAGTGCCAATGTGGAAAGGTTTCTCTCCTCTGTAAAACGGTATACGGAAATTCCAGAATTGATCCCATATATCTTGCATGAGTTTGTCAAGAAGCTCGTTGTCCATGCTACAGCGATCCAAAGGGCAAGAACCACACCCAGGAAATTGACATCTGCTATAAGGGCATTGGAGCTCTGGAAGCATCCAAAGTAACTTCATCAGGCAAGAATGAGAAAAACGGCATAGCTGGAGCTATACCGTTCTCTCTTGCCCCACGATGTTTTCTTATCGGGAGGCACTTTCTGCCCTGTTTTTATATTGTGTGTCCAGTTATTTCCCGGTAACGTAGACCGTCTTACTCCTGGTATCGCGGCCGTCGCTATTCTCCGCAAAGACGGTCACAACCACCTTGTAATCAACTCCGGCCTCGCCATCACAAAGAATAGTATTCATCTGGGAATAACTGTTGTATCTGCTCATACCAGGGTCATCCTCATCCCAAGATTCGGCCAGTGTCCATCTGGAGCCGGATTTTTCATAAACGTAGATGCTTTCACACCCTATTTTGTCCATGACCCCACTTCCGGAAACTGAAAACCTCACACTCAAGGTATTGGATGCAGGTGTCACGGTTATGCCATGCATCGAGATTTGGTCGCTTGCCCGATATTCAAGGGCGGAGGCCGGAATCGACAGCATAAATAAGCAAATAACTGCACTGACCAGAGAAATTAGACGCTTCATTTTCATGATAATCTACTCCTCATATATAGATTGAATTAAAGATTTCATATCAACGGTAGATGTGTTAGAAGTGATGCTGTACTCCACATTCCCAATCATCCATGCAACAGTTTCGTTCTCGTTATTTTTGAAAATATAATGGGTGATTTCGTTGCAAACAAATGGTTCAACATCTTCGTCGTTCTTTTCATATATTTCAAAAGGTGCATTGTCATGTAAGATAACATTGAAGCCAATACAATCCAAGGCTGAAGTATATGCGACGCTGAAGCTGACACAATCGGTAATAGGGTCAACATCGATAAGTGGCTCTTGTGGTGCAAATTCTTCAGGAATTTTAGGATAATACAGGGGCAATCCGCGCTCTGCAAATTCCATTTGCAACTCTTGATATTCCTCTGGAACACCGGATGCAGAGTTTTCCGTGCCTTCTTCCGCCTTCTGGGGGTGGTAGACCGAGTCTTCTTCGTTTTCGTCTGGAAGCGATCCAAAGCTAAACGCGCTCTCGCTCCAACGGGCTATTGCCCCAAACACGTCAATCCCGTAAGCCTGGACCACCATCATGGTGCCCAACAGGCAGGCGGTCATCAACGCCGCCGCCAGACTTGTGCGGATTCTACTACGCAACCGTGCTGGATAGCGCTTCGGCGGCTTTTGATTTGCTACATTCTCCGGCAGAGAACGAATTCTCTGCTGGAAGGCGGAATAGGACCTTTTTGCGTCTGGATAGTCAGGCATCGGGGCCTTGCGATCCAGCGCATCAAGATATGCGTCAATCACAGCGGGATCGTAGCTGTCCTCCGCCATGGCGGACAGCGCATCTTCCATTGCCTGCTCAAGTTCAGAAGGAGACATAGAATTGAGACGTTCCGGAGATATGTCAAAGCAAGCAGATTGGCAATTGGATTGATTTGGTTGACTGGTATGATGGCTCAAAGGAGAATCCATAGCTGCCCCCTTTCCTCCCCTTCTACTTGTTATATGTCGCAAGCAGTGGGATTTGTTGCAGCACAGTTAAAAATTTTTTAATCCGGTCCGTATGTAACCTACGACTGCTCCAAAAGCTCTCTGCATCGTGTCACTGCACGGAATACCCGGCTCCGACAGCCGGAGGCTGAAATTCCAAGCCGATCCGCAATTTCGTCGTAGCCCATATTTTGTTCAAAGCGCCAACGCAGGATCTTTTGATCCTGCTCTGACAACTGCTTTGGCAAGATGTCTACCAGAGAATCGGGCCAAATTCCTCCGCTTATACCCAGAAGGGAATCTAACGATACGTGGGAATGGTTGTTCAAGCGCCGCTGTTCGTTGCGAGCCAAATTTTGAAGTGCACGCATCAGCCATCCTTCCGGTGATGGGTGCAGCGCCAGCCTGTCCTTTTGGAACAAGGCCAGAAGAAAGGTATCTTGCACCAGATCCTCGGCCGTTTCTACAGTTCCAACCATGCGGTATGCTACACGAAGCATTGTGTCGTGCAACGACTCATACAACTCTTGAAACGAGCGATTGGATTGGTTCAAAGCAGATTCACCTCGGGTCTCTCTATTCTTCAAGATCAAATTTGGACAGCATGGAACAGAATTGAACCATGAGTTCAATCTTTTTCGTATCCATATCCATCATGATGTCCAACAGACGTTGCTGTAGGATAGACTGCTTGGCTCCGGTGAGCGTGGTGCCTAAAAGCGTATTGCAGTCTGTTTGCAGAGCATTGGCGATGGCAATCAAAGTTGGTAAGCTGACCTGAGTATGAGCGTTTTCTATATGGCTGATATGCTGGTCGGAAACCTGGATCAGCTCGGCAAGTTCCTTTTGCTTTAATCCCTTTGACAGCCGCTGTTGGCGGACGTTCCGGCCAATTTCCTGATAGTCTAACTCCATATTATTGTGTTCATCCCTGAATTTGAAAGAAAAGGGCAGAACTATCCTTGACAGATATGGTATCGTAGTTTATTGTATTTGATAATGGATTATGCGGGCGGAACTGCCTTTATAAATACAGTTTATAAAAAAATTCAAAATCCGTGCAACAAAATCGCCCGGATCAGACATATATCGATTAAAGGGATAAAAAGGGAAAACGTGTCGAAAGAGAACGAACCCCTGCAAAGCCATGATAAATCTGTGTTTTGGGCCTATTGTACCGCCGACCACTTCCGTGTATGACCTCCAGATGTTATAGCAAGATTTCCCGATGCCTCCACATACACTTCGATTTCGTTTCTGCGATTAGCGGAGCTAGCTGTTTGAAAAAGTTATATTGTAAAATCATGTCGCAAAGTGTCCTAGGAAAATTGAACACCCTTTTCGAAGGAGGAGTAGCGTAGCCCATGAGAAGAGTGATCCATTTTTTCGGCACAGTGGTAGTTATACTTTCTTTTGTACTGTGTCAAATCGTATCTGCCGCAGAGCCGCTATATGATGAGAATGATTATCCCACCATACAAAAGGCCGTTGTTTTCGCTGTCGATGCCAGCAACAGCATGAACAGCAACGACCGGAACCGGCTTGCGATTGACAGCATCGCACAGCTCATTTACAGTCTGCCATCCAATTATTCGGTCGGCGTTGTGGCCTATAACACAGATGTGGCTGTCGCGCAGGGGATGGCAGACAGCAAAGGCAGAGACGCCATTATGAAGGCGGCGGATTCTGTTCGCTACACAGGCTATACCAATGCCGGCACGGGACTGGCAAGGGCGATGGAGCTGCTGGGAAGCGTGGATGCCTCTGAGAAAACGGTCGTGATGCTCTCAGACGGAGAGATCATCATGCAGAACGACGCGGCTACCGCGGCCTCCTCCGCGCAGTTTGCATCTGCCGTAGCGCAGGCGAAGAGCACCGGCGTTAAGATCCATGTGATTGGTCTCGGCGCTGATATGGAGGATCGGGCGAATACGATTTTCTCCGCATCCGCAGAAACCGGCGGCGCCAACTACCATGCGCCGAAAGCAGAGGATATTCAGCGGGCGGTGGATGCCATCCTCTTAGAGCAGCTGAATGTCAAGAAGACGACGGCGGCTGTTGTGGATGCTGATGGCGGAACGGAGGAACTGGATCTTACGATTCCAAGCGTGAACACTACCACTGCCAGGATATTATTCATCAGCGACCGTCCGATCCAGAACCTAAAAGCCGATTTTAACGCTGGTGATGTGCGGCAGATTTCCGGTACCCACTATACGCTGCTGGAACTGGACCACCCGACGGCGGAACAAGTCCATGTCAGCTTTCAGGGGGCGGCAGGCAGCCAGATCAAGGTGGACGTGGTCACAGAATATTTTGTGACCATGACAGCTGATGTGACCTATGAAGATGTGGAGCCATCCGAGGAAGGGGCTGCTCAATATGAGCGCACCGCCTTGATTGCCGTATCCTTCTACGATGCAGGGAACCCGGCGCGGCAGGTGCTTATGGATTCGTCGTTTGACGGCCGATCCCTCTCCGGTACCATCGGCGGACAGTCGTGGACGGGAGCCGTGCGTTCTGGCACAGTAATGCTTCCGCCGCAGAGCGGGGTATCTGAAGACCGTAAGGAAGATGTGTCTCTTTCTTTTGACGCCCTGAACACGAATATCATTGTGGCCCAGCCGTTGTCTGTCTCTTTGGAGGGAGCCCCGGAGCTGCCGCCCCCGCCGGACTACCGCCCCATTATGATTGCGGTTTTTGTCGGCGGCCTGCTTGTGATCCTGCTGCTGGTTTATCTCGCTGTTGGGCACCGCCGAAAAAAGCCCCGGTCGATTCCAGATCCGCCGCCGCCCGCGCCGAGTAAATACAGCTATACCGGACGGCTGAACATCTATATTACCCGCACAAAGTCCGGGCGCGATGTTCCGCCGCTTACCTATGATTTGTTCCGTATCCCGGGTGGGAAGGTTTTATCGCTTCAGGAGATCTTGGACGGCTGTAATGTAGAGGAGCATCTGGAGGGGGCGGATCGGATCTATTTGAAGGCCGGCGCTAACCGCTGCTTGGTACTCTCCAATGATTCGGATTGCACCATCATCCAGTCGCGCGAGATCTTGATGAAGGGAAGGAGCTATCTGATGGGCCTGGATTCCAAGGTAGACATCACCTTTGAAGACGAACTCAGCGAGATGGCTCTGCAATATCGCCAAGTGCGCCCTAACGAGTTGAGGAGTTATGCATATGTCTAAGTCCTTTTCTCAATTCTCGATTGGTCATAAAAATTTGTCGTAAGGAGTGGATCAGAGTGACAATTATCAACCAGACAAACCGCACCCTGCTGCTGGAGGAGATCAACCCAGAAAAACTGGATCTCCTGACCTTGATCGGCGATGTGAAAGGCATCGACAGCCTGAGCGATGACAAGATCAAGGAAATTAACCAGCACCTGGAGTGCCGGAGCTATGAGGAGTTTCAGGAGAAATTCGCGCCGTGCATCTACTCCTTTTTCGATGCCAACAGCCAGTCTGTCCGGTACACCCTGAAGAAGCCGGAGAATATCCCGGACAATATGCTTACAGAGATCCCGCTGAACCAGAGCAACGACTTCCTCAAAATGCTGTTCACGCTGATGGAGAGTAAGAAGTCCCAGGGCGTGCTTAATGTGGACTTTGGGTTTGAAAACCTGCTGGACATGATCTCTCCCAAAAAAGTCATGGACGACATCCGCCAGGTGCGTAAAGAGATCCGGTACAATTACTCCAAATACGCGGCTCTGGAGGACGGCGATCCGGCCAAACTGGATGTGGGTGATAAGCTCAACGAACTCTTTGAAGAGGCCAGCAACAACTACAACAATGTGATGGCGATGCTGCCTCTGGCAATCGAGGACATCAAGACCCGGCTCCTGCTGGGCGCCGGGGATCAGAAGGGCAACGGTAACCAGATCGCACTAGGTATGCTGACCATGGGCGAAAAGGGCGAGCTGAAGGTGCTGGAGGCTCCCAAGCAGGAGACTACGGCTTTGGCGACGGTGGACGACAACATCAACACCGGTTTGGTTGCCGCACTGGAGGAGGACTATCAGGCCATCAACGAGACCCCTTCCGACTATGTGCAGTCCCTGGTGGTACGTACCTTCTGTCCTCTGCCTTCTACCACTCAGACCAAGATCGATGTGCCTACTGAGGTTGCCAACTATAACTCCTACCTCCAGTTCTATAAGGATGCCAAGGATGACTTTATCAAGGTGGTCAAGCCCCTGGTGGAGAAGCTGCTGGGTGTAAAGATGTTCTTTGACCAGTACAAGTGTAAGACCAAGGGAATGGTGCCTGCCCTGGTGGTGGCGAACCTCAAGCCAGAGATGCTGGCCAAGAGCAGCAGCCTGCCCACCCTGCACGCTTACCTCAACACGGTCAACAGTAAAAATAACTTCAAGGATACCATCTGGTATGCCATCTTCCCCAATCTGTCCGTCAGTCTCCAGGCGGGCGCCAAGCTGCGCCGGGAGCGGTTTGCGGGCAATGTTCACAAGGTCAATGAGGATGTGAACAGCCTGGAGACTCTGTCTACCCTGCTGGATGTAATGAAGGACTATCGGGTAGAAACCTTCTTCTCCTTTGAAACCCGGGAGGAGACTACCTTCAATGCTGTGGCCGCAGAGGGCATCCAAAAGTTTATTGACCGCTGTGAGCCGCTGGTCGGCAAAGCATACAGTGAGTTTGCTATCCCGTGTCTGCCCAACTTCACCGTCATTCCCAAGAACAAGTCGGGCGTCACCCTGGACAAGCTCATGACGATCTCCGAGGACAGCACCACCGCCCAGCTCTCCGAGGCGAAGGAGGACATCATGCGGCTGTGGATCGAGGGGGTCTACATCAACGCTGCGTATATTGCCGCCGGCTTCCGGGCGGCCTGTCAGTGTCCGGAGTTCCTGAAAGACCACTACCGCCGACTGAAGGTGGATTCGGAGCTGCCCGGCGTCCGGTACGATGTGGAGGCCGGAAACCACGCGCTCTGCACCCGGACTACAATGCCCAAAGAGATCACCGGCTTCACCAATTCCATCAAGGATCAGATCAACCGGAAGAATTTCGGCTGGATCTTCGCATCGGAGAACGCGACTTTGGATGGTACGGCTGTCACGCAGATCACGGTCTACAAGGCCCGTAATCTGCTCTACGATCCTGACAAATCTACCTATGAGCCGGCCTACAAGACGCAGGTGACCTCTTATATTGAGCGTATCCTGCGCCACGCCACGGGTGATTTCAAGCAGGATAATATTGTCCAGTTCTTCTCTAATAATCCCAAGAGCCAGAAGAGCCAGTGGCTTGCCAAGAAGGACTGCGTTAATGCTGTGCTAGAAGAGGGCGACAACCTTGACTATTCCATTGACGAGGCCACGGGAATCTGCGACCTTACCATCTTCTTTGACGGTGATGCCCGCAACCTGGAGGTCATGATCAGTCGCGTTTCTTCTAAATAAAAAATGGAGGTAAAAGTATATGGGCTTCAGACTGGAAATCGACGGGGCTGGTCCCGTCAAGCTGACCGAGCGTGCGATCACCAGAGTGGAATTTGGCAGTGAGATCCCTCAGGACTCCAATGCCAGAGCCACCGACAACGGAGCCGCCCTCAAGATTTGGGGCAAGCTGCTGTTTGCTCTGGGCGGCCAGGAGCAGGACTCTACGC
>NZ_JAPFEA010000043.1 GCF_026169115.1 Intestinimonas sp. | reverse complement strand
GGTGAGCAGGCTGGCCCCGGGCACCGCCCGGGCGGCCTCCGCCGTCCCCAGGGCCCGGACATACCAGCGGAAGGGGACCGACTCGGGCCCCACCGCCACGTCCTCGCCGCCGGGCCCCCACTCGATCCGCTTCCGGGAGCGGATGTGCCGGGCGGCGTCCATCACGTCGGCCACCACCGCCGAGGCGGTGGGCAGCTTGCCGGCTCCACGGCCATAGAACATGGCGTCGCCGATGGCGTCGCCCTTGACCACAATGGCGTTGAACACGTCCTCCACGCCGGCCAGGGGGGCCTCCCCGTCCACCAGGTGGGGGGCCACATAGGCGCAGACCCGGCCATCGTCCTCCTTGACGGCCCGGCCCAACAGCTTGATCTTCCGTCCGCAGGAGGCGGCGTAGGCCACATCGGCCAGAGTCACGCCGGAGATCCCCTCGGTGGGCACCTGCCGGGGATAGACGTGGCGGCCAAAGGCGATGGACGCCAGAATGCAGATCTTCCGGCAGGCGTCATGGCCCTCGATGTCGGCGGTGGGGTCCTGCTCGGCATAGCCCTTGGCCTGGGCCTCCGCCAGCGCCGCCTCAAAGCTGAGCCCCGCCCGGATCATCCGGGTGAGGATATAGTTGGTGGTGCCGTTGAGGATGCCGCAGACCTCGGTGAGCTCGTTGGCGGCCAAGCATTGGGACAGAGGGCGCAGGATGGGGATGCCGCCCCCCACGCTGGCCTCGAACAGATAGCTGACGCCCTTCTCCGCCGCCAGCTGGAGGAGCTCATGGCCGTGCTCGGCCACCAGTTCCTTGTTGGAGGACACCACGCTCTTTCCCGCCGTCAGCGCCCGGCGGGTGAAGTCCAGCGCCGCACCGACGCCGCCGATGGTCTCCACCACAATGTCCACGGTGGGGTCTCCCTCAATGATCCCAAAGTCGTGGACCACCTTGTCCCCAAAGGGGCTGTCGGGAAAGTCCCGTACGTCCAGGATATATTTGAGCCGGACCGGCGTCTCTACCTTCTGGTCAATATGATCGGCATTCTTGGCCAGGACCTCGGCCACGCCAGAGCCCACGGTGCCGAAGCCCAGGATCGCTACATTTACCATATGACTTACCTCTCCTCATTGAAATTCCAGTGTTGGCCCCTCTGCGGGGCGTCAGCCCGCCAGGATCTCGCATTTCAGCACACCCCGGAGGTCCGTGGTCCGGGTCAGCAGCTCCTCCACCGGGATCTGGAGCCCGGAGGTCTCCGCGCCGATGGTCACCAGCGCACAGCCGCTGGAGGGGATGCCCTGGTTGATGGTGAGAATATTCGCCCCCGATACGGCAAAACTATTGAGCACCGACGAGAGCACCCCAGGCTCATCCCGCAGTCGGACCTGGACCGTCACGATTCTGCCATGGAGCATATCGTTGAAGGGCCGCACCGCATCCTTATATTTATAAAAGGCGCTGCGGCTGATGCCGGTGATGCCGGTGGCCTGATGGACCGTCTCAGCCTCTCCGGTCTCCAGCAGCCGCTTGGTCTCTGCCACCCGCCGAAAGATCTCCGGCAGCGCCGCGGCCTCTACAATAAAGTATTTAGGCGGATTCGTCATGGTCATCTACTCCCCTATCCCCCCTGTGGCGCAGGGGTCTTCGTGTCTTTCATACACACGCATTTGTCCGCATGTTGGATTTATTTTAGCACAGTAAACTGAGATGCGCAAGTGCGTTCCCTCATCACATCCCACGATTTTTCCCGTTCTGGCCCGGTCAAATATCGTCGTTGTCACCAGAAGCCATCCCATCGCCGGTCTCCCGCCGGTGGAAGGGCCCAGAAAGGAGGTCCCATGCTCCCCAATCGCCTCTCCCGGTTCGTGCGTCTGGGCGGGCTGCTGGTCCTCGCCGGACTTCTGCTCTGGCTCTTCCTGGCGCTGCTGCTGGACTGGGCCCTCCCTTTTCTGGCCGGCTTTGCCCTGGCCGCTCTGCTGGAGCCCTCTGTCCGCCTTCTGACAGACCGGCTCCGACTCCCCCGCTGGGCGGCGGCGGGGCTGTGTACCCTGCTGCTGTTCCTGACCCTCACCGGCGGACTGGCATTGCTGCTCTGGCGGCTGTGGCTGGCCCTGGCCCCCCTGCTCCAGGAGCTCCCGGAGCTCCTCGCTCCCTTCGCCGCCGCCGGAGAGCGCCTGTCCCTCTGGACGCGCCGGCTGCTGGTGGGGGCGCCGCCAGAGCTGCGCCCCGCTATCCAGGAGGTCCTGGACACCCTCTCCCAACAGGCCGCCGCCCTCCCTGGCCGTCTCTCCGCCGCCGCGGCGGGCCAGGCCGCCGCCCTGCTCTCCGCCCTCCCCCAGTGGGGGCTCGGCCTGTTCACCACAACGCTGGCCACCTGCTTCACCTCCGCCGGGCGGCCCGCGCTGATGGCCTTCCTCCGGCGGCTGATCCCGCCGGAGCGCCAAACCGACGTCTGCGCCGGTCTGGCGCGTCTCCGCGCCGCCGCCACCGGCTGGCTCCGTGCTCAGGGCCTGCTGGCCCTGTTCACCTTCTCCCTCCTGGCGCTGGGTCTCGCCCTTCTGGGCGTCCCCTCCCCCCTGTTCTCCGCCGCTGTCGCCGCCCTCACTGACGCCCTGCCAATTCTGGGGGCCGGTCTGGTCCTCCTCCCCTGGGCCGGTCTCTCCCTCCTCTCCGGCGACCTGCCCCTGGGGCTGGGCCTGCTGGGACTGTGGGCGCTGGCAGTTTCAGCCCGCAGTCTGCTGGAGCCCCGGCTGGTGGGGCGGCAGGCCGGCCTCCCGCCCCTGGCCGCCCTTCTGGCCATGTATCTGGGCTTTCGGGCCCTGGGCGTGGCGGGCATGGTGCTGGCACCCCTGGGCCTGACCCTGGGCAAAGCCCTCTATGACGCCGGGCTCCTCAGACCGCGTCACACCTAGCCCGCACAGATTTTCCATGCAAAAGTCCGACATCTTCTCCCTTTTGCTCTTGCACATCCTACGTTGTTCGGCTATATTATAGATGGTTTGATTTATAACACCGTTAGAGATCAGAGAGGATGTCGAAAACTTGAATATCATCATTGTGGGTGACGGCAAGGTAGGCTACACCCTGGCAGAGCTACTCTCGCAGGAGGATCACAACGTCACCATCGTGGACAATAACAGCGAGGCGCTGCGGAAGGCGGACGATGCGCTGGACGTCATGTGTATCAAGGGCAACGGCGCCTCCATCAGCGTGCTGCGGGAGGCGGGGGCCGAGCACGCCGACGCCCTGATCGCCGCCACCGATCTGGATGAGGTCAACATGGTCTGCTGCCTCAACGCCAAGCACCTGGGCACCAGCTTCACCGTGGCCCGGGTCCGCAATGTGGAATACACCATGGACGTCAACGCCTTCAAGCGGGATATGGGCATTGACCTGCTCATCAACCCGGAGCGGGCCACCGCTGTGGAGATCGCCCGTCTGCTCCGCTTCCCCTCTGCCGCCAACATCGAGACCTTCTACCGGGGCCGGGTGGAGCTGATGAGCTTCCGGGCCCGTGAGGAGGACTTTTTTCTGGGGCAGCCTCTCTCCGCCCTCTCCGACCGCATCAAGGACCTGCCCATCCTGTTCTGTGCCGCTGACCGCAATGGCGAGGTCATCATCCCCGACGGCTCCTTTGTTCCCCAGGTGGAGGATCGGATCTATCTCATCGGCGCGCCGGTGGGCGTCCACGAGTTCTTCAAGCTCATCGGACGCTACGCCTCCCATATCCGCAACGTCTTTGTGGTGGGCGGCGGTCGGATCACCTTCCACCTCACCTCCATGCTGGAGCGCATGAACATGCATGTGAAGATCGTGGAGCTCAAGGAAAACCGCTGCCGCCAGCTCTCCGAGGCCCTGCCCCACAGCCTTATCATCATGGGAGACGGCACCGACCAGGAGCTGCTGGAATCGGAGAATCTGGAGGAATCCGACGCCTTTGTGGCCCTCACAGACCGGGACGAGGACAATCTCATCATCTCCCTCTACGCCATGCAGCGCAACGTGCCCAAGGTGGTGGCCAAGTGCAACCGCCAGAACTATACCGGCATCGTCCGGCACCTGGGCCTGGAGAGCGTCATCTCCCCCAAGCTCTTCACGGCCAACCAGATCCTCCAGATCATCCGTGGCCGCCAGAACTCCAAGGGAAGCGTCATGAATACCCTCTACAAGATCGGTGACAGCGGCGCTGAGGCCATGGAATTTGTGGTCAACCAGACCACTCATCACCTGGGCACTCCCCTCAAGGAGCTCCACCTCAAAAAGGGCGTCCTGTTGGCCGTCATTATCCACCAGGGCCGCACCATCATCCCCGAGGGCTCCTCTGTCATCTCCCTGGGGGATACGGTCATCGTCATCTCCAGCGGTCACGGTATTCTGGACATCAACGATATTTTTGATGATTCCATTCTGGACCACCGGACAGACGACCTTGAAAACGATGCATTGGACCGGGGGCAGGCACTATGAATTTCAAACTTGTCTTCCGCCTGACGGGCAAGACCCTGTTGGTGGAGGCCGCCAGCATGCTTCTGCCCCTGGCAGTCACCCTCCTCTACCAGGAGGACCCCACCCCCTTCTTCTTCGGCATCGGCATCACCGCTGCGGTGGGCTTCCTTCTCTCCCGCCTGCGCTCCGATACCCGGTTTCACGCCCGGGAGGGCTTTTTCTCCGTCGGCCTCATCTGGCTGCTGGTGGGCCTGTTCGGCGCCATTCCCTTCTACATCTGCGGCCATTTCGACTCCTTTGTGGACTGCTTTTTTGAGTGTATCTCCGGCTTCACCACCACCGGCTCCTCCATCCTCCGGGCGGTGGAAGGTCTGCCCAGGGGCATCCTCTTCTGGCGCTCCTTCACCCACTGGCTGGGCGGCATGGGCATCCTGGTCCTTGCCATCGCCCTGCTCCCCTCCCTGGGCGCCCGGACCCTCCATGTGATGAAGGCGGAGTCTCCCGGCCCCATCATCAGCAAGCTGGTGCCCCGCTCCTCTCAGAGCTCCAAGATCCTCTATGCCATCTATTTCGGCCTCACCGCCATCATGGTGCTGTGCCTCCTCCTGGCGGGAATGCCCCTCTATGACGCCCTGGTCAACTCCTTTGCCACCGCCGGCACCGGGGGCTTCTCCGTGCTCAACACCTCCATCGGCGGCTACAACAATCCGGTTTTTGAGGTCATCATCGGCGTCTTCATGCTTCTTTTCTCGGTGAACTTCGCCCTCTATTTTCTGGTCCTGTGCGGCAAGCTCAGGCAGGCCCTCAAAAGCGACGAGCTGCGCTTTTTCCTCATTGTGGTGGCCGGCTCGGTGCTCCTCATCTCCTTTAATGTCAGGAGTCTCTACCCCGGCTACCTCACCTCCCTCCGACACGCCTTCTTCCAGGTGGCCACCATCATCTCCACCACCGGCTTTTCCAGCGTGGATTTCGACCTGTGGCCGGAATTTTCCAGGATACTGCTGGTCATCCTCATGCTGTGCGGCGCCTGCGCCGGCTCTACCGGCGGCGGCATGAAGTGCTCCCGCATCCTGCTCCTGCTCAAATGCGTCCGCCGGGAGATCCGCCAGATCCTCCACCCCCGCTCGGTGAGCGTGGTCAAGCTGGACGGCCGTGTGGTGGACGAAAAGATCCTCCACACCGTCATGGTCTTCCTGGGCTCCTACATGCTCATCGCCTTTACCGCCATGCTGGTGGTGGCCCTGGACAACTTCTCCTTCGGCACCACCTTCACCGCCGTCATCGCCTGCATCAGCAACATCGGCCCCGGTCTGGAACAGGTGGGGCCCATGAGCAACTTTGCCGATTTTTCCGTCCTCTCCAAGATCGTGCTCTCCATGTGCATGATTATCGGAAGGCTGGAGGTCTTCCCCATCCTGGTCCTCTTCAGCAAGAGCGCCTGGCAGCGGGTATGACCTTGTCTCTGCCCTTCTACTTTTTGACCAAAGACGGGGCCGCGCCAACTGCGCGGCCCCGTCTTTGCCTTTTCCTGCCTTTTCTTTTTGTGCAGCATAGAAAATTTTTTGCTTGACAGCCGCGGCGCATTTTTCCCCTCCTGCCGCTCGTAAGTCTCCTTTCTTTTCATACGAAGGACCCTTATTTTCGATTACTGTTTCCTTTTTCCATGTGATGGCAACAATGCACGGAAAGCTACAAAAGCGTCAATTCATTTTCGTACGAACTGTAAAAACTTCGTCAACATGCCGAAATAGGCCGGTACAAATCTTGAAAATCCTCTCCAATCTGCTAAAATTATAGGTAAGGAGCGCACGCCTTCCGGCGTGCACATGCAAAAGGAGTGAGGAATTTGAATTGGGAAAATTATTTCTGGATCGGCATTGTGGGCGCCGTGCTGGCCATCGCCTTTGCCTATGTCCAGAGCCGAAAGGTCATGACCTTCTCGGAGGGCACCGACACCATGAAGAAGATCGCCGCCTCCATCCGTGAAGGCGCCAACGCTTACCTCCGGCGGCAGTACACCACCGTGGCCAAGGTCTTTGTGGTGGTCTTCGTGGTCCTGCTGGTCATCGCCTTCGCCACCAACGGCGAAATGCTCTCCAAGTTTACCCCCTTCGCCTTCGTCACCGGCGGCATTTGGTCTATGCTGGCCGGCTTCGTGGGCATGAAGATCGCCACCAGTTCCAATGCCCGGACCGCTCAGGCCGCCTCTGAGAGCCTGAACAAGGGCCTGCGGGTGGCCTTCTCCTCCGGCTCCGTCATGGGCTTCACCGTGGTGGGACTGGGTATGCTGGACATCACCATCTGGTACTTCCTCCTCCACTTTGTCTTTGGCATCACCGACGCCACCACCCTGGCCAACATCATGGTCATGAACGGCATGGGCGCCTCCTTCATGGCCCTCTTTGCCCGTGTGGGCGGCGGTATCTACACCAAGGCCGCCGACGTGGGCGCCGACCTGGTGGGCAAGGTGGAGGCCGGTATCCCCGAGGACGACCCCCGCAACCCCGCCACCATCGCCGACAACGTGGGCGACAACGTGGGTGACGTGGCCGGCATGGGCGCCGACCTCTATGAGTCCTATGTGGGCTCCATCCTGGCCACCTTCGCCCTGTCCGCCGTGGCGGGCTACGGCTTTGGCGGCATGCTCCTGCCCATGCTCCTGGCTGTGGAGGGCATCATCTGCTCCATCATCGGCTCCTTCTTCGTCCGTACCAAGGAGGACGCCGACCAGAAGTCCCTTCTGAAGAGCCTGCGCACCGGCACCTATCTCTCCGCCGTCTTGGCCGCTGTCATCGCCGCCCCCATCACCTATCTGGTGCTGGGCAACTGGGGCATCTACGTGGCCATCCTGGCCGGCCTCATCGGCGGCTGCGCCATCGGCTACTTCACCGAGTACTACACCTCCGACACCTATAAGCCCACCCAGAAGCTGGCCGCCTCCTCCGAGACCGGCTCCGCCACCGTCATCATCGGCGGCATCTCTCTGGGCCTGAAGTCCACCGTGGCCTCCATCCTCATCGTGGCCGCCGCCGTCCTCATCAGCTACTTTGCCGCCGGCGGCTCCCTCAACGTGGTGGACGCCTCCGGTCTCTTCACCGCCGACTTCAACAAGGGCCTCTACGGCATCGGCATCGCTGGCGTGGGCATGCTCTCCACCCTGGGCATCACCCTGGCCACCGACGCTTACGGCCCCGTGGCCGACAACGCCGGCGGCATCGCCGAGATGAGCGGTCTGCCCGAGGAGGTCCGCGAGCGCACCGACGCCCTGGACTCCCTGGGCAACACCACCGCCGCCACCGGCAAGGGCTTCGCCATCGGCTCCGCCTCCCTCACCGCTCTGGCCCTTCTGGTCTCCTATGTGGACATCGTCCAGAGCAAGACCTCTGAGGTCCTCAACTTCACCCTCACCAGTCCCACCGTGCTGGTCGGCATGTTCATCGGCGCCATGCTCACCTTCGTCTTCTCCGCCTTCACCATGAGCGCCGTCCAGACCGCCGCTCAGTCCATCGTGGTGGAGGTCCGCCGGCAGTTCCGTGAGATCGCCGGCATCATGGAGGGCAAGGCCGACCCCGACTACGCCTCCTGCGTGGCTCTGTGCACCAAGGGCGCCCTCCACGAGATGGTGGCCCCCGCCCTGCTGGCCATCGTGGTGCCCATCCTCACCGGTCTCATCCTGGGCCCCACCGGCGTGGTGGGTCTGCTGGGCGGCGTCTCCGTCACCGGTTTCGCCATGGCCGTGTTCATGTCCAATGCCGGCGGCGCTTGGGACAATGCCAAGAAGTACATCGAGTCCGGCCACCACGGCGGCAAGGGCTCCGACTGCCACAAGGCCGCCGTCGTGGGCGACACTGTGGGCGACCCCTTCAAGGATACCTCCGGCCCCTCCCTCAACATCCTCATCAAGCTCTGCTCCACCGTATCCATCGTTTTCTCCGGCCTGATCGTGGCCTTCAACCTGATGAATATTCTGTGAGCTTGACGCAAACACAGCGAGCGGCTGCCCAAAAGGGCAGCCGCTTTCCTTTTACCGGCTTTTACCGGGGTGCTTTCAGGCTCCGGCCAGGATGTCCTTCAAAAGGTCGGATACCTCCGGGTAGCACAGCAGCGCCCGGTCAATGCCCAACGCCCTGGCCAGGCGCAGCTTTTTCCGGATGGTGCCGGCGTCGTCAAAGAGGACAAAGTGGGCCCCGTTCTGCCGGTTCATATAGGTGAAGTACCGGGCGCACAGCTCATCGGAGAAAAAGACGGAGGGGGCGCGCTCCTCCATCTGGGCCCGCAGCTCCTCCCGGGTGAGGGGACGGCCCTGGCCGTCGGGGGAGGGCAGGAAAAAATCCTCCGCCGTCCGCTCCACCGCCAGCGCCACCCGTCCGGCGCCGTACCGCTCCACCGCCTCGCTGAGCCGCTGCCGCAGGCTGCCGCCGGAGAGGGCGGTGGGGATCAGGACCCGTCCGGTGGACGTATGGCGGCCATAGGGCTCGGAGACATAAAAGCTCCGGCTCTGCCGGGCCAGCATGGGCCCAAGCTGGGACACCACGGCGGCGAGCAGGGGAAGTCTGCGGTCAAAGGCGCAGACGACGCCCCCATAGCCTCGGGCGGCGCACTCCCGGACCACCTCCTGACAGAGGCCGTCCGGCGTGCCCCGGCCATCAAAGCCGGCGTCGTCGATGTACATGAGCCCGCCCCGGACTGGGATGGGCTGATTGACCCGGAACAGGTGGGGGCCGCCCCCCAGCCGATAGGCCATGTGGGCCAGTGTAAGGCCGTGTCCCCGGGCCGCCGTCACGTCCTCCGGCGGGACGGCCAGGATCATCTGCATTCTTGTTTCCATGGGCTCTGCTCCCCCTTGTCCATTTCATCCGAAACTGGTATAATGCAGTCTATGCGGACAAGATTTGTTTCATGAGGTGGACCATGGCTTTTTCTCTCATCCCGGACGGGGTCTATCCCTCCGTCTATGACATCGACGGCCCCGCCCTGGCCCGGCGGGGGATCACCCTGCTGCTGGCCGACCTGGACAATACCCTGGCCAAGTACGGCCAGCCGGAGCCCGACCCGGCCCTTCTGGCCTGGAAGGACAGCCTGGCGGCGGCGGGGGTGGACCTCTTCCTCCTCTCCAACAGCCGCAAGCCCCGCCGGCCAGAACACTTCGCAAAGGCCCTGGGCATCCCCTTCCTGGGCCACGCCGGCAAGCCCAAATCCGGCGGCTTCCTCCAGGCCATGGAGCAGATGGGCCGGACCTGTGCCCAGACCGCCATGGTGGGAGACCAGATCTTCACCGATATCCTGGGCGCTAAGCGGGCGGGGGTGCTCGCCCTCATGGTGGAGCCCATCGAGCTTGCCGGCAATCCCGGCCGCTACCTCCGGTACGCCGCAGAGGAGCCCTTCCGGGCTCTGGGACGTCGCCGGACGAGGAAGGAGTGATCGTATCAGCGTACGATTCGGACCCGCCGGTCAGGCGGACAACTACAAGGGAAAGAGCTCGGCAAAGTACCCCGCCTGGCTGGCCGAGCAGGGGCTGGACGCCTTTGAATACCAGTGCGGCAAGGGGGTCAACGTGGGTGAGGAGACCGCCAGGGCTGTGGGCGAGGCCGCCCGGACCCACGGCATCGCCCTCTCCCTCCACGCCCCCTACTTCATCAACCTGGCCAATCCCGACCCGGAGAGCCTGAAAAAGACCACGGGCTACATCCTCGCCGCCTGTCAGGCGGCGGACTGGATGGGGGCGACCCGGGTCACCGTCCACACCGGAGCCCTCATGAAGCGCACCCGGCGGGAGGCCCTGGACATCGCCAAGCGGTCCCTGCGGGAGGTCCTTGCGGCCTGCGACGGGGCCGGCTTCGGCTACCTCACCCTCTGCCCCGAGACCATGGGCAAAATCAACCAGCTGGGGGACCTGGACGAGGTGCTGGAGCTGTGCCAGCTGGACGAGCGACTCCTGCCCTGCATCGACTTCGGCCACCTTTACGCCCGCTCCCTGGGGGAGCTGGAAGGGCTGGAGGCCACGGCGGCCATGCTGGACCGGGTGGAGGAGCTGCTGGGGCCCGACCGGGCCAGCCGCTTCCACAGCCACTTCTCCAAGATCGCCTTCACCCCCAACGGGGGCGAGAAGGTCCACCTCACCTTCGACCAGACCGATTTCGGCCCCGACCCGGCTCCCCTCATGGGAGAGCTGGCCCGGCGGGGCTGGAGCCCCACCATCATCTGTGAGTCGGCGGGAACCCAGGACGTGGACGCCCTCACCATGAAGGAGCTTTATCTGACTGCTATGCTGGGCAGGGAGAACCCGGCATGAATCCGGCGGTCTGGATCGCCATATTGCTGCTGTTTTTCCTCCTGTTTGCGGGCAACCGCAGGAGGGGCCTGCGGCGGAGGCGGAACAGGCAGAAAGGGAAGGAGTGTAGATCACCTTTGAATCAGAAAAATAAAAAAAAAATGGGGAAGCGGTGTGTGGTGTCCCTGGACGGAACCTTCAGCAGCCCCGTCACGGGCGTTCTGGAGGGGCTGGAGGACAACTGGCTCTCGGTACGCACCGGAAAAAACGGGGCGCTGGAGCTGGTGAACCTGGAATATGTGAACAAGATTACCGAGCTGCCCGAGAAAAAGAAGTAGGGGCGGAGCGCATCCGCCCACGGACCTTGTATGGCCGGGACTTACCCCCCGCCGCTGATCCATCAGGAAAGGCGATATCATCAGAATCATAGAAGGGAAGTTTTTACCATGAACCATCTCAAACAGATCGCGGCCAAGCTGCCGGAGTACGGCATCGACGCCATGCTGCTCAACAGTGAGCCCGGCGAGTTCTACGCCGTGGGCTTCCACGGCGAGGGCAACGTAGTGGTGACGGCGGAGAAATGCTACTACTTCACCGACTCCCGGTACATCGAGGCCGCCAACGACCTCATCACCGGGGCCGAGATCACCATGACCGACCGGAGCCGGAACTACCGCGCCATGGTCCAGGAGGTCGTAGACAGGCACGGCATCCAGAAGCTGGGCTTCGAGGAGGAGTACATGCCGGTGTCCGCCTTCCAGACCTGGGAGAAAAACCTGACCGCTGCCCTGGTCCCCGCCCAGAAGCTGGTCAATGACCTCCGGGCCGCCAAGGATGAGGAGGAGATCGCCCTCATGCTCAAGGCCCAGGAGATCACCGACAAGGCTTTTGACGAGATCTGCAAGTTCATCCAGCCCGGCATGACCGAGCAGGAGATCGCCGCCAAGCTCCAGTACGACATGCTCCGCCTCGGCGCCATGCGCATGTCCTTCGACCCCATCGTGGCCTCCGGCCCCAACGGCAGCAAGCCCCACGCCATCCCCGGTGAGCGGAAGGTCCAGAAGGGCGACTTCATCACCATGGACTTCGGCTGTGTCTACGGCGGCTACTGCTCTGACATGACCCGCACCGTGGCCCTGGGCGAGCCCACTGAGGAGATGAAAAAGGTCTACCAGACCGTGCTGGAGGCCCAACTGGCCGGCATTGCCGTCACCAGGGCGGGCATCCCCGGCAGGGACATCGACGCCGCCGCCCGGAAGGTCATCGAAGACGCCGGCTACGGCGAATACTTCGGCCACGGCTACGGTCACAGCCTGGGCATCGAGGTCCACGAGTCCCCCAACGCCAACACCCGGGAGGAGACGCTGCTGCCCGTGGGCGCCGCCGTCTCCGCCGAGCCCGGCATCTATCTCCCCGGCAAATTCGGCGTGCGCATCGAGGATGTGACGGTTTTGACGGCGGATGGCTGCGTGGATATCACCAAATCGCCCAAAGAACTCATCATTCTCTGAGAAGTCGGGGAAAACCCCTTGCAAATCCGGGAATAATAGGGTAAAATAACTTAGATAATTCATGGGTAAGGGGCGGGTGCGCCCCAACGTGGAAAAACAGATGCTTCATTTGGAGGATGAGTACCAATGCCTATTACCGCAAGTGATTTCCGTAACGGCGTAACCTTCGAGATGGAAGGTCAGGTCATGCAGGTCGTGGAGTTCCAGCACGTCAAGCCCGGCAAGGGCGCCGCTTTCGTGCGGACCAAGATGAAGAACGTCATGACCGGCGCTGTCACCGAGACTTCCTTCAACCCCACCGCCAAGTTCGAGACCGCCTACGTGGAGCGCAAGGACATGGAGTACAGCTACAACGACGGCGACCTGTACTACTTCATGGACTCTGAGACCTACGATCTGGTCCCCGTGAGCAAGGACACCCTGGGCGACGACTTCCGCTTCGTCAAGGAGAACATGCCCTGCAAGATCAACAGCTACAAGGGCAAGATCTTCATGGTGGAGCCCCCCACCTTCGTGGAGCTGGAGGTCACCGAGACCGATCCCGGCTTCCGCGGCGACACCGCCACCAACGTGACCAAGCCCGCCACCCTGGAGACCGGCACCGAGATCAAGGTCCCCCTCTTCATCAACCCCGGCGACAAGATCAAGATCGATACCCGGTCCGGCGAGTACCTGGAGCGCTGCAAGAAGTAAGCTCCAGGTCCCGAAAACCAGGCCCTTTGCGGCCGCATGGATAAGGAGAGTTTATTATGACGATCACCGAGAAAGTCGCCTACCTGAAGGGTCTGTCCGACGGCCTTGCCATCGACACCGAGAAGTCCAAGGAGGGCAAGCTCATCTCCGTCATCATCGACATCCTGGAGGAAATGGGCATGTCCATCGAGGACCTGGAGGAGAACACCACCGCCCTGGGCGAGGAGCTGGACGCCGTGTCCGACGACCTGGCCGACGTGGAGGAGCTCCTTTATGGGGATGACGACGAGGACGAAGACGAGTGCTGCTGCGGCGAGGATGAGGACGACTTCTTTGAGGTCGAGTGCCCCAACTGCCAGGAGCCCCTGGTCATCGACGAGGACGTGCTGGAGGCCGGCGTCATTGAGTGCCCCAACTGCCACAGCCAGTTCGCCATCTCCGATGAGTGCGACTGTGACGACGACGGCTGCGACTGCGGCTGTGGTCACGACCACGACGAGGAGTAAACTTCTATCCCGTTTCTTCTGTGCCCGCCTGGCCTTGTGTCAGGCGGGCACTTTTTGCCTCCTGTGGAATAAAAACACCGGCCCGCCGCATGAACTGAACCAGTAAAAACGGACAGTGACAAAATACCCCCTGATGTAGGAAAATAGACTACATCAGGGGGTATCGTTATGCGGAAACGAAATTACACACAGGTTCAGGGGCTGCTGCCGGAAATCAAAGTCATGCTGT
>NZ_JAPFEA010000070.1 GCF_026169115.1 Intestinimonas sp. | reverse complement strand
GGCCAGATCCAGATCACCAAGACCAGCGCCGACTACAACAGCATGAACGGCTGGCCCGCCGGCACACCCATTCCCGGCACGGTGTTTGAGATCTACCACTACCGCACCGGAAATCTGGTGGATACCATCCGGACGGACAAGAATGGACGGGCGGTTTCCAAGCCCCTGCCTCTGGGCCGGTATAAGATCATTGAATCCAAGGCGGCGGACTTCTATGGCCTGGATAAAACACCCATTGAGGTGGAGATCGAGCATGAGGGCCAGATCGTCAAGGCGGCTATGACCAACAAGAGTCTCTACACCAATGTGAGCATCAAAAAGACCGGCTATGTGGAAGTCATGCCCGGTCAACAGATCCGCTATGACCTTAGCAGCATCGCCAACAATTCCACCACGAACCTGACCTCCTTCTACTGGCGGGATACGCTGCCCACCCAGGCGGTGCGGCTGGAACGGGTCGTCACCGGGACCTACAATGTACCCGGCAACTACAAAATCGTGTACCGGACCAATCTCAGCGGCGAGAACTGGCGTGTTCTGGCAGACAACCTCTCCACTCAGCAGAACTACGTACTGGACGCCTCACCTGCTGCGTTGGGCCTCGCCTCCAACGAGTGTGTGACGCAGTTCATGGTGTCCTTCGGCGTCGTCCCCGGAAACTTCCGGCAGGTGGAGGCTCCGCAGGTGTACTGCAAGGTGGTCTCCTGGATTACCGGAGGGAGCCAGTTTACCAATCAGGCCGATGTGGGCGGCGTTTATGACGGCCAGTGGATCATGGCCACCAGCCGGTGGGTGACCAAAGTCTACAAGCCCTCCAAGCCCCTGCCCCGCACCGGCTATTAAGCCCCTATCATTCCAGAGAGGACCGTCCTGACCGGGACGGTCCTCCTACTTTTACGGAGGTGTCATTGATGAAGCGTATCAAAAATTGGGTGAGATATCTTCTGCCCACTCTCGTTCTGGCGATGACCTGTGCGGTCCCCGCCTTTGCCACCGGCGGCGATGTGGCCGGAGCTGTGGAGCAGACCTGGACCGATGCCGCCAGTCAGATCAAGACGGTGGTGGACAGCGTGGTGTTCCCTGCATTGAGCATGATCCTGGCAGTCGCGTTTTTTGTCAAACTGGCTATGTGCTACTTCGACTACCGTAAGCATGGACAGTTTGAGTGGACTGGCCCCGCCATCCTGTTCGTCTGCCTGATCTTCGTTCTGCTGGCCCCCAACTATATCTGGGGCATCGTGGGGATCTAAGGCATGGGTATGACTGCTTTCGAGCAGGAATTGAGGAAGATCGTCAGCCCCCGCTATCCGGACGCCACCTATGTTGGGCGAGCCTGCTATGTGCGGCTGAGTGAGATGAACCGGGCCAAGATCCAATTTATCTCCACCCATATTGCCAGCCAGTACGATGCCCTTCGCTTGACCATCCTGAATCGGGACGAGGGTGCCGTGGATAACCTTGTTCTGCGGTTTTCAGACCTTTTGGGGAAAAAGCACACAAGCAATCCCAATTTCAGAGATGGGGTCATCCCCCACCTCTGGGACGACTGCGGGAAAGTAGCCTGGTATGTCTATCAGCCCAGCAGCCGGGATTATCAGGAACTGTCTGACGCAGTAGGAAGTTATCTGGAGGTCTTCCAGGAGCAGGTCCAGATGGAACGACCGGGGTGGGAGCAGACGATGTAAGAAAAATATATGGGGCCGTGCCAGCTGCGCGGCCCCATCCCTCAGCTGGCATAGCCCTGTGACAGCGAGGTGAGTCTCTATTTTTATCTGGGATTTTGTCGCCGCCACCATCATGGACAACCTGATCGACTGGTTCTATGGACAGGTGGTCGGCTTTTTGGGAAATTTCTTCGCATCCATGGGAAATATGGGAGTCGAACTATTTGAATTGGAATGGGTGCAGGCGGTCGTGCGGTTCTTCTCTCAACTGGGCTGGGCCATGTACGGCATCAGTCTGGTGGTCTGTGCCTTTGAGTTCGGCATCGAATATTCCTCAGGACGTGCCAACCTAAAGCAGACGGCACTCAATGCCATCAAAGGTTTTCTGGCCGCAAGCCTGTTCTCGGTCTTGCCGGTCCGGCTCTATGCGCTGGCTACCTCCCTTCAGGGAACCTTCAGCGCGGGGCTGACCGGATACGGAACCAGCATCGGGGATGTGGGCCAGCAGATCATCACAGACCTCAGTAGCGTGGAGAGCATCGCGGATATGGCTGAGGTAACACTGGACTTTGGATTCGGTGTGATCACAAGTCCCATCATGCTGCTTTTTTGCATCATCCTTATGGCCTACGCAGTGATCAAGGTCTTTTTCGCATCCCTTAAGCGGGGCGGCATCCTGCTCATCCAAATCGCCGTGGGGAGTCTGTATATGTTCAGCATCCCCCGAGGTTATGTGGACGGCTTCGTACAGTGGATCAAGCAGGTCATAGGTTTGTGCTTGACTGCATTCCTTCAGGCCATTATTTTGGTGGCGGGCCTGATGGTTTTCCGGGAACACGCCCTTTTGGGCCTGGGCCTTATGCTCTCCGCCGGCGAGGTCCCCAGGATCGCCGGGACCTTCGGGTTGGACACTACCACCCACGCCAACATCATGAGCGCGGTCTATACCGCTCAGGCTGCGGTGCATACCACCCAGACGATCGCAGCGGCGGTGACGAAATGAGCGCCCTGACCATGGGAAGCCTGTTTGACGGTATCGGAGGGTTCCCCCTCGCGGCAGTCCGGGCTGGATTTATACCGCTCTGGGCCAGCGAAATCGAGTCATTTCCGATGAAGGTCACAGAACGGAGATTTCCAAGTATGGTACACAAAGGTGACATTACGAAATTATCCGGAAAACTGTTATTTCCAGTAGACCTCATCTGTGGGGGCAGCCCTTGCCAGGACCTGAGTGTGGCCGGCACCCGCGCCGGTTTATCTGGCGCCCGTTCCGGGCTTTTTATGGAGCAGATCCGGATCGTGAAGGAGATGAGGACTGCGGAGCGAGAACGGGGACGGACTGGGATCGATGTCCGCCCCCGCTGGTTCTGCTGGGAAAATGTTCCTGGTGCATTCAGCAGCGGGTCGCCCAAGGGGGAAGATTTTCGGATTGTATTGGAAGAGATCCTCCACATCCATGACGGTGGAGCTGAGGTCCCGCGGTCTTATCCCTATTCGTGGCCGGATGCCGGTGAAAATGTCCTCGAAACAGGCTTTTCACTGGCATGGCGCTGTCTGGATGCGCAATTTTGGGGTGTTCCACAGAGGAGAAAACGTATCTATCTGGTTGCCGACCTCGCTGGTCCTTATGCCCCACAGATTCTATTTGACACATTAAGAGAGGAGGAAGAACCATGCGATTCTATGATCCTGACGGTCAAATAACAATGTTTACTCTAGATGAGCCGTTAAAACTATGCAAAAACGCTGCAAAACAGAGTAGAAAGTCTCGGAATATCGCTTCTCTGATCGCAATTTCATATTTTCATCTGGATCTGTCTAAGGAGCATGTAGATCTGTTTGGAGCCCACTATTGGGAGATGCGCTCCCCGTGGTTGGAAGACGGCACTTTTCTCAATACCGGAGCAGCCCCCAGAGAGCCGACCAAAAGCGATCTATCCAGTGTTTTGGAGCAAGATCCGGACGAGAAATATGGTTTAAGCAAAAAAGCCTGTCTCGGTATACTACGCAGAGCAAAAGAGCGCGGAAAGCCGCTGCCGGAGCAGTTGAAGTGGGCTTTGATGGTCCAGGCGGGCCTGATCCCGATGGACTTTCGGATAACGGAGATAAAAGCCTACCACATCAACCAGAGGGATGAGGGGATCGATCTGCATGGTGTATCCGGCGCACTGATGGCCACCAGCAATATGCAGATGCAGACGTTTATCACAGGTGAGGCCATAGGTGTAGATGGTTATAATGGTGACCTCACCGAGCAGGTCGCTGCTACCCTCGGAATAAACTGCGGGATGTCCACAGGGCGAAACGGGGTGCTGCTCCCTACACCAACTGTCATGGCTTTTGCAGCAAACCAAAGAGATGAGGTGCGGGATCTGCATGATCTTTCCGGTGCGCTCCAGGCACAACCCGGAATGAAGCAGCAGACTTTTGTTGCCGGTTTTTCTGCGGGAGCCGGGGCCAAAGCTGGGAGTATCGGCTATTCCGAAACGCTTGCCCCCACACTGAAAGGAACAGCCAGCGGGAACTGTATGCCTTCAGTCCTATGTCTGAACGATCAGGGTGGCAGCGTAATGGACTGCACAGAAGGTATCACCGGAACCCTGCGGGCGCAGGAACATGGGCATCAACCTCTGGTGTATGAAAACCATGGAATCGATGCCAGATATACCGGGCCGCACACCGTAGCTCCGACCCTCTCCGCCCGTGCGGGAACTGGAGGCAACAACCTGCCTTTGGTGGAGCAGGAAATGCCAGAGGTCGTTTGTATCACAGGAAACGCCATCGACCGTCAGCTTTTTAATGGCGGCAATGGAATCGGTTATCAGGAGGATATTGCCTATACCATGACCGCAACCGATCATCACACAGTCTACTCCAGGCAGCGCGTGGATGTGTTTCAAGATAACGATGTGGCCTCTACGGAAAGCGCCAGACAATACAAGGATTCCACCGACCTGGTATGTCAGGCAGCAGATAGTCCGCTCCTGATCCGCCGCCTAACTCCTTTGGAATGCGAACGGCTCCAGGGGTTCCCAGATGGTTGGACAGATCTTCCCGGTGTCTCGGACTCCGCCCGCTACAAGGCACTGGGCAACAGTGTCGCAATTCCCTGCGTGGAGTATGTCATGCGCAGGATCTTGCTGTTTGCAGGCAAGAAATGAATTTGTTTATCTTGCTTGTAATTCCATATCTTCTTCGTTGGGTATTGTGAATGGCTTTCCCACCTTGCTTTGGATATACTTGCTTTGCAATTCAGGACAAAGGGGGCGTCGGTATGGAACCGAAAAAGAACCTATGCGCGCAGATCCCGGTTTCCCTGCACACGCGCATCCGGCAGGAGCAGGAGGAGTCCGGAAAATCCCTGAGCGAATTCATGACAGAACTTCTCACAAACTACTACGAAAATGGAGGGACCAGAAAAATGGGCGGAAAGCAGAGGACGGTGGCCTTTCAAGTGCCCGAGGAACTGTTCGAGCAGTTCAAGGAGTATCTGAAACAGCATAACATGAAGCAGAACGCCTTCTTCCTGGACTGTATCCGGCAGGCGCTGGAGCATGAGCAGGAATCATAACCGGATCACAGGCCGCCGCGGGTCATCCCTGCGGCGGCTTTTCTTTATAGGAGGTGTTTCTTATCTATATCTACCCTGAAGATTTGAAAGCAAGGGCTATGCTCTGGCTCTGGACCCTGCGGGATGTAGCGATCATCGGCGTTGGCTTTTTGTTTTCTGTTCTGGCATTGGTGCAGAGCGGGATCATGCTTCCCATGGTGGCGACGGTGCTCTACGCCTTCCTCAGCATCCGTGTAGAGTCGGCCAGCATCCTGGATTTCCTGCGCTATGCCTTTGCGTTTTTGCTGTGGAAACAGCAGTACTACGAATGGAGGCCCAGAATTGAATAAACAGAAGAAAGAACTGCGGCAGAGGCAGTCTACCCGGCAGCTCATGGGGATCAGCCAAGTCACACAGCATGGCATCCGCACCGCCGAGGGAGAACTGGTCTTCTATCTGATCAAACCGGATAATCTATCCGTGCTTTCGGAGGATGGCATCCGGGGCCGGGTGATGGCATTGACCCGGCTGCTCTGCACGATGCCTCAGGTGCAGATGCTGGCCTTGGACTCCCGGGAGTCCTTCCGCCGCAACAAGGACTGGTACCGTCTGCGTCTGGAGCAGGAAGAATTGCCTGCCATACGGGAACTGCTGCGGCAGGATGGTATCCATCTGGATGATATCCAGGCTGGGACCGCTTCCGCTCGGGAGTTTGCTATCGTACTCTGTCCTGAACGCAGCGGCGGCGAGCCGGATGAGAACCATCTGCGCCAGACCGAGAAACACATCCGGGATCTGGGTTTTCAGGTCCGGATGGCAGATCCCCAGGACATCAAGCGCCTGCTGGCTGTGTACTACCAGCAGGACGTGACTACGGATCACTTCGATGACTATGACGGAGAGAGGTGGGTGAAGGACCATGGCTAAGAAAAAGCAGAAGAAAAAGAAACGGATGGCACAGGCAAAAGTGCCAGAGCCCCACCCCAAGGATTTTCTGGACCTGATTGCACCCTCCGCGGTTCGCTTCAACACGGATCATGCGGTGTGCGGGGACCTCTACCGCTGTACGATGGCACTGCGCAGCTACCCCGCTACCACAGAGGAACTGGCTCTGCTTCGGAACCTTGGAGAAAAGAGCGGCGTGACCCTGCGCATCTATACCCGAAAGGTGACCTCTGCGGAGGAGGAAAAGATCCTCCACAACGCCGAGAACAAGAACCGGATGGACCGAGGCAGTACCAACCGGATGAAGCAGGCAGTCACCGCGGAAGCCAACCTTCAGGATGTGGCCGCCCTCATTGCATC
>NZ_JAPFEA010000100.1 GCF_026169115.1 Intestinimonas sp. | reverse complement strand
CGGCTGGCCCGTGTCCGGGGGATGGGGCGTCTCGTAGATGACATACTCCACATCCACGATCTTGCCCTTGCTGTCCCGCAGCCGATTGCGGACTATGTACCCGGCCCGCTCCAGCTCCTTCAGGGCGGAGCCGATGCTGTCCGTGCCCTCCTTGCAGATTTTCGCCAGGCCCCTGGTGGTGTAGTTCCAGTCCTCCGGCAAGGACAGCATCATGGAGAGTAGCCCTTTGGATTTCAGCGACAGCCCCGCGTTGCGCAGGTGGTGGTTGGACATCACCGTGTAGTCTCGGGTTTTCTCAATGCGAAATACCGCCATCATATCACCTCCTTTTGGCGGTCTGGAAAAGTGTTTGTTTTCGGGGAAAAGACGGCCTCTATGCTGCTCGGATGCCCCGGGGGGAAAACCTATAGGCGGTGGCCTTCCGGCTGATTTGGGATGAAAAATAAAGAATTTTCTCCATTTTCTATGACTTAATGTAATGTAGTATAAATTACAGGCTCATTGAAATAAGAGGAAAATAGATATAAAAAACGCCATAGGAGGAAACTCCTATGGCGTCTCGCCAATAAATTTAACTGGGGTTTTCACCGTTCTCTTCTTGTAGAAAGCACAGTCCAAGATTTGTATGTCTTTCCAAGGAATGCAGATATTCTTTTATGTACTTCCATGTATCACTATAGCTACCTGGAACTGAAAAATCGGATTGAGAAATGAACGCCGTAAAACCAGGAATATTGTCTTTATATTGTTTAGCAAACAAGAAAGCATCATTTTCTTTTTCCTCGTCAGAGCTATTCAATTTGTTGTATAACACATGGTCGAGATTACATGACATATAAAATATATGGTAGGGGATACCCCAAATCTGACTACAAGATGATAACTTAGTTAAATTTGCAGATTTTTGTTGATTGCGACTTTCAATATTAGATTTATTAGGCGTCCGAATTTCTGTTTCTGAATAACAGATGTTAGCTATTGCGTTATCCTCAATAATACTTTCGTTATTTATAAACGCTCCGTCTGTATCAGTTATATGAATGATTTCATGAAAGTGAGAACTATTAAGGTGATTTGCTTTTGCGTAGGTCTTAATTTCGTTACAGACTGAGGATATTATATTAGATGGATTCACGCCGTTTTCAGTGGTAATATCTCTATGCAAGATTTGGATATAAACCTGCTTGTTTTGATAAAAGCGATTGAAAAGGAGACCTAATGCAGTATCATCCGAAGGGCCTTCTACGATTATGAAAACAATTTTCTTACGAGCCACTTGATTCACCAGCCTCTCGAAATGCGAATGCAATTTCATAGTTGTTGGTAGGCTCATAGACTTCCTCACTTTGCTCGCCTAAAACAATGTCACGATAATAAAAATCGCGAAGATTATGATTGCTTTTTACATTTGCAAGACGAATATATCTGTTAGATGGATTGGTTGTAGTAAAAGCTATGAAACCACGATCTAATGTTTCTAACGGGCGCAAATTATGAGATGTAAATATTAATTGTCCTTTTCCCTTTTCAGAAATAATACGAAGCAATTCTCCAAGCAAATATTCAAAAACGCCAGAATCCAGTTCATCAATCGCAACTGTTATAGAAGACTGATTATATATTATGATGAGTAAATGAAGAATAGAAATTATCTTTTTTATTCCTTCAGACTCATATTGCAATGGAATTTCTTTGCTGTTTTTATGCGATACAAGTTGAATTTTAATTCCAATGTTGCCATCTTTGAGAATTTGGTTACCAAGATTTTTTATGCTAATTGTTAATCCAGGAATAATTTTCTCTAGCACTACATTCATGTCAGCTAGAACTCTTTCTGCTACCTGATAAATGTTTTCTGGTACGGTAGCAGTACTATTTAAAGGAAGTGCTATATTGCCTATTGCGGCCTTGTTGTTATTCTCATATCTAAAAGTAAGGGGAAGGGCATTCAGACTAATCAAACCGGAATTGGTAGTGTTAATTACAAAGAGTTCAAAATTTCCGTAATGCACAAGACTTTCTATTATGTTTAGATGGTAATCTTCTTTGCAATTTGCCCGAATTATAGTTAATAGTTCCTTAGAAAAGCAATAACTACGTGAGGTTGCTGCGGTCAACTTCTTAGCAACAAGCAAATCAGTTAATACTGCCTTGTTATCATTTGTTAAAGTTTCTAGTTTTGTAGCTGGGCCAAAAATCTCAGTATTTTTTGTGTCGATGACCGGAAGCATCTTTGTTTTTCCGTTCTCACATATACATGTATAAGACAGAACTTCATCAAATATTGTTGCTTTAAAGTGCTCGGAAGAAGCGTTTATGTCATCCGCATTATGCTGGGATACATCTTCTTCTTTGCGCAGACTAAATTCATAAATCACATGATATTCGCTATTAGTTTTTGAATTTGACACTTTCAGCGTATATCGCATCGTTGCTGCGTCAGAATCAACATTAATGTAGTCTGCAAGTATTGAAGGAATGGGTTGCCCAGAAAATGCTAGTTTAAGTAGTGTAATAGAGTCAATAACTGCGGTCTTTCCAGATCCATTTTGACCATATAAGCCTAAAACACTTGAAGCAAAATACTTTCTAGGATTCTCAAAACTTAATCGTCCAAATTTAACATTTTTAAAATTATGAATATCGAGGCTTTCCAAGCGAACAGTCATATTTTCCATATCAAGCCCTCCCCAATGCTTTTATTTATAATATCATGGTAGCCGCATATTTTCAATACAATAAATAAAAATCGAAACAAAATGTTTCGATTTTTATTTTGTCGTATTTCCGTTGAAATTGTAGTTTCAGAACACAAATAAAAGTCTACATTCTTAAGGATAAATCTTTTATCCTTGTATTTCTGAATTTTCCTCCACCTTCAGCCACTCCTCAAAGGACTTCCTGGAGATGTGGATCGTCTTGAACAATCCGGAGTTGGCGGGTTTATAGACCGAAGCGAGGCCGATACCGAGAATGGCTGCGATGTCATTCACGGTGTATGTCCTGCTTTGGGGCGTTCCTTTTTCGTTGGGTGTGTTGGTGCTCATAAAATGATCCTCCATTGCTAATATCATTTTGAAATGGCTCCTGAAAGCCCTCTGTCACAAGGGGTTCCTGCTAATAACTTGCTAATACGACATTTGAAAAGCCGTTGTAAGGCAGCATATTTCAGGGGAATTTGTGCAAATTGACCTGCTTCCAGGCAGCACAATTTGCGAAGAAACAACACGGGAAGATATGATAGGAACCATTTACGGAATGGTACAACCTACCCCTAAGCGGAATGTAGTGCGTTCGAGTCGCGCCGGGGGTGCCAAAAATCGGCAAACACCGTTGGGTGTCTGCCGGTTTTTTACATATGTGTATATATTCGACCTGATGGCAGCATGGTGGAGAACCGGGCGTTCCATGGCCGCCCAACCGGTCTGAAAGATTCCTCCCCGTCCTTTTCCGCAAGGTTCTTGCATCGGCCCGACTGCTGTTGTAGAATGGGGACAAGACTGGCCCGGAGGGGCAGAGAGGACGGGTGAACGCCCATGCTGAAGGAACAGGAGAAGGGAACGCCGGAGGGACAGGAGGACGTGGTGTTTGTCAACACGGCGCTGATCTGGCGGGCGATGGAGCAGGTCCAGCGGTCACAGGAGGACTTCAAGGCCCTGCTGGAGCAGGCCCAGGTGGACCCCGCCGTGGCCTATGACGTGGGTCTGCGGTACGCCCAGGGGGATGGCGTGGAGACCGACCTGGTCCAGGCCGCACACTGGTTTGCCATCGGGGTGGAGAGCGGCGACCTGCGGGCCATGGAGTCCCTGGGCCGGTGCTATCAGGCCGGGGACGGCGTGGAGACCGACCCGGTCCGGGGGGCGGAGCTCTTCCGGCAGGCGGCGGAGGAGGGCTATCCCCCCGCCATCTGCGATCTGGGGCTGTGTTATGAGTGGGGGGACGGCGTGGAGGCCGACCCGGCCCAGGCGGCGGAGCTCTACCGTCAGGCCGGCGAGGAGGGCTACGCCCCCGCCCAGTGTAACCTGGGGGTGTGCTACCTCAACGGCATCGGGGTGGAGAAGGACGAGGTCCAGGCGGCGCATTGGCTGGAGCAGGCGGCGGAGCAGGGCTTCCCCCGCGCCCAGAGCATCCTGGGTGTGTGTTATGAAAACGGCACGGGGGCGGAGCAGGACCCGGTCCGGGCCGCCCAGCTCTACCGCCGGGCCGCCGATCAGGGCTATGCCCCCGCCCAGTGTAACCTGGGCGTGTGTTATATCAATGCCATCGGGGTGGAGCGGGACGAGGCGCAGGGGATCACATGGCTGGAGCGCTCGGCGGCCCAGGACTTCCCCCGCGCCCAGAGCATTTTGGCCGACTGTCTCCAGACGGGCCGGGGGATCCAGGCCGACCCGGTCCGGGCGGTGGAACTCTATCAGAAGGCGGCGGAGGGGGACTATGTGCCCGCCATCTGCGACCTGGGGCTGTGCTACGAAAGTGGCGAGGGGGTGGAGGCCGACCCGGTCCAGGCGGCGGAGCTCTACCGCCGGGCCGCCGATCAGGGCTACGCCCCCGCCCAGTGTAACCTGGGGGTGTGCTATCTGAGCGCCATCGGCGTGGAGAAGGACGAGGGTCAGGCGGTCCATTGGCTGGAGCATGCGGCGGAACAGGGCTTTCCCCGCGCCCAGAGCATTTTGGCCGACTGTCTCCAGGCGGGCCGGGGGACAGAAGCCGACCCGGTCCAGGCGGTGGAGCTCTATGAGCAGGCGGCCCAGGCTGGTTATCTGCCGGCCATCTGTGAGCTGGGGCTGTGCTACGAGGTGGGCGACGGAGTCCCCGAGGACAAGGCCAGGGGCGTGGAGCTCTACCTCCAGGCGGCAGAGGGCGGCTATGCCCGTGCCCAGTGTAACCTGGGCTTCTGCTACCTCCGTGGCATCGGCGTGGAGCGAGACGAGGCGCAGGCGGTGCGCTGGCTGGAGCAGGCCGCAGAGCAGGAGTTTCCCCGCGCCCAGTACCTGCTGGGGGACTGTGCCGCCGACGGGATGGGCATGGAGGCCGATCCGGCCCGGGCGGTGGAGCTCTATCAGAAGGCGGCGGAGGGGGACTATGTGCCCGCGCTGTGCGATCTGGGTCTGTGCTATGAGCTGGGCCGCGGGGTGGAAGAGGACAAGCGCCGGGCGGCGGCGCTCTACCGCCAGGCGGCCGACCAGGGCTACGCCCCCGCCCAGTGTAACCTGGGCGTGTGCTATCTGAGCGGCATCGGGGTGGAGAAGGACGAGACCCAGGCGGTACATTGGCTGGAGCGGGCGGCGGAGCAGGATTTCCACCGCGCGCAGAGCATCCTGGCCGACTGTCTCCAGGCGGGCCGGGGGGTAGAAGCCGACCTGGTCCGGGCGGCGGCCCTCTATGAGCAGGCGGCCCAGGCGGGTTATCTGCCGGCCATCTGCGACCTGGGATTGTGCTACGAGTTGGGCGAAGGGGTCCCCGAGGACAAGGCCAGGGGCGCGGCGCTCTACCGCCGGGCGGCGGCGGGCGGCTATGCCCGTGCCCAGTGTAACCTGGGCTTCTGTTACCTCCGTGGCATCGGCGTGGAGCGGGACGAGGTCCAGGCGGTCCACTGGCTGGAGCAGGCCGCAGAACAGGACTTCCCCCGGGCGCTGGATCTGCTGGGGGACTGCGCCGCCGACGGGGTGGGCATGGAGGCCGACCAGGCCCGGGCGGTGGAGTACTACCGCCAAGCGGCGGAGCTGGACTACCCGGTGTCCATGGTGAGTCTGGGGCTGTGCTATGAGCGGGGCGACGGCGTGGAGGCCGATGCGGCCAAAGCCCTGGAGCTCTACTGCAAGGGAGGAAAGAGAGGAGATCTGGCGGGGGCCTGCAATGCGGGTTACTGTTATCTCACCGGGATCGGAGTCGAGGCCGATCCGGTCAAGGCCATTCCGTGGCTGAAGCGGGCGGCGGAGCGGAATTTTCCCCGCGCCCTGGATCTGCTGGGAGACTGCGCCTGGAATGGCGACGGCGTGCCGCAGGACGACAAGGCGGCTGCGGCGTATTACCGCCGGGCGGCAGAGCAGGGCTATGCCCCCTCCCTGACCAGCCTGGGGCTGTGCTATGAGCTGGGCCGCGGGGTGGAAGAGGACAAGCGCCGGGCGGCGGAGCTTTACCGGCAGGCGGCGGAGCAGGGCTACGCCTACGCCCAGTGTAACCTGGGCTACTGTTATCTCCACAGCATCGGCGTGGAGCGGGATACGGTCCAGGCCGTCCACTGGCTGGAGCAGGCGGCGGCGCAGAACCATGGCCGCGCCCTGTATCTGCTGGGGAGCTGCTGCCTGAACGGCGACGGCACGGAGCAGGACGACCAGCGGGCGGTGGAGTGCTACCAGCGGGCGGTGGCGCGGAACTACACCCCCGCCATGGCCGGCCTTGGCTACTACTATGAGACGGGCCGGGTGGTGCCCAAGGATGAGGCCCGGGCGGCGGAGCTCTATCGGAAGGCGGCGGAGGACGGCTACGCCTACGCCCAGTGCAACCTGGGCCGCTGCTATCTCTACGGCACCGGTGTTCCTGTGGACGCGGCGGAGGGCGCGGCCTGGCTGAGGAAGGCTGCCGACCAGGGCCACAGCGAGGCCAGGTACCGGCTTGGGCGGTGCCTGGTGCTGGGTGAGCACATCAAAGGGGACGCCAGAGAGGGAGAGACCCTCCTCCGGCAGGCGGCGGAGGACGGTCATGTGCAGGCACAGTCCCTCTTGGGCAGGCTTTACATGAACGGGGACCGGCTCCGCCGGAATGACCGGGAGGCCGTGGTGTGGCTGACCCGGGCGGCAGAGCAGGACGACCCTGCCGGGCTCTTCCTGCTGGGCGAGTGCTGCGCCAAGGGGCTGGGGCTGGACCGGGACCTCCGGCGGGCGGAGGAGCTCTACTGCCGCGCCGCCGAGCTGGGGGACCCGGATGCCGCCAAGGCGCTGAAGGGCCTCCGGGCCTCCGCCGCCCGGGAGCCTGGGGAAGTCCGGAAAAAGGGCGGCCTGAAGGGGCTGCTGGATAAGTTCCGGGGGAAATAAAGCGTTACAGTCCTGCGGACAGGGGCGGCCACAGGCCGCCCCTGTCCTTTATGGGACCGTGTTTCCACCGGTCTGGGCGCATACCCGCTGTCTCCCCGTTATCTGTCATTCTGAGCGAAGCGAAGAATCCGTCTCCTGTCCCCTGACAGTAGGAAAAGGACGGGGGAAACGGATGCTTCGCTGACGCTCAGCATGACGCGGGAGGAAACCATTTCTTTGGTGTGGGGCGCGTCGGGGTCGTCACGCCCCACAAAAGGATGCGTGGAGGCCGTGCGGGCCGATGGGGCCGTCGGCTCCTGTATCCCTGCCCTGCAATTCGGCATGCGCCCCGCAAAAAATTTGTTCTCCTCCCTGTCACAAAACCGCCCTCCCGAGCGATATACCTTACAAAGGACCTCCGGGGGACCGGGGGAGACGGGAGGGCATGCCATGACAGGACGGGGAAAGAGAACGCCCCTGATCGGGGTGGGACTGGCGGCCATCGCGGCGGCGGCGCTGCTGTTTCTGGGGGTGTGGACCCAGGCGGGCCGGACGACGGCGGGGACCGGAGGGCCCCATCCGACCCCCGCCGTGCTGGTCTGTCCGGCTCCTGCTTGACAGGGAGCAGGGTCCATGCTACCATATTTTCAAGCACGGGAGAGCAGTCGGCGTGCGCCCGGCTTCCTTTTCAAGGACGAGACTGATCTGCTTTGGCAGATGGGTCTCTTTTTTTGTGCCCCGGCGCATACCTTCTTTCAGACCCGCCGCCGGAGCGTCATCAGGGAGGAATGTCATCGTGAGCCTGTGGGAGCTGTTTCTGATCGCCGTGGGGCTGAGTATGGACGCCTTTGCCGTCTCCATCTGCAAGGGGCTCTCCGTGGGCCGGGTGGGACTCCGCCACGCCCTCACCTGCGGGGTGTGGTTCGGGGGCTTCCAGGCCCTCATGCCCGCCGTGGGCTGGCTCCTGGGCACCCGGTTCCAGGGGCTCATCACCACGGTGGACCACTGGATCGCCTTCGTGCTTTTGTGCATCATCGGCGGCAATATGGTCCGGGAGTCCTTCGGGGACGGGGAGGACGAGGAGGTCTCGGCCTCCTTCTCCCCCGCCGCCATGCTCCCCCTGGCGGTGGCCACCAGCATCGACGCCCTGGCCGTGGGGGTCACCTTCGCCTTCCTCCGCGTGGACATCGGCCCCGCCGTGGGCTTCATCGGCTGCACCACCCTGGCCCTCTCCGCCGCGGGGGTCTGGGCGGGGGGCTGCTTCGGCAGCCGGTGGAAGGCCCCCGCAGAGCGATTCGGCGGCATTGTGCTCATCCTCATGGGCTGTAAGATCCTGCTGGAACATCTGGGTATCCTGGTGTTATAATGAAAGCGATACAGAGATAAGGAGGTCCCCTATGGACGAGAGACGGCTTTTGACGGTGGAGGAGGAGACCACCCTCCTCCCCTTCCTGCTCCTCCGGGTGAAGGACAAGTCCCGGAACACGGTGAAGGGCCTGCTGTCCCGGCGGCAGGTGATGGTGGACGGCAGGGTGGTCACCCGGTTCGACGCCCCCCTGACTCCGGGGCAGCGGGTGGAGCTGCTGCCCAAGACCTCCGCCGGGGCGGCGGAGCTCCCCTTCCCCATCCTCTATGAGGACGACGGCCTTCTCGTGGTGGACAAGCCCGCCGGGCTCTTGTCCATGGGCAACGAGAAGGAGCGCCGCCGCACCGCCTACCGGGCGGTCTCCGACTATGTGAAGGCCCGGGAGCCGGGCCGGCGCATCTTCATCGTCCACCGGCTGGACCGGGACACCTCCGGGGTGCTGGTCTTTGCCAAGGACGAGAAGCTCAAGCGGGCCCTCCAGGACAACTGGGAGAAGCTGGTGAAGAAGCGGGGCTATGCGGCGGCGGTGGAGGGGACCCTCCCCCAGGCAGAGGGAACGGTGCGCTCCTGGCTCCACGAGACGTCCACCCATCTGGTCTACTCCGGCCCCAAGGGCCGGAACGCCCGGGAGGCGGTGACCCGTTACCGGGCGGTCATGGAAAACCGGGGCTACACCCTGGCGGCGGTGGAGATCGACACCGGACGGAAAAATCAGATCCGTGTCCACATGCAGGACCTGGGCTGCCCCATCGCCGGGGACCGGCAGTACGGGGCCAGGACCGACCCCATGGGCCGGCTGGCCCTCCACGCCGACGTGCTGGTCCTCACCGACCCCCGGACCAGGAAGGAGCTGACCCTGCGGGCCCCCCTGCCCCTCCCCTTCCGGAAGCTCTTCCCCGGTGCGGAGGGGTGAGGACGCAGCAAAAGTCCTCTCTCCGTCATCCTGAGCGCAGCGTAGGCCCGGTCAGCTATGCTGGCCGGGTTTCGTCAGATAGGACGAAAGGACGGATTCTTCGCCTTCGGCTCAGAATGACAAGGCTGGACAGCGGTACCACAGCCGCGTCTGGGCAGTCGCGCCCCGGGCGCCCCTAAAATCGATCATGCCGGCCGGCCATGGGAAACCATGGCCGGTTTTCATTGCCTTTTCCCGGGAAAGCGGGTATGATAGGGGGGATAAAACACACGGGAAGGAAGGAACTTCACATGGACTTCAACGGCTGCAAGGATTTTCTCATGGAGACGGCAAAGACCCTCCTGACCATCGACTCCCCCAGCGGCTTCACCCGCCGGGCGGTGGAGGCGGCGGAGGGCATCGCCCAGGGCCTGGGCTACGCCACCCGCCGCACCAACAAGGGGGGCCTGGTCATCGAAGCGCCCGGCCGGGAGCACACCAAAAAGGTGGGCCTGTGCGCCCATATCGACACCCTGGGCCTCATGTGCCGGTCCATCAGCCCCAAGGGGGAGCTGATGGTGACCCGGATCGGCGGGCCCATCCTGCCCACCCTGGACGGGGAGTACTGCAAGATCTATACCCGGGAGGGCAAGGTGTATACCGGCACCATCCTCTCCCTCTCCCCCGCCGCCCACGTCTTTGACGACGCCGCCACCCGCCCCCGGGACGAGCAGAGCATGTACGTCCGCCTGGACGAGGTGGTCAAGACCGCCGAGGACGTCCGGGCCCTGGGCATCGACGTGGGGGACTATGTCTGCTTCGACCCCAAGACCACCGTCACCGAGAGCGGCTTCCTCAAGTCCCGCTTCATCGACGACAAGGGCTCGGCGGCCTGCCTGCTCACCCTGCTCAAGCTGATGGCCGACGCCGGCGTAAAGCCCCGGTACGACGTGGAGATCCACTTCACCGTCTACGAGGAGGTGGGCCACGGCGGCGCCACCATCCCCTGGGACCTGGACGAGCTGCTGGCGGTGGACATGGGCTGCGTGGGACTGGACCTCACCTGCACCGAGGAACAGGTCTCCATCTGCGCCAAGGACTCCGCCGGGCCCTACGACTACGACATGGTGAGCCGTCTGGTGGCCCTGTCCAAGGCCAACGGTGTGGACTACGCCGTGGACGTCTACCCCCACTACTCCTCCGATGTGGCTGTGTCCTGGAAGGCGGGCAGCGACGCCAAGGCCGCCCTCATCGGCCCCGGCGTCCAGGCATCCCACGGCATGGAGCGCACCCACTTCCACGGCATGCGGGAGACCATCCGTCTGGTGGCCCTCTACCTGGAGTGCGCGTAAGGGGAGTCCGGAGGACGAGAGAGCGGGTCCTTCGCTGACGCTCAGGACGACGCGGGGTAGGGGCGCACACACAGGTGCGCCCCTACGGGGGTTTGACGCTCCGGGGTCGCCGCGCCCCATAGAACGACGTGGTGCATGGGCGCGGCTTCCCAGACACGCCCATATATTCCCCGTCATTCTGAGCCGCAGGCGAAGAATCCGTTGTCTCCCCCTTGACGGGGGAGCTGTCAGCGTAGCTGACTGAGGGGGTGGCCGGGGCACAGATCACGCCCGATTCCCACCCTCATCCGTCATTTGCTTCGCAAATGCCACCTTCCCCCTGGGAGGGGGAAGGTCTGCGGGCGGCCACAGGCCGCCCCTACATGCCTGCAAAGCAATGTGGCTGCTATGGCGCCGCGTTTTACGGCCCCCGTCATTCTGAGGCCGAAGGCCGAAGAATCCATTGGCTCCATCTCTGAGGGAGCTGTCGCCGCAGGCGACGGAGGGGATGGTCGCAGGGGCCGGTGTCCTCACCGGCCCGCTGTGCAGCCCATCAGGTTCCCCCTCATCTGTCATTTGCTCCGCAAATGCCACCTTCCCCCAGGGGAAGGCGATTTTGGCGTGGGGCGCGGCTTCCCAGACGCGCCCCGACAGCTGCTCCCGCCCTCTTTCAGGGCCTGTCCCTCCCCGGACGGAGGGACGGGCCCTTTTCCTTTGGACAGACCCTGGACTTTCCCTTGTAAGTGCCCGGGGGATTTGGTATAATAAAAGTTGAATTTTTGAAATTTCGAGGGCAAACGGATGAAGTACAAGAAGTGGAACCTGGCGGCCCCGGAGGGGAGGGCCGTCCAGGAGCTTCGCCGGGCCGGACTGCCTGCCCTGGCCGCTGTGGTGCTGTGCGCCCGGGGCCTGGACACGCCGGCGGCGGCGGAGGGCTTTCTCTCAGCCGGAGAGGCCCCGCTCCACGATCCCTTCCTCCTCAGGGACATGGACAGGGCGGTCTCCCGGCTGACGCTGGCCCTGGAGCGGCGGGAGCCCATTGCCGTCTACGGCGACTATGACGTGGACGGCATCACCGCCACCTGCCTGCTCACGGAGTTCCTCCGGAGCCGGGGGGGCAGCGTCATCCCCTATATCCCCGACCGCATGGAGGAGGGCTACGGCCTCAACCGGGAGGCAGTGGACCACCTCTTTCAGGAAGGGGTACGGCTCATCGTCACGGTGGACTGCGGCATCACCGCCGCCGCCGAGACTGACTACGCCAACAGCCTGGGCATGGAGGTCATCATCACCGACCACCACGAGTGCAAGGAGGTCCTCCCCGCCGCCCTGGCGGTGGTGGACCCCCATCGGGCCGACTGCGGCTATCCCTTCCCCTGCCTGGCCGGGGTGGGGGTGGCCCTGAAGCTGGCCCTGGCCCTCACCCCGCCGGAGGAGCGGGAGACGGTCTTCCGGCTCTATGCCGACCTGGCCGCCGTGGGCACGGTGGCCGACGTCATGACCCTCTCCGGGGAGAACCGGACCATCGTCCGTCAGGGCCTTCGGTCCCTGGCCCACACCCGCCGGCCAGGGCTGTGCGCCCTCATCCGGGAGTCGGGGGCCGAAAACCGGTGTCTCTCGGCCTCCGGCATCGGCTTCACCCTGGCCCCCCGGATCAACGCCGCCGGGCGCATGGGCCGGGCCTGGGTGGCCGCCGAGCTCCTCCTCACCCAGGACCCCGCCCGGGCGGAGTGCCTGGCCCGGGAGCTGTGCGAGCTCAACCGGCAGCGGCAGGCCATCGAGGGGGAGATCTTTCAGGAGTGCCTGGACCGGCTGGAGCGGGAGTCCACCAGTCCCCGCCGGGCCCTGGTCCTCGCCGGGGAGCACTGGCACCAGGGGGTGGTGGGCATCGTGGCCTCCCGGCTGTGCGAGCGATACTCCTGCCCCACCTTCATGATCTGCCTCCAGGACGGCAGGGGCAAGGGCTCCTGCCGGAGCTTCGGGGGGTTCAACCTCTTCAAGGCCCTGGAGTCCTGCGCCGACCTGCTGGAGGGCTTCGGCGGCCACGCCCTGGCCGCCGGCTTTACCATCCTGGAGGAGAACGTCGACGCCTTCCGCCGCCGGATGGAGGAGAGCGTGGAGGCGTGGACCGGCGGGGCCGAGCTGGTGTCCGCCCTGGAGGTGGACGCCGAGCTCCCCGGGCCCGACTTTCTCACCGTGGAGGAGGTGGCGGGTCTGGACGTGCTGGAGCCCTACGGGGCGGGCAACCCCAAGCCCGTCTTCTCCCTGACGGGCTGCACCGTCTCCGCCCTGAGCGAGGTGGGGGGAGGCCGGCACCTGAAGCTGCGCTTAAGCCGCTCCGGCCACAGTCTGGACGCCATCTTTTTCTCGGTCACCGCCCAGATGGCGGGGGTGGCCGTGGGGGACCGGCTGGACGTGGCCTTCACCCCCCAGATCAACGAATTTAGAGGGGGTCGGTCAGTGCAGCTCCAGCTGTGCGACCTGCGCCCCGCCCCCACCCGGATGGAGGCCGAACAGGCCCTCTATGACCGGCTGCGGCAGGGGGACGCCCTCACCGCCCGGGAGGCGGCTGCTCTCATCCCAAGCCGGGCGGAGTTCGCCGCCGTGTGGCGGTATTTGAGCGGCCACGCCCGGCTGGGCCGGGTGGAGGACACCGCACGCCGCCTGGCCCGGGGGGTCTCCCGGACCTACGGCATCAAAGAGACCGTCATGCGGACCATGGTCTGCCTGGAGGTCCTGGATGAGCACGGGCTCATCCGGGTGGAGCGGTCCACCGACCACCTGCGCATCGATCTCTGCCAGGTGGAGGGCAAGGTGAACCTGGAGGACTCCGCCCTCATGAAGCGGCTGCGCCGCCTCTCCCAGAGCTGAAGGCCGGGACGGGGCGCATTTTACAAAGAGGTGATCGTATGGACCCCGTCCTGGAGAGCTATCACGCCCTGGAGGAAAAGATCAAGCAGTATAACCACAACCTGGACACCAAGCGGCTCTATGCCGCCTTCCAGTACGCCGACAGCGCCCACAACGCCCAGCTGCGCAAAGACGGCTCCCCCTATATCACCCACCCCCTGGCGGCGGCGGAGATCGTGGCCGAGCTGGAGCTGGACACCGACTCCATCATCGCCGCCCTCCTCCACGACTGCATCGAGGACACCGGGGCCACCCACGAGGACATCGCCAAGCGATTCGGCTCCACCGTGGCCGACCTGGTGGAGGGGGTCACCAAGCTGACCCGGGTACAGTATACCTCCAAGGAAGAGGAGCAGATGGAGAACCTCCGGAAGATGCTCATGGCCATGGCCAAGGACATCCGGGTCATCCTCATCAAGATCTGCGACCGGCTCCACAACATGCGCACCATGGAATACCAGACCCCCCGGAAGCAGCGGGAGAAGGCCCTGGAGACCATGGAGATCTACGCCCCCATCGCCCACCGGCTGGGCATGCAGAAGATCAAGTGGGAGCTGGAGGACCTCTCCCTCCAGTACCTGGACCCGGTGGGCTATCAGGAGATCGCCGACGAGCTGCTCCGGCGCTCCTCCGCCCACGAGGAGTTCATGGCCGGCATCCAAAAGAAGATCCAGGACCGGCTGGCCGAGGAGGGCATCCAGGCCACGGTCTATGGCCGGGTGAAGCACATCTATTCCATCTACCGGAAAATGTTCGCCCAGAACAAGACCCTGGACGAGATCTTCGACCTCTACGCCTTCCGGGTCATCGTGGACGACACCAACGAGTGCTACAACGTCCTGGGCTGCATCCACGACCTCTTCAAGCCGGTGCTGGGACGGTTCAAGGACTATATCGGCACCCCCAAGCCCAACGGCTACCAGTCCCTCCACACCACGGTCATTGGCCGGGAGGGCATCCCCTTCGAGGTGCAGATCCGCACCTGGGAGATGCACCACACGGCGGAGTACGGCATCGCCGCCCACTGGAAGTACAAGCAGGGCATGGCCAACGACAAGCTGGGCACCGAGGAGGCCTTCGAGTGGGTCCGCAAGCTCCTGGAGAGCCAGCAGGACACCGAGGCCGAGGAGTACGTCCGCACCCTGAAGGTGGACCTCTTTGCCGACGAGGTCTTCGTCTTCACCCCCCGGGGCGACGTGGTCAACCTGCCCGCCGGGGCCACCCCCATCGACTTTGCCTACAACATCCACTCCGCTGTGGGCAACGCCATGACGGGGTGTAAGGTCAACGGGCGCATCGTCACCTTTGACTACCAGCTCCAGTCGGGCGACATCGTGGAGGTCATCACCTCCAAGTCGGCCCACGGCCCCAGCCGGGACTGGATGAAGATCTGCAAGTCCAACGAGGCCCGGAACAAGATCAAGCAGTGGTTCAAAAAGGAGCGCCGGGAGGAGAACATCGTCACCGGCAGGGGAATGTTCGAGTCGGAGCTCAAGCGGACCGGCATCCAGCTGGCCGCCATCACCGGGGAGGAGGTCCTTCCCCACCTCCTCAAGAAGGTGGGCTCGGGGAGCCTGGACGACCTCTACGCCGCCATCGGCTACGGCGGCATGACGGCCCAGAAGGCGGTCAACCGCATCCGGGACGAGCTGCTGCGCCTCACCAGGGACAAAAATGAGAAGGCCGCCGCCGAGCGGCTGGCCGCCCAGGCCGCCTCTCCCCAGCTCTCCGCCCCCGCCAAGCTCATCCCCGGAGCCAGGCGCAGCGAGTCGGGCATCATCGTGGAGGGGCTGGACAACTGCCTGGTAAAGTTTGCAAAGTGCTGCACTCCGGTACCCGGGGACCCGGTGGTGGGCTTCATCACCCGGGGCTTCGGCGTGTCGGTCCACCGGCAGGACTGCCCCAACGCCGACCCGGACAAGCGCAAGCCGGAGGAGGCCGGACGGTGGGTCAGGGTCTCCTGGGGCGAGAGCGAGCAGGCCGCCTATGAGACCTCTTTGGAGATCTCGGCCAAGGACCGGGACGGCCTGGCCCTGGACGTCACCATGGCCCTCACCGCCGCCAAGGTGAAGGTGCGGAACTTCTCCGCCCGCAGCCTGCCCGACGGCTATGCCCTGGTCTCCATCGTTCTGGAGGTCAAGGACAAAAACGAACTCACCGGGCTCATCAACAAGCTGGGCCAGATCTCCGGCGTCTATCAGGTCAAGCGGGCCACCGGCTGAGCCGGGCGGCCCCGTCTTCCCCGTCATTCTGAGGCGAAGCCGAAGAATCTGCTGTCCCCCCTTGACGGGGAGCTGACTGAGGGGGCGGTCCTGCTGCGGAAACAGGGGAGACGGATGCTGCGCTGCGCTCAGCATGACGCGGGGGCGTGACACCGCACCGGTCTGCGGGCGGCAGACTGCCGCCCCTGCATGGCAGCTGTGGGGCACGCCAAGCCACGCCTGAAGCGCACCCTCATCCGGCCCTTCGGGCCACCTTCCCCCTTCCAGGGGGAAGGTACGGAGGGATGCTGCCCATAAAACCTTCCCCCCTGTGGGGGGAAGGTGGCATTTGCGGAGCAAATGACGGATGAGGGGGTGTCCGGTGGACGGGAACACCCGCCCCCAACCCACCCAAGGAGCCGAACCATGACAGAGAGAGAAGCACGACTGGACAAAATGCTGTCCGAGGCCTTCGACGGCGGCGGCATCCGCCGCCGGGAGCTGCGGATCACGCCGGAGGAAGCCGGCTGGGTCGCGGCCCACTATCCCGTCCGGGTGGTCCTCCTGGGCCCTGGCGGGGACAAAAACTGGTATGAGATCATCTTTCAGGGAGCTGAACCATAATGGAGACATCCTTCCTCCCCCTCCTGTTCGGCGGGGACATCAACGTATACAGCATGGCCCGCGCCTTTCACGAGGCTTACGGCATCCGCTCCACCGCCTACGGCAAGTACGCCACCGGCGTGTGCTATGAAAGCGCCATCCTGGACTACCGGGTGTGCGCCAAGAACGAGGACGGGCCCACCTTTTACGACAATGTGTGCAAGTTCGCCCAGGCCAACCCGGACAAGACGGTGCTGGTCATCGGCTGCGGGGACAGCTATGTGAAGCTGGCGGCCCAGTACAAGGACCGCTTCCCCGCCAACGTCGTCGCCCCCTATATCGGCCCCGAGCTCATGGACGAGCTCACCGACAAGGAGCGGTTTTACCAGCTGTGCGACCAGTACGGCATCGACCACCCGGCCACCTTCGTCTACCGCAGGGAGATGGGCCGGGACTTCGAGCTGCCCTTCGAGCCCCCCTATATCTGCAAGCCGGCCAACGGCGTCCACTACTGGGAGCACGACTTTCCGGGGAGCGAGAAGGTCTTCACCCTCCCTGACCGGGCGAGCCTGGAGGCCACGCTGGACAAGGTCTACGCCGCCGGCTATCCCGACGCCATGATCATCCAGGAGTTCATCCCCGGGGACGACAGCTTTATGCGGGTGCTCACCTGCTACTCTGATGAGCATGCTCAGGTGAAGCTCATGTGCCTGGGCCACGTCCTCCTGGAGGAGCACACCCCCCACGGCATCGGCAACCACGCCGTCATCATCACCGAGCCCGCCGACGGCCTGAGTGAAAAGTTCCGGGCCTTCCTGGAAGACGTGGGCTTCACCGGCTTTTCCAACTTCGACCTCAAGTACGATCAGCGGGACGGGAAGTACAAGGCGTTTGAGATCAATACCCGCCAGGGGCGCAGCAACTACTATGTGACGGGAGCGGGCTATAACCTGGCAAAGCTCCTGGTGGACGACCGGGTGGAGCACAGGGACCTCCCCCTCACCATCACCCGGAACCGGTCCTTGTGGACGGTGGTCCCCCACAGGGTGGCCTACGGCTACACCCCCAAGCGATACCACCAGGAGATGCGCGCCCTCATCCGGGCGGGCGCGGTGACCAACCCCCTCCTCTACAAACCGGACGCCGCCTTCAAGCGTAAGCTGAAGCTGGAGAAGAATCAGCTGGGCCACTTCGTGAAGTTCAAAAAGTACTACCGCCGGCCCGACTGAGCGGCCCGCCCATTTTGCGCAATAGTGAGTGATGAAGTTTGACAGATACGCCGATCTTTGACCCCCGGGACCTCCGGTACAAGCGCCCCTTCGGGGCGGCGGCTGCCGGGACCCCGGTGGAATTTACCCTCCGCCCCCTCCGCCGGGAGGGCTGGTCCCGGGCGGTGCTCCGGGCCCGCTTTGAGTTCCGGGACAACGAGGTGCGCACCATCCCCCTGCCCTGGACGGGGCTGGACGGGGACCGAGACCTCTTTTCCGGCGTCCTGGACACCGCCGGTTACCTGGGCCTGGTGTGGTACTCCTTCCGCCTGGAACGGCTGGACGGAAAGGCGCTGGAGCTGCCCGAACGGCAGCTCACCGTCTACGACGGCTCCGTGGAGGTCCCAACCTGGTTCGGGGAGGGGGTCACCTACCAGATCTTCCCCGACCGCTTCCGCCGTACCGCCATCCCCGACCCCACCGGCATGGTGGGGGGACGCAGCGTCCACACCGGCTGGTTTGAGGAGCCGGTCTGGCGGCCCGATGAGCGGGGGGAGGTCCGCAACCGGGACTTCTTCGGCGGCTCCCTGGCGGGGGTGACGGAAAAGCTGGACTACCTCCAGAGCCTGGGGGTGGAGACCCTCTACTTCTGCCCCATTTTTGAGGCCCCGGAAAACCACCGCTACGGCACCGGCGACTATGAGAAGATCGACCCCATGCTGGGGACCAACGAGGACTTTTCCCTGCTGTGCGCCGCCGCCCGGGCCAGGGGCATGCGGGTGATGCTGGACGGAGTCTTCAACCACCAGGGCTTCGTGAGCCGCTACTTCAACGGGGACGGCTCCTATCCCGGCCTGGGGGCCCGCCAGTCCAAGGAGTCCCCCTACTACAAGTGGTACCACTTCTCCCACTGGCCGGACCGCTATGACGCCTGGTGGGGGATCTACTCCCTGCCGGCGGTGAACGAGAGCGAGCCCAGCTATGTGGACTATATCGCCGACGGGGAGAACAGCATCGTCCGCCGGTGGCTGGAGGCGGGGGCCGACGGCTGGCGGCTGGACGTGGCCGACGAGCTCCCCGATGCGTTCGTGGGGAAGATCCACGCCGCCGCCCGGGCGGTCAAGCCGGACGCCGTCATCATCGGCGAGGTTTGGGAGGACGGGTCCAACAAGGTGGCCTACGGCGTCCGCCGGAAGCACCTGCTGGGGGGCTACCTGGACGGCCTGATGAACTACCCCTTCCGCAGCGCCCTCCTCTCCTGGCTCCTCGCCCGCAACGCCGGGGCTTTTCGGGAGACCATGGAGACCCTGCGGGAGAACTATCCCCCCGCCGCCTTCTACTCCGCCATGAACTCCCTGGGTACCCACGACACCCCCCGCATCCTCACCCTGCTGGGGATGGGAGGCGACTGCGGCGGGGAGTCCAAGGAGTGGCGGTCTTCCCACCGGCTCACCCCGGAGCAGCGGGAGCTGGGCATGGCGCGGCTGCGTCTGGCCTCCCTGGTGCAGTACGCCTTTCCGGGGAGCCCCACCACCTACTACGGCGACGAGGCCGGCATGGAGGGCTTTGAGGACCCCTTCAACCGCCGCACCTTCCCCTGGGGGAACGAGGACCGGGACCTCACCGCCTGGTACACCGCCCTGGGCAGGGCCCGGCGGACGCTCACGCCCCTGCGGAAGGGCGACATCGCCTATGTGAAGGCGGAGGGGCCGGTGCTGGCCTTCACCCGGACCTGGGCGGGGGAGAGCGTCCTCTGCGCTGCCAACGCCGGTGACCGGCCCACCACCCTCACCGTGGCCGGCAGCTGGGCCCAGACGGACGGTTCCATGGCCTGGCCCGCCGACGCCGGGACCGGCCTGGCCGCCATCCGGCTGGAGCCCATGAGCGGCCTGCTGCTGCGGCGGCTGTAATTTCTGACCATTGGAAAGGAGCGCGTGTGTTGATGCCTTGTCCCATCTGATGCCCCCTGTTTTTTCAGGCCCGCCATCGGCGGGCCTCCCGGCGCTGCCCGTTTGGCCGCGCCAGAACCCAAACAGGAGGAAACTCAGATGGATACCAGGCGCAATACCGCGCTCTTTTTTGCTGCCTATTTTTTGGAGGGGCTGTGCTTTTACGCCCCCGTGGCCACCCTCTACCGCCAGGCCGCCGGGCTCACCCTGGCCCAGATCGGCGCCCTGGAGTCGGTGTCGGTGGTCCTCATGCTCCTGCTGGAGCTCCCCTGGGGCCGGGCCGCCGACCGGCTGGGCCACCGGCGGGTCATCGCCCTGTGTACCGCCCTCTTCGCCCTCTCCAAGCTGGTCTTCTGGCGGGCGGACGGCTTTGGGGACTTTCTGCTGGAGCGGATCATCCTGGCTGTGGCCCTCTCCGGGCTCTCCGGCTGCGATGCCGCCTACCTCTACGCCTGCGGCCCTGGGGAGGAGAGCCGGCGGCGCTTTGGCCTGTGGGGGGCGGTCCAGACCGCCGGACTGGTGACGGCGGGTGTGTGTTCCTCCCTTTTCTTCGGGGCGGCCTACCGCTCTGCCGCCGGGTGGACGGCGGCGGCCTACGCCCTGGCCGCCCTCCTCACCCTCTTTCTCACCGATCCGCCAGGGACGCCGCCCCCGGCGGAGGAGCGCCTGCCCCTCCGCTCCGCCGTCCGGTGGAGCCTGGCCCACGCCCCCCTGCTGGCGGGGGCCGCCCTCTTTGCCGAGACGGTGCAGTTTGTGGCCGTCTTCCTCTCCCAGCTCCAGTACCGCCGCGCCGGCATCCCCCTCCGGTGGTTCGGCCTGCTCTACGTGCTCACCGCCCTGGCCGCCCTGGCCGGAGCCCGGTCCCATCGGCTCACCAGCTGGTTGGGGGACCGGCGGAGCGCCGGAGTGCTGCTGGGGGGCGGGGCAGCCCTGTGCCTGCTCCTGGCCCTGCTGCCCCTTCCCCTGCCGTCGGTGCTGGGGATCATGGGGCTCCGGGCGGCTCTGGCCCTCTTTGAGCCGGTCTCCCTGGACCTCCAGAGCCGGGCGGCCCCGCCCGGGGGCGCCGCCGCCCAGCTCTCCTGCAACGCCATGGTCATGGAGCTCACGGCAGCCGTCCTGGACCCCGCCCTTGGGGCCGCCGCCGACTGGGGCGCAGGCTGGGCCCTTCTGGCGGGAGCGGCGGCCTGCGGAGGGGGACTCTTCCTCTTTCTGTACGGCCTGCGGCGGCTGGCATAAGAAAAAATAACGGCTTCGGACTTTTGTCCGAAGCCGTTGTTTTATGGCTCTTCTGCTTTTAATTTCAAGTTCCGCGCCAGCACGCCGGGCCCCCGCCAGGTGAAGGCCCGGTCTGGGAAGGCCGCCTGGAACTGTTTTCGGGTGGAGTTTTCCACATCCTTTGCGCACAGTGTGGAAAAAAGCCCGTCCCGAAACTCCGGCAGGGGGGTGATGGGGACCTCCCGGTTATAGGGGCAGACAGTCTGGCAGGCGTCGCAGCCCCAGATGAGGTCGTGGCGGCGGAGGAGCTCCGTCTGCTCATCGGTGAGCGCCCCCTTGCGCTGGGTGAGCTCCGAGAGACAGCTTGAAAGGTGAAACCCGTTGGGGCCCAGGGCTTTCCCGGGACAGGCGGACAGACAGGCCCCGCAGCCGATGCAGTCGGGGGCGGGTACGGGAGCCGAGGGCAGGGGCAGGTCGGTGAGGACAGTGGCCAGAAAGAGCCAGCTCCCCCAGGGGGGCAGGATGACAAGGCCGTTTTTCCCCCGCAGACCCAGCCCAGCCAGGGCGGCGGCCTCCCGCTCCGGCAGGGGGGAGTTGTCCACAAGGTGGACGAATTTGTGGAAAGGGTGGGCCCTCTCCAGAGCGGCGCAGACGGGAGCGAGCCGCCGGGCCAGGGCGGTGTGGTAGTCCTCCCCACGGGCGTAGCGGGAGAGGTTGCCGGGGGTCTCCCCGGCGTAGTAGGGAAAGGCGGCCACATAGACCCCGGCGGGGGCGGGACAGAGCCCCTCCGCCTTGGTCTGAGCATGCTCATCCATGTGGGGCAGCAGCCCGGCGTAGGCGCAGGTCCCCCACGCTACCGCCCCGGCCTGGGTCCAGAGGGTATCCAGTTCCACGGCGGGCACACCTCCTTTCGCTTGGGTGAAATCTGCGCTGCGGCAGTTCTCTTTTTGTCATTCTGAGGCCGCAGGCCGAAGAATCCGTTCCCGCGTCTCCCAACGGCAGGAAAAGGAGAGAGGATGCGGATTCTTCGGCTCCGCCTCAGAATGACGGAGGGCGGGGCGGTCCGGTACAGCGGAGACCGTGGAGCACCCTCAGCCAGTGGCTTGACAGGGCCGAAAAAATCGGATAGGATGGGGCCGAAAAGGCCCGGATCAAAGAGTTGGAAGGGAGTGGGACAGATGAAAGGGTATACTGGCCGCCGGAACGGGTGGAAGTGGGGGCTGCTGGTCCTGGCCGGGGCGCTCATCCTGGCGGGCGTCCTGGGCTTCCGGTGGTGGAGCGGGCAGAGCCGCACCGTGGCCATGTCCGACCAGGAGCGCGAGACCTACGGCCTCTACCGGGTGACGCCCCCCGATGGGGAAGGGCCCGCCCTCACTGCGGAAGGGCTGCGGACAGTCTGCACCCCCGAAACCACGGAGGTACTGGGCGATGACGGCAAACCTCTGGAGCTGGTCCGCTATACCTCCGAGGTGCTGAAGGACTGGCTGCCGGACTGCCGGGCGCTGAGGGAGATCGCCGGGGTGTCAAACGGGAGCCTGTATATCGGCTATGAGACCAACGCAGGCTTGGAGGTGCGGCTCACCTATGGGGCGGAGGGTCTCACGGAGCAGCTGGTCTATGACCTGGAGACGGACACCCTCTATCAGCCGATGACAGGAGAGAAGACCATCCACTTCCGGCATGGAAACTAGCCCAGCAGCACCGGACCACAGCCGGGGCGGCTTTTACCGCCCCGGCTGTCTGCGTACCGGGCGCGTCTGGGAAGCTGCGCCCCGTGATGAAGGGCCCATTCCACGTCATGCTGAGGCCGCAGGCCGAAGCATCCGTCTCCTCCGTCCTTGTTCGTCGCTGGAAAGCAGGGAGACGGGGGAAACGGATCCTTCGCTTCGCTCAGGATGACGCGAGGGGGAGGGCTCAGGATGACGGGGGACGGCGGGCGGCTGATAGCCGCCCCTATGGCGGCGTGTCCGCCATACGAAAAAAACCGGGCGGGCGGAGGGATTCCGCCCGCCCGGTCACTTGGGCGTTCTTACTTCTTCAGACCGGGGTTGTTCTCCAGCTCCCGGAGGGCGTCCTTATAGGACAGGTTCACGCGGCCCTTCTCGTCGATCTCGGTGACCTTGACCCAGATCATATCGCCGATGTTGACCACGTCCTCACACTTCTCCACGCGGCGGTTGGAGAGCTTGGAGATGTGGACCATGCCGTCCTTGCCGGGGGCCAGCTCCACGAAGGCGCCGAAGGGCAGGATGCGGACCACCTTGCCGTAGTACAGCTGACCCACCTCGGGCACGAAGACGATGGTCTCGATGGTCTTCTTGGCGGCGTCGCAGGAAGCCTTGTCCACGCCGGCAATGTAGATGGTGCCGTCGTCCTCGATGTCGATCTTGGCGCCGGTGTCGGAGCAGATCTTCTGGATGACCTTGCCGCCGGAGCCGATGACCTCGCGGATCTTGTCGGGGTCGATCTTCATCTTGACCATCTTGGGGGCGGTGTCGGCCACGTCGGGGCGGGGACGGGAGATGCAGGGGAGCATGATCTCGTCCAGGATGGCGTAGCGGGCGTCCCGGGTGATCTCCAGGGCCTCCTTGATGATGGCGTGGGAGAGACCGTCGTTCTTGATGTCCATCTGGATGGCGGTGATTCCGGCCTTGGTGCCGGCCACCTTGAAGTCCATCTCGCCGTGGAAGTCCTCCACGCCCTGGATGTCGATGAAGGTGGTGAAGCCGCCGTTGTCGTCCTGGATGAGGCCGCAGGAGATGCCGGCCACGGGGGCCTTGATGGGCACGCCGGCGTCCATGAGGGCCAGGGTGGAGCCGCAGATGGAGCCCTGAGAGGTGGAGCCGTTGGAAGAGAGGACCTCAGAGACCACGCGGATGGCGTAGGGGAACTCCTCCACGCTGGGGATGACGGGCTCCAGGGCGCGCTCGGCCAGGGCGCCGTGGCCCTTCTCCCGGCGGTTGGTGCTCCGGGCGGCACGGGCCTCGCCGGTGGAGTAGGCGGGGAAGTTGTAGTGGTGCATGTACCGCTTCTCCTCCTCCTCCCAGATGGTATCCAGCTTCTGGGCGGCGGAGAGGGTGTTCAGGGTGCAGATGGAGAGGACCTGGGTCTGGCCGCGGGTGAAGAGGCCGGAGCCGTGGACCCGGGGCAGCAGACCCACCTCGGCCCCCAGGGGACGGATCTCGTTCTTGGCGCGGCCATCCACGCGGTGGCCCTCCAGAAGCCAGGCCTTGACGATCTTCTTCTGGAATTTGTAGGTGATCTCCTCCAGGTACTGGTCCATGTCGGGGTGGCTCTCCAGGTACTTCTCGTGCCACTTCTCGATCATGGCGTTCCAGCGCTGCTCCCGGATGTTCTTGTCGTCGGTGTCCATGGCGGCCTTGGCCTCGTCCATGAAGTTGGCCACGATGTCGTCGAAGAGTTCCTGATCGAAGGCGGCGTGGTCGTAAGTCATCTTCTCCCGGCCGATCTCGGAGACGATGGTGTTGATGAAGGCCACCTGCTTGCGGCACTCCTCGTGGGCCTGGAGGATGGCGTCATACATGATGTCGTCGGGGATCTGGTCGGCGCCGGCCTCGATCATAATGACCTTGCCATCGGTGGCGGCCACGGTGAGGTCCAGCTTGGAGGCGTGCTTCTGCTCCTGGGTGGGGTTCTTGACGATCTGGCCGTCCACATAGCCCATCTCCATGCAGCCGATGGGGCCGGCCCAGGGGATCTCGGAGTAGGCCAGGCAGGCGGACACGCCGATCATGGCGGTGAGCTCGGGAGAGCAGTCCCGGTCCACGCTCATGACGGTGCAGGTGACCACCACGTCGTTGCGGAAGTCGTAGGGGAAGAGGGGGCGGATGGACCGGTCAATGACGCGGGCGGCCAGCACGGCGGGCAGAGAGGGCTGGCCCTCCCGGCGCATGAAGGAGCCGGGGATGCGGCCAACGGCGTAGAGCTTCTCCTCAAAGTCCACGCTCAGGGGGAAGAAATCCACGCCGTCCCGGGGACGGGGGGCGGCGGTGACGGCCACCAGCACGGTGGTCTCGCCGTAGGTGACCATGGCGGAGGCGGTGGCCAGCTCGGCCACCTTGCCCACGTCGATGGTGAGGGGACGGCCGCACAGGTCCATCTTGTAGGTCTTGTGGTTGGGGAACTGCTTATGAGTGATGACGGTTGACATGATGTTCCTCCTTTGTGATATGGATGCACGCCAGAGCCGTCAGGCCGTTTTTAGCATTTGAACGTGGGTCCGGCGGGCCGGGCACAGGTTCAACTGCTAAAAAAGCCGATTGGGCTCTGAACGCGGGTGAAAAATGGGGGGGATTTTGAAAAACGGGCGGTGCAGTTTCCCACACCGCCCGTTTCAAAACCAGGGTCTGTCACGCTGCGCGCCCTCCGCGACGGCGTCTAAGTCCCTCCGACTGTGCAAGCCGGCCTGTGGGCCCAAGGGGCCCTCCGGTCCGTTTGCTCCGCTGCGGGTCTTAGCCGCCTGCTCCCGGGCGCCTCCGCGCTTCTATTTTACTTTCTGATACCCAGCTTGGCGATGATGGCGCGGTAACGCTCCACGTCCTTCTTGGCCAGGTAGTCCAGCATCTTGCGGCGCTTACCGACCATCTTCAGCAGGCCGCGGCGGCTGTGATTGTCGTGGGTGTGGACCTTCAGGTGCTCGGTGAGCTCCTGGATGCGGGCGGTCAGAATGGCGATCTGCACCTCGGGGGAGCCGGTGTCAGTGGCGTGGGTGCGGTTGGCCTCAATGACGGCCGTCTTTTCGTCCTTACGGATCATGGGAAATTCCACCTTTCGTTTGATTTGCCCGAGGGGCTGCGTAGCGGGCGGGTGAAAACCCCCGCGTGAAAGCGGGCTGTGTCCCGGAACGAGGCGCCTGGGCGGTATGGCACTTTGCGTGCCTTAGTAGATTATCATATCCTGGCCGCAAAGTAAAGGAAAAATTCCTGTTTTGCCAAAAAAATTCCGCCCTGCGGGCCTTCCCGACGGGGAAAGGTCTGCGGGGCGGAGCATCGGGCGTTGCAGCGGTTTTTCCACGGCATGCTGGGCGGGAGCGAAGCGTCCGTCTCCCCCAGCCGTTTCCACCATGGAACGGCTCCCTCAGTCACCTGCGGTGACAGCTCCCTCAGCGAGGGAGCCAACGGATTCTTCGGCCTGGGGCCTCAGAATGACGGGAGAAGGCGGCGGCGTCAGCCGCCGGATGAGGGTGAGCCGTACGGTGTGGTTTGGCGCGCCAAGGATGTCGCGCCCCACGAAAGATGGAACAACGTGGTGTTGTACCGTGTAGGGGCGGCAATCTGCCGCCCGTAAACCGGCGCAGGGGCAGACGTCCCCGCCGGCCCGCGCTCGCAAGCGCAGCGCCCCCTTGACGGGGGAGCTGTCGCCGCAGGCGACTGAGGGGGTGGCCGGAACGTCAAACCACCCCGCGGGCAAACTCAGACCGGAAGGTCGACCTGTGGTCGCCTGGCCCGCCGGGGTCGTCGGGCCCCACACGAAAAGAAATACCGCGCCGAAACTTTGCACCAACAATGTAGAGACCCGCCTGTGTGTGCGCCCCAGACCTTCCCCCTGCCAGGGAGAAGGCGGCGGCGTCGGACGCCGGATGGGGGTGAGCCGTACGGTGTGGTTTGGCGCGCCAAGGATGTCGCACCCCACAAAAAGATGGAACAACGTGGCGTTGTACCGTGTAGGGGCGGCAATCTGCCGCCCGCGGACCTCCCCCCACGTCATGCTGAGCGGAGCGAAGCATCCGTCTCTCCGGCCCTTACAGGACCAGGAAGGCGGCCAGGGCTCCGGCGGTGAGGGCCACCACGG
>NZ_JAPFEA010000022.1 GCF_026169115.1 Intestinimonas sp. | reverse complement strand
GACTTCTCTGCTTTCTCTGACGCCTTCCTGGACGACTTCGTCTTCCTCATGAATTTCAGACCCCGCAAATGCCTTGACTGGCGCGCTCCCTTTGAAATCTTCTTTGGCTCTTTGTTGCACTTGACTTGACAATTCGCAATTTCATTTGATTCCGTCGTCTGCGGACAACGGAACTCTGCGAGGCTCTTGCACAAAATTTGAGGCATTTCTACTTTTTTGACAGCCTGAAACGCCCCCTGATGCTAGGCATCAGGGGGCGTTTCTCTTTCTGTGGAGCTGTGGGGATCACTTTTTCTTTTTGTTGCCCAGGTTCTCGAAGAAGTTTTTGATGGGGTCTCCGCCGGCGTGCTCCTCTCCCATAGAGGCCGCAAAGGCCCGGAGGGACTCCTTCTGCTCCTTGTTCAGGTTGGTGGGGACCTGGACCTTCACGGTGACGTACTGGTTGCCCCGGCCCCGGCCGTTCAGGCTGGGAATGCCCTTGCCGCTCAGGCGGAAGGTGGTGCCGGGCTGGGTGCCCTCGGGCAGGTTCCACTTGACCTTGCCGTCGATGGTGGGGATCTCCAGCTCATCGCCCAGGGCCGCCTGGACGAAGGAGACGCTCTGGTCCATATAGACCGACGTCCCCTCCCGGCGGAAGATGGGGTGGGGCTTGACGGTGACTCCGATGAGCAGGTCGCCGGCGGGGCCGCCGTTGCGCCCGGCGCCGCCCTGGCCCCGGAGGGAGACGGCCTGACCGTCGTCAATGCCGGCGGGAATGGTGACGGCCAGCTTCTTCTGCTTCCGCACGGTCCCGCCGCCGCCGCAGGTCTTGCAGGGCTGGTGGATGAGCTTGCCGGTGCCCCGGCACTTGGGGCAGGAGGTGGTGGTGGAGAAGGAGAAGCCGCCGCCCCCCCGCTGGATGCGCACCGTACCGCTGCCGTGGCAGTCGGGGCAGACCTCTGCCGTGGTGCCCGGAGCGCAGCCGGTGCCCTTACACACGTCGCACTGCTCCGTGCGGTTCACCGTGACCTCCTTCTCGCAGCCAAAGGCCGCCTCCTCGAAGGTGATGGTGACGCCGGCCCGGACGGTCTCGCCCTTCTGGGGGGCGTTGCGGCGGCTGCCGCCGCCCCCGCCGAAGCCTCCGCCGAAGAAGGAGCCGAACAGGTCGCCCAGGTCGATGTCCCCCATATCGGTGAAGCCGCCGAAGCCGCCGTTGGGGTTGAAGTTGGGGTCCACCCCCGCGTGGCCGAACTGGTCGTACCGGGCCCGCTTATCCTTGTCGGACAGGACCTCGTATGCCTCGTTGACCTCCTTGAAGCTGGCCTCCGCCGCCTTGTCCCCCGGGTTGAGGTCGGGGTGGTATTTCTTGGCCAGCTTCCGGTAAGCCCTCTTCAGCTCGTCCTCCGACGCCCCTTTGCTGACGCCCAGGACCTCGTAATAATCTCTTTTCTGATCCTCCATTGGTCTTCACCTCTTTGCGCGGAAAGCGGCGGGGTCTCCGACCCCGCCTGCCCTTTCCATCGGGCGCCGCCCTGTGGGACAGTCCGCCCGTTTCGATTCAAACTTAGTGCTGGTCGTTGTCATCCACGACCTTGTAGTCGGCATCCACCACGTTGGGGTCGGTGTCGGCGCCGCAGGAGCCGCCGCAGTCCCCGCCGGCGCAGCCGCCCATATCGGGGCCGGCCTGACCGCCCTGGGGGTTGGCCTGCTGGTACATCTTCTCAGCGATGGGGTAAAACGCCTTGCTGGCCTCCTCGGTGGCCGCTTTGATGGCCTCCACGTCGGTGCCCTTCAAGGTCTCCTTGAGCTTGTTGAGGGCGGCCTCCACGCTGGCCTTGTCGCCGGCGTCGATCTTGTCCTTGGCGTCCTCCAGGGCCTTCTCGGTCTGGTAGACCACCTGGTCGGCCTGGTTGCGGACGTCCACCTCTTCCTTCCGCTTGGCGTCCTCGGCGGCAAACTGCTCGGCCTCGCGGACAGCCTTGTCGATGTCCTCCTTGGACATGTTGGTGGAGGAGGTGATGGTGATGTGCTGCTCCTTGCCGGTGCCCAGGTCCTTGGCGGAGACGTTCACGATGCCGTTGGCGTCGATGTCAAAGGTGACCTCGATCTGGGGCACGCCGCGGCGGGCGGGGGCGATGCCGTCCAGGTTGAAGCGGCCCAGAGTCTTGTTGTACTGGGCCATCTCACGCTCGCCCTGGAGCACATGGACCTCCACGGAGGTCTGGTTGTCGGCGGCGGTGGTGAAGACCTGGCTCTTGTTGCAGGGGATGGTGGTATTGCGCTCGATGAGCTTGGTCATGACGCCGCCCATGGTCTCGATGCCCAGGCTGAGGGGGGTGACGTCCAGCAGCAGCAGACCCTTCACGTCGCCGCCCAGGACGCCGCCCTGGATGGCGGCGCCGATGGCCACGCACTCGTCGGGGTTGATGCCCTTGAAGCCCTCCTTGCCGGTGAGCTTCTTCACCATCTCCTGGACGGCGGGGATCCGGCTGGAGCCGCCCACCATCAGGACCTTGGTGAGGTCGCCGGCGCTCAGGCCGGCGTCGCTCATGGCCTGACGGACGGGGCCGGCGGTCCGCTCCACCAGGCTGGCGGTGAGCTGGTCAAACTTGGCCCGGGAAAGGGTCAGGTCCAGGTGCTTGGGGCCGGTGGCGTCGGCGGTGATATAGGGCAGGTTGATGGCGGTGGAGGTGACGCCGGAGAGCTCGATCTTGGCCTTCTCGGCGGCCTCCTTCAGGCGCTGCATGGCCACCTTGTCGCCGGAGAGGTCGATGCCGTTGGAGCTCTTGAACTCGGCCACCATCCAGTTCATGATGGCCTCGTCGAAGTCGTCGCCGCCCAGCCGGGTGTCGCCGGAGGTGGAGAGGACCTCGATGACGCCGTCGCCGATGTCCAGGATGGACACGTCGAAGGTGCCGCCACCCAGGTCGTAGACCATGACCTTCTGGGCGTTTTCCTTGTCCACACCGTAGGCCAGGGCGGCGGCGGTGGGCTCGTTGATGATGCGCTTGACATCCAGGCCGGCGATGCGTCCGGCGTCCTTGGTGGCCTGGCGCTGGGCGTCGTTGAAGTAGGCGGGGACGGTGATGACGGCCTCGGTGACGCTCTGGCCCAGATAGGCTTCGGCGTCGGCCTTCAGCTTCTGGAGGATCATGGCGCTGATCTCCTGGGGCGTATAGGCTTTGCCGTCGATGTTCACCTTATAGTTGGAGCCCATCTCGCGCTTGATGGACATGATGGTGCGGTCGGGGTTGGTGATGGCCTGGCGCTTGGCCACCTGGCCCACCATCCGCTCGCCGTCCTTGGAGAAGGCCACGACGGAAGGCGTGGTGCGGTTGCCCTCAGCGTTGGCGATGACGACGGGCTCGCCGCCCTCCATGACGGCCACGCAGGAGTTGGTGGTACCAAGATCGATACCGATGATCTTAGACATAAACGATTCCTCCAATATGTTGAAAACTTATTTTTAACAACTGAATCTGGGATGACGGCTGCTCCGCTCGCCTCCGCGCTTCGGGCTAGTTAGCCACCTTGACCATAGCGAACCGGATGATCTTGTCGCCCAGCCGGAAGCCGGCCTGGAAGACGTCCACCACGGTGTTCTCTCCGGCGTTCTCGTCCTCCACATGCATGACGGCGTTGTGGACGGCGGGGTCGAAGGGCTCGCCCAGGGCGGGGATCTCCTCCACGCCCAGCTTGGTGAGGATCTCCTTCAGGCCGGTCATGGTCATCTCCACGCCCTTTTTATAGGCCTCGTCGGCGGTCTCCTGTTTGAGGGCACGCTCCAAATTGTCGTACACCGGCAGGAAGGCGGCCACGGCGTCGCTCTTGGCGCCCTGGTAAAGGCCCTCCTTCTCCTTTTGGGAGCGTTTGCGGAAGTTGTCGTACTCGGCGGCCAGGCGGAGGTACTGGTCCTCCTTCTCATCCGCCTGCTTTCGCAGCTTCTCCAGCTCCTCCAGCAGCGGGTCAGCCGCCCTCTCGGGTCCGGGCGCGGCCTGGGGCTCCGTCTGGGTCTGCTCCGTCTCCACAGGCTTTTCCTCCACGGCTGTTTCCTGCTGTTTCTTTTCCTGCTTGCTCAAGCCATTACCTCCTAAGTGGGTCGTCCGGCTCCTCCCCTTCGTCTCCCGGCGGCAGGCCGCCCTGCTCGAAGAGGCGGCTCAGCCCGGCGGCGAAGTAGGAAAGGCGGGCGGTGATCTTTGCATAATCCATCCGGGTGGGGCCCACCACACCGATGACGCCGCGCATGCCGTCCCCGATGTCGTAGCTTGCCACCACCACGCTGGTATCTTTGAGTGCGTCGGCCACGTTCTCCGGGCCGATGAGGATCTCCATGGGGTCCCCCTGGGGCACCGGGAAGCGCCCGGCGTCCTGGTCCTCGCTGAGATAGCTCATGAGGGGGGCTGCCCGGTCCAGGCTCCGGTACTCCGGGTGGGCCAGGAGACTGGCGATGCCGGCGGTGTGGACGGTGCGCTGCTCCAGGCTTTCCAGCACATCCATGGCGAAGGAGACCACAAGGGAGATGAGTCCGTAGGCTTCACCGGCGGCGTGGGAGGCCACTCGCATGAGCTCCGGGGTGATCTCGTCCAGGGTGAGGCCGGTGAAGGTGGTATTGAGCAGCGTATCCAAAAGCTGAAGCTGGGCCTCGCTCAGGTCGGAGGGCAGTCGCACCAGCCGGTTGCGGACCACATTGGTGTCGGTCATCACCACAATGATAAAGGAGTCGCTGGAGACCATCAGCAGGTCGAATCGCTGGATGGTCACCCGGCTGGAGCCGGAGGCCAGGGCAAAGGCGGGGTACCGGGTGAGCTGTGAGATCACCCGACCGGCCTGGTCGATGACCTGGTCCAACTCCCGCATCTTGAGGTGCAATGCCTCATTGAGGCGCTGGGTCTCCTGGACCGACAGGCGGTAGTCCTCCATGAGCTCGTTGACATATACCCGATAGCCCCCCGGCGAGGGGATGCGCCCGGCCGAGGTGTGGGGCTGCTCCAGCAGGCCCAGGGCCTCCAGGTCGGCCATCTCATTGCGGATGGTGGCCGAGGAGACGTTGAGCCCCGGGGTGGCGGCCACCACCTTGGAGCCCACTGGCTCCGCCGTCTGGATATAGTTTTCGATGATGGCGCGGAGGATCTTTTTCTTTCGTTCTGTCAGATCCATCCCCGCTCACCTCTCGTCCGTAGTTTTAGCACTCATTCCTCCTGAGTGCTAATGTAAATCTACCACCAGCCCGTTCAAAAGTCAATAGGTCAGGATGTAAATTAAATGTGAACGCTCCCCCGGCGGTAATTTCTGCTTTTTGTGCCCCCCGTCCCCTTCGCTGATTGCCAACGAGATACAGGTATGGTAGGATAGTGAAAACAGAACAGGAGGGATCGGCATGCAGACAGCTTTTATCATCCGTGACTACCGGGACGAGGACAAGGACGCCCTGATGGAGATCTCACTTCCCTGGCTGGAGGAAAACGACATTCTGGAGCCTGCGGACATCGAACAGCTCAGCCACCCGGAACGGGTCCTCTCGGCGGGCGGGCGCATTCTTATGGCCGAGACGGAGGGCCGCCCGGTGGGCATGATGATGCTGGAGCCCTTCGGCAGCGGGGTGGCCGAGCCCTTCAAGTTCGGGGTGCTGGAGCCCTATCGGAACCGGGGCATGGGCAAGGCCCTCATGGAGGCCACCATCGACGCCGCCCGGGCCATGGGGGTCCACACCCTGGTCCTCACCTCCCACCACAGTTTGAAGGCCGCCCTCCATATCTATGAGTCCTATGGCTTCCGCTATGAGGAGCACGACTATGTGGCCTTCGAGCTCTCCGACATCGCCATGAAAAAAGAGCTCTGAGCCAGTCTTTCCTTCCCATTCTTTCCAGTATAGAACCGGCCCTGCCTCCACATCCTTTTCCATACAGGAATCTTCGATGATGGAGGAGACGATCCATGATGAAACGAACCCTCGCCGCCCTGCTGTGCGTCAGCGCCCTCCTCTCTCCCGCCGCCCTGGCCGCCGGCGCCCCCCAGGTGGAGGCCGCCGCCGCCGTTTTGATGGAGAAGGAGACGGGCGCTGTGCTGTGCGGGCAGAACCCCCACGACAAACGGGAGCCGGCCAGCGTCACCAAGGTCATGACCCTGCTGCTGGTGATGGAGGCCCTGGACGAGGGCCGCATCGCCCTCACCGATCCGGTCTCCGTCTCCGCTCACGCCGCCGCCATGGGGGGCTCCCAGGTCTATCTGAAAGAGGGGGAGCAGATGAGCGTGGAGGAGCTCATCAAGGCGGTGGCGGTGGTGTCGGGCAACGACGCTGCCGTCGCCCTGGCCGAGCACCTGGCCGGCAGCGAGGATGCCTTTGTGGCCCGGATGAACGAGAAGGCCGCCCAGCTGGGCATGACCGACACCACTTTTGTCAACTGCACCGGCCTGCCTGCGGCGGGACACCTGACCTCTGCCTATGACATTGCCCTTATGTCCCGCGCCCTCATTCTGGAGCACCCCGGCATCCGGCAGTACAGCACCATCTGGATGGACACCATCCGGGGCGGCGCCTTCCAGCTGGCCAACACCAACAAGCTGGTGCGCTACTTTGAGGGCTGCACCGGCCTCAAGACCGGCTCCACCGACTCCGCCCTCTACTGTCTCTCGGCCACCGCCCAGCGGGAGGGCATGGAGCTCATTGCCGTGGTGCTGGGCGCGCCCACCTCCGCCCAGCGTTTCGACGCCGCCAAGGCCCTCCTCACCTTCGGCTTTGCCAACTACACCCTGGCGGATGTCCGCCCCGACCAGGCCATCCCGCCGGTGAGCGTCTCCCTGGGCGTGGCCGACACCGTCCAGCCCGTGCTGGAGCAGGGCAGCCGCATCCTGGTGGAGAAGGCCCAGCTCAATCAGCTCACAACCGAGCTTCGGCTTGCCGACGGCGTGGAGGCCCCTGTGGAGGCCGGCCAGAAGCTGGGCGAGCTGGTGGTCTCCGCCGGCGGGACCCAGCTCCAGACCATTCCCCTGACCGCTGACCGTGCGGTGGCGCGCATCACCGTCCCCGGCCTCTTCCTGCGGCTGCTCCGCACCCTTTTCCTCTCCGGCTGAGCCGCCCCGGGCGCTCCGGGCAAAAAAGCGGAAAAATATGCGTAAAATTTATGAACCACCTCCCCCCGCACCTTGACGGGGTGCTATTTGTGTTGTATAATTCATACAAATAACCCAAAGCTAAATTTAGGCCAATTAGCGTTATTGACAACCTTCGACCATTTCCTTTGGAAATGCTTGGATTATACTACCAAAGAAATGAGGCGCAGCCATGGATCTCAAGAAGAAACCGGAGGCAGAAGAGTTCATCCGGGCCTATACCAGCGGCGATGCCATCCGTGCCTGGACTTTTATGGGCGCACACGCCCAGGAGCAGGACGGCAGACAGGGCTATGTGTTCCGGGTCTGGGCGCCCCACGCCCAGGCCGTCTCGGTGGTGGGAGATTTCAACCGCTGGGAGGAGGACGCTTCTCCTCTCTCCCCCATCGGCGGCGGACTGTGGGAGGGCTTTCTCCCCGGTCTGGACCGCTACGACACCTATAAATATGCCATCCGCACCAGGGACGGACGCACCCTCATGAAGGCCGACCCCTACGCCTTCCACGCCGAGACCCGGCCGGGAAACGCCTCCAAGCTCTACGAGCTGGGGGCCTACCAGTGGAACGACCAGTCCTGGCTGGACCACCGGAAGAAAAACCCGGTCTACCACCAACCCCTGAATATCTATGAGGTCCACCTAGGCTCCTGGCGGCGGACCGGCGATGGGGAATTCCTCTCCTACCGGGGCATCGCCGATTACCTGGTGCCCTATGTGAAGGAGATGGGCTTCACCCATGTAGAGTTCATGCCCCTCACCGAGCACCCCCTGGATGACTCCTGGGGCTATCAGTGTACCGGCTACTTCGCCGCCACCAGCCGCTTCGGTACCCCCGACGACCTCATGTACCTCATCGACCAGCTCCACCAGGCCGGGGTGGGCGTCATCCTGGACTGGGTGCCCGCCCACTTCCCCAAGGACGCCTTCGGCCTCTACGAGTTCGACGGGCAGCCCTGCTATGAATACCAGGACATGCGCAAGGGGGAGCACGCCGACTGGGGCACCCGGGTCTTTGACTATGGCCGCAGCGAGGTCCGCTCCTTCCTCTTCTCCTCCGCCCTCTTCTGGCTGGAGGTCTTCCACATCGACGGCCTGCGGGTGGACGCGGTGGCCTCCATGCTCTATCTGGACTATGGCCGGCAGGGGGGCGAGTGGGTCCCCAACATCCACGGCGGAAATGAAAATCTGGAGGCCGTGGACTTCCTCCGCAAGCTCAACGAGCGCATCTTTGCCGAGCACGACGACGTCATGATGATCGCCGAGGAGTCCACCGCCTGGCCCAAGGTGTCCCACCCGGTGAGCGACGGTGGGCTGGGCTTCAACCTGAAGTGGAACATGGGCTGGATGAACGACGTGCTCCACTATATGAAGCTGGACCCCTTCTTCCGGCAGTACAACCACCGGGACATCACCTTCTCCTTCATGTACGCCTTTTCGGAGAACTTCATCCTCCCCCTCAGCCACGACGAGGTGGTCCACATGAAGGGCTCCCTCCTCAACAAGATGCCGGGGACCTACGAGGAGCAGTTCCACGGCGTGCGGGCCTTCTATACATACATGCTCACCCATCCGGGCAAAAAGCTGCTGATGATGGGCAGCGAGTTCGGCCAGTGGAACGAGTGGCACTTCGAGTACTCCCTGGACTGGCACCTCATGGACAATGAGATCAACCGCAAGACCAAGGACTTCTTCCAGGCCGCCAACCACCTCTATCTGGCCCAGCCCGCCCTGTGGCAGGAGGACTTCTCCTGGGAGGGCTTCGAGTGGATCTACGCCGACGACAACCAGGCCAACACCATCTCCTTCCTCCGCAAGGACGACAAGGGGGATTTCCTGGTGACGGTGTGCAACTTCTCGCCGGTGGACCGGACGGGTTACCGCATCGGCGTGCCGGTGCCCGGCGCCTACACCTGCATCTTCAACACCGACGACGAGGCGTTCGGCGGCGAGGGCCGGGGGGACAAGGAGCCGGTGAAGAGCACCTACGAGCCCTGCCACGGCCGGGAGCAGTCCATTGTCATCACCCTGCCCCCCATGAGCTCCGTCATCTATAAATGCACCCGTAAATTCCCCGCCCGCCGGAAGAAGGAGGGCAAGCTGGCGGTAAAGACGCCGTCGGCCAAGCCGGCGGTGCGCAAGGCCGCAGCCAAGCCCGCCGTAAAGGAAAAGGCGGCCAAGCCCGCCCTCCGCAAGGCGGCCGCCAAGCCGGCGGTGAAGGAAAAAGCCCCCCATCCGGCGGTCCGCCCGAAGGCCCAGCACCCCGCCGTGAAGAAGACTCCCAAGGAGGGATGAGCCCTCCCCCGGATCAGATGATCTCCACTTTGACCGAGAGGTGATAGAGATGAAAAAAGAATGTGTCGCCATGCTGCTGGCAGGCGGACAGGGCAGCCGCCTGAAAGCCCTGACGTCAAAAGTAGCAAAGCCTGCCGTCCCCTTTGGGGGCAAGTACCGCATCATTGACTTCCCCCTGAGCAACTGCGTCAACTCCGGCATCGATACCGTGGGCGTCCTCACCCAGTACCAGCCCCTGGAGCTCAACGGCTACATCGGCAACGGCCAGCCCTGGGACCTGGACCGCTCCGACGGCGGCGTCCATATCCTCCCCCCCTATGTGAAGGAGGGGGACAAGGGCACCTGGTACAAGGGCACCGCCAACGCCATTTATCAGAACATCGGCTTCATCTCCCTGTATGATCCCGATTACGTCCTGATCCTGTCCGGCGACCACATCTACAAGATGGACTACGAGCAGATGCTGGAACACCACAAGGCCATGGACGCCGCCTGCACCATCTCGGTGATGGAGGTCCCCATGGAGGAGGCCCCCCGGTTCGGCATCATGAACGTGGACGAAAACGACATGATCTACGAGTTCGAGGAGAAGCCCAAGCGCCCCAAGAGCAACCTGGCCTCCATGGGCATCTACATCTTCAACTGGAAACAGCTCCGGGAGTATCTCATCGCCGACGAGGCCGACGAGAAGTCGGCCAACGATTTTGGCAAGAACATCATCCCCGCCATGCTGGCCAACAAGGAGCGCCTGGCCGCCTACCGCTTCTCCGGCTACTGGAAGGACGTGGGCACCATCGACTCCCTGTGGGACGCCAACATGGATATGCTCTCCGTCCACAGCGGCATCGACCCCTATGACGCCGAGTGGCCCATCTACGCCCGCACGCCCACCAAGCCCCCCCACTTCACCGGTCCCGACGCCGTGGTCACCCATTCCCTGATGACCGGCGGCTGCGTGGTGGACGGCGAGGTGGAAAACTCCGTCCTCTTCCACTCGGTGACGGTGGGGAAGGGCGCCAAGGTCCGCTACTCCATCCTCATGCCCGGCGCAACGGTGAAGGAGGGCGCGGTGGTGGAGTACGCCATCGTGGCCGAAAACGCCGTCATCGGCGCCGGCGCCCGGGTGGGCACGCCGCCGTCGGACAACGGTGATCCCGAGGAGTGGGGCATCGCCGTGGTGGCGGAAGGCATCAAGGTGGGTGACAACGCCGTGGTCCCGGCCAAGGCCATGGTCACCCGAAACGTGAAAGGGGGTGCGGCGAAATGACCAATAAGCTGCACGGGATCATTTTCGCATACCGCTCCAATCCTCAGCTCCGGGAGCTCTCCCAGCCCCGGAACACCTGCTCCATCCCCTACGGCGGCCGCTATCGGGTGGTGGACTTCATGCTCTCCAACATGCTCAACGCCGGTATTTCCGACGTAGGGCTCATCGTACACACCAACTATCAATCCCTGCTGGACCATGTTGGCTCCGGCAAGGACTGGGACCTCTCCCGCAAGCACGGCGGTCTGCGCATCCTCCCCCCCTTCGGCTACGCCGACAAGCACCGCGAGGGGGACTACCGGGGCCGCATGGACGCCCTGTCCGGGGTCTACTCCTACCTGGAGCGCATCCGCCAGGACTATGTGGTCCTGGCCGGCGGCGACGTGGCGGTGAATCTGGACCTGGACGACGTCTTTGAGCAGCATCTGCGCACCGGCGCCGACATCACCGCCGTGTGTACCCCCGTGCCTAGAGGGGACGCCCGCAGCTCCGATTACTTCACCGTCCGGGAGGACGGCCTCATCACCGACGTGTCCGTCCACCCGGTGAGCCCCATGGGCTGCGAGTCCATGGAGGTCTACATCATGAGCAAGGACCTTCTCATGTCTCTGGTGGAGCACTGCATCGCCCACAACATCCCCTCCTTCAGTCAGGGCGTGCTGCTGGATTCGGCCAAGCGGCTCAAGCTGATGTCCTATACCTTCGAGGGCTATTCTGCCCGGCTCCAGTCGGTGGCCGGCTACTATGCCCGCAGCATGGAGCTGCTGGACCCCGCCGTCCGGGCCGACCTTTTCAACCCACAGCGGCCCATCAAGACCAAGGACATGTCCAACCCCTCCACTTACTACGGCCCCGGCTCCAGGTCCAAAAACTCCCTGGTGGCCGACGGCTGCATCATCGAAGGCGAGGTGGAAAACTCCATCCTCTTCCGCGGCGTCACCGTGGCAAAGGGTGCGAAGGTCCAGAACTGCATCCTCATGCAGGGCTCGGTGATCCACGAGGGCGCCGTGCTCAAGTACGCCATCACCGATAAGAACGTCCAGGTCAATGCCGGGCGGATGCTCATGGGCCATGAGACCTATCCTCTGGCCATCGCCAAAAACGCCGTGGTATAACCGGCGCACAGACCGCGCGGAGCGGCGCACAGACGCGGCCGCCTTGCGGGGCGGCCCGTCCCTGCCCATCCGGGCGGCGGCTTCCCCCGCACGGCGGCCGCCGCCCCTGTCCTGAGGGCAAAGCGCGGACGGAGAAGGAGAAAAGGAGTCATTTATGAATATTTTGTTTGCAGCCTCTGAGGTCGCCCCCTTCATCAAGACCGGCGGCCTGGCCGACGTGGCCGGTTCCCTCCCCCAGAAGCTGGCCGACATGGGCCATGACGTAAAGGTCATCCTCCCCCTCTACGAGGGCATCAGCCAGCAGTATCGGGACAAGATGCGCTTTCTCTTCCACTGGAACTGCCGTCTGGCCTGGCGCACCCCCTACTGCGGCGTCTTCGAGCTGCGGGAGGGCAACATCTCTTACCTCTTTGTGGACAATGAGTACTATTTCAAGCGGGCTGAGATCTACGGCCACTATGACGACGGCGAGCGCTTCGCCTTCTTCTCCCGGGCCGTCATTGAGACCCCGGCCCACCTGGACTGGCACCCCGACATTCTCCACTGCAACGACTGGGAGACCGCTCTGGTCCCCATCTACCTGCTGGAGGAGCGGGAGCGGATCTGGCAGCTCCGGGGGACCAAGAGCGTCTACACCATCCACAACATCGAGTATCAGGGCCGCTATGGCGACCAGATCATCCAGGACCTGCTGGGCCTCCACCCCGGCTACATGAACGAACACATGCTGGCCTTCCACGGGGACGTGAACCTGATGAAGGGGGCCATCTACGCCGCCGACTATGTCACCACCGTCTCCCCCACCTACGCCAACGAGCTCCAGTACCCCTTCTACGCCCACGGTCTGGAGGGCGTGGTGGCCGACAACCGCTGGAAGATGCGGGGCATCCTCAACGGCCTGGACGTGGGTCTCTACGATCCCGCCAACGGCGCCGGTCTGGCCGCCCCCTTCACCGCCGACGACCTGAGCGGCAAGGCCGCCTGCAAGCGGGCCCTCCAGCAGGCGGTGGGCCTCCGGGAGGACCCCAACGTGCCCATCATCGCCTGCGTCTCCCGGCTGGTCAAGCACAAGGGCTTCGAGCTGGTGGCCGACGCCATCCACGACATCATGGGCATGAACGTCCAGATGGTGGTCCTGGGTACCGGCGAGTGGAACTTTGAGGAGGCTTTCCGTCAGGCCCAGGCTCAGTATCCCGGCCGCTTCGCCGCCCGGCTCCAGTACTCCGCCGCCCTCTCCACCGCCATCTATGGCGGCGCCGATATCTTCCTCATGCCCTCCCTGGCCGAGCCCTGCGGCCTGAGCCAGCTCATCGCCATGCGCTACGGCACTATCCCCGTGGTCCGGGAGACCGGCGGTCTGAGAGACACCGTCATCCCCCACGGCGTCTTCGGCGACACCGGCTTCACCTTCGCCAACATCAACGCCCGGGATATGGTGTGGGTGCTGGGCGAGGCTGTGGGTCTCTACCACAACGACAAGGAGGGCTGGCGCGTCCTCCAGCACAACGCCATGACAAAGGACTTCAGCTGGAACAGCCCTGCCCGGGAATATGAGGACGTCTACTACCAGATCACCGGTATCCCCCGCCCTATTGAGCCGTCGCTGGAAGCAGCTCCGGTCCCGGCGGCGGAGCCCTCTGTCCAGGCTGAACCGGAAGCCGACCCCATCCAGGAGAAAAAACCTGCGGCTGTAAAGAAAGCCGCCGTCAAGAAGGCAGCCCCCAAGGCCGAGAAGAAGCCGGCGGCCAAAAAGTCGGCCCCCAAGGCGGAAAAGAAGTCCGCCCCCAAGAAAGCGGCTGCCAAGACCAAGGCGGAGACGCCCGCGCCCGCAAAGGAGACCCCCGCCCCCAAGGCTGAGGCTTCCGCGCCTGTGAAGGAGACTACCGCCCCCAAGGCCGAGGCTCCCGCGCCTGCGAAGGAGTCCCCCGCCCCCAAGGCGGAGACGCCCGCGCCCGCGAAGGAGACCCCCGCCCCCAAGGCCGAGGCCCCCGCGCCTGCGAAGGAGACCCCCGCCCCCAAGGCCGAGGCTCCCGCGCCTGCGAAGGAGACCCCCAAGTCCAGAACGTGAACCTCTGTTTTTCCCAAGTATAGACAGTTCCAACATTGACAGAACGGATGGCCTGTGATAAACTTTGTGCGCCAATCCGCAGCCAGACGGAATGAGATGTGGACGCGGGGGGGGGTTGGCCCCCCCGCGCGCCGCGCCTCCGGGGGTGATTTTTTAGGTGTAAATGAGGCATACGCCCAATACGAAGCAATAAACCCAAAAAAAGCAGG
>NZ_JAPFEA010000147.1 GCF_026169115.1 Intestinimonas sp. | reverse complement strand
GCTCGTCGGCTGCGGCTGTTGTGTTTATGTGACTGACTCTATATTTCCTCCGAGGGGCTCTTTTTTGTGCTGTCCGCATAATCTGGGGCAGTTCATTACAGACGGAAGGTCTTTTTTTGTGTTGCGCGGGCCCCTGATCATGCGCTCGCCTGCATAGCTCCCCCTTGACGGGGGAGCTGTCCGGCGGAGCCGGACTGAGGGGGGGAACAGAACAGCACCACACCCTATTCCCCGTCATTCTGAGGCGGAGCCGAAGAATCCGCATCCCCTGACCCGGCCCGAAAAGACGGGAGAGACGGATCCTTCGCTGCGCTCAGGATGACAAAGGGGAGTGCTCAGGATGACAAAGGGGAGCGCTCAGGATGCCAAAAGGGCTCAGGTGCGGACAAAATACCGCAGACCCTCCCGGACCTGGATCTCCATGCGCCCCATGTCCACCAGATACTCCGACATGGCGTGGATGTTCCGGGCGTAGAGGGCGGCCTTTTCCACATGGGTGGTGAGCAGCTGCTTCTTGCGGTAGTAGGCCAGGCACAGCTGGTCCATGCTCACCGGCTCCGCCGCCAGGGAGAGCAGGTCCTCATTGAGCCGGTCCAGGGCGGCCAGATTGGCCTCCACCAGGCCGGGCAGGTCCTCCGTCACCCCCTGGTGGGCCACGGCGCACAGGGCGCAGGGGGTCTGGCGCAGCTTCTCCATGCTCCGCCGGGCCTCCTCGTGGAGGGTGTGGTAGGGCAGCCTGGCCCCCGCCAGCACCTCCCCCGCCATGAGGGCGTCGGCCACATAGAGCACCCCGTCCGGGGTGATGGTGCAGATGTGGTCCGGGGTGTGGCCGGGGGTGTGGACCACCTGGAGGGGCACCGAGCAGAACTCCACGGTCCCGTCCCGGGTGCCCGCCGTCTCGTCCACCGGCCCCAGCAGATGGCCGTTCCTGGCCTCCAGGCTCCGGGGGGTGAAGGCGTTGTAGACCGCCTTATACATGGTGAGGCTGGCGCTGAGGGCGGCCTCCCACAGGGGCAGACAGATCCTGGTCCCGTACCGCCGGCGCAGGTAGTGGTTGTTGCCGGCGTGGTCCACGTGGGCGTGGGAACAGAAGACCCCCACCGGCGTCAGGCCCGCCCCCTCCAGGGCGGCGGTGAGGGCCGGCCCCTCGAAGGCGTGGCCGCTGTCCAGCAGCACGCACTTGTCCCCCGGCAAACGCACCAGAGGGATGAGCTCCGCCCCCTCCAGGCACCAGGTATCCCCCTTGATCTGTTTCAGCTCCATACCCCTTCGCTCCTTTCGATCCAGGCGCTGCCCACCACCACGTCGCCGTCGTAGAAGACGGCCAGCTGGCCCGGTGTGGGCGCCCGGGCGGGCTCGGTCAGCCGGACCTCCACCTGTCCGTTGGGGCCGGGGAGAATCTCTGCGGGCTGCTCCGTCCGGGAGTGGCGCAGCCGCACGGTGACCGGTCTGGGGCCGTCCAGCCCGTCCACGGCGATCCAGTTGGGGCGGGCGCAGACCACCCGCCGGGCCATGAGGTCGCTGCCGTCGGAGAGGGTGACGGTGTTGCGGACGGGGTCGATGGCCGTGACGAAGTACCGGTGGGGGCCGGACACCCCCAGGCCCCGGCCCTGGCCGATGGTGTAGTGGTGGTAGCCCTTGTGCCGGCCCAGTACCCTGCCGTCCCGGTCAATGAAATCCCCCGGCGGCGGGGTCCCGCCCCGGCGGTCCAGCCAGGCGGCGTAGTCCCCATCTGGGATGAAGCAGATCTCCATGGAGTCGGGCTTCTTCGCCGCCGCCAGGCCCAGCTCAGCCGCCATGGCCCGGACCTGGGTCTTCTCATAGGGGCCCAGAGGGAAGACCGCCCGGCAGAGGATGGTCTGGGTCAGCCGGGAGAGCATGTAGGACTGGTCGTTGGCCGGCTGGCCCTTGCGCAGCAGCACCCGCCCGTCGGGGCCGGCGGTCACCCGGGCGTAGTGGCCGGTGGCCACAAACCGGGCCCCCTCCGCCTCGGCCGCCTCCATGAGGGCGGGGAATTTCACCAGAGGGTTGCACCGGGCGCAGGGGAGGGGGGTCCGGCCCGCCAGGTACTCCCGGTGGAAGTCGGCGCAGACAAAGTGCTCCAGCTTCTCCCGGATGTCCACCGTTTGGAAGGGGAGGGACAGGCTGTCGGCCAGCGCCCCGGCCTCCTCGCCGCCCCCCAGGCCGATGTCCAGGAAGACACAGCGGACGTCATAGGTCTCCCGGAGCAGGGCGGCGGATACGGCGGAGTCCACGCCGCCGGACAGGCCCAGGATCAGTTTTGGCTTCATAGGTACCTCCAATCAGGGGGGATGAGGGGCGGGTGAGGAATGCGCCCGTAAACCTTCCCCTCTTAGGGGGGAAGGTGGCATTTGCGGAGCAAATGACGGATGAGGGGGCGCAGGTCATTGGAGCACCTGGTTTCTGCGCTCCCGCCCACCCTCATCCGCCCCTGCGGGGCACCTTCCCCCTGAAAGGGAGAAGGTCATGGGGCGAACTTTGGCCCGACGACGTAGGGGCGCACCTGTGTGTGCGCCCAACCCTCTCCTGTGTCATGCTGAGCGTCAGCGAAGCATCCGTTTCCCCGCCCTGTTCCGTAACGGGAAAACTCCCTCAGTCAGCTTCGCTGACAGCTCCCTCAAGGAGGGAGCCAGCCCCCCCTCTCAGGGGGAAGGTTTTTTTGGGGGGGCTGCACCACTTTTGTGCGGGGCGCGACGACTCGGCGCGCCCGCGCCATTTTCTCACGTCATTCTGAGCGAAGCGAAGAATCCGTCTCTCTCGTCTTTTCCGAAAAACCAGGAACCGGGAATACGGATTCTTCGGCCTGCGGCCTCAGAATGACGGGGGTGAGGTGTGCTCCACCGCCCCGGCCACCCCCACCAGCCCCACTTCGCGGGGCCCCTCCGGCGTCAGCACCGCTCTATTTGCTTTTCTTTCACTGGCTCCGGTGCTCCAGCCAGATCATCAGCGCGGCGATATCGGCGGGGCTGACGCCGGAGATGCGGGACGCCTGTCCCAGGCTCATGGGCCGGATGGCCTGGAGCTTCTGCCGGGCCTCCAGCCGGAGGACTGAGATGTCCATATAATTGAGGTCCGGGGGCAGGGGACGGGTCTCCAGCTTGCGCATCTCCTCCACCTGCCGCTGCTGCCGGGCGATGTACCCCTCGTACTTGAGGGCGATCTCCACCTGCTCGGTGACCTCCAACCGCAGGTCGGGCCGGTTGGGGTCGAAGGGGGAGAGGTCGGCATAGCCCACCCGTGGCCGCCGCAGCAGATCGGCCAGCCTTGCCCCGTCCCGGGCGGGAGACTCCCCCCGCTCTGTGAGCATGGCATCGAGCATGGGAGAGGGGGCCACCCCCGTGCTCAGGAGCCGCTTGACCTCTTTGCCCACGGCGGCGTACTTCTCCAGCACCTTCCGGTACCGCTCGTCAGAGACCAGGCCGATCTCATGGCCCACCGGGCACAGCCGCTGGTCGGCGTTGTCCTGGCGGCAGAGGAGCCGGTACTCCGTCCGGGAGGTCATCATACGGTAGGGCTCATTGGCGCCCTTGGTCACCAGATCGTCGATGAGCACGCCGATGTACCCCTGGTCCCGGGTGAGCACCATGGGGGGCCGGCCCAGCAGCTTGAGGGCGGCGTTCACCCCCGCCACAAGGCCCTGGACGGCGGCCTCCTCATAGCCCGAGGAGCCGTTGAACTGCCCCGCCCCGTAGAGCCCCGGGACCCGGATGTGCTCCAGGGTGGGGTAGAGCTCGGTGGGGTCGCAGCAGTCGTACTCGATGGCGTAGGCGCACCGGGTCATCTCGGCCTGCTCCAGGCCGGGGATGGTGTGGAGCATCTCCACCTGGACCTCCTCGGGGAGGGAGGAGGAGAAGCCCTGGATGTAGAGCTCCTCCGTGTCCAGACCCATGGGCTCGACGAAGAGCTGGTGCCGGGGCTTGTCGGCAAAGCGGACCACCTTATCCTCGATGGAGGGGCAGTACCTGGGCCCCACCCCCTCGATGACCCCGGAGAAGAGGGGGGAACGGTCCAAATTCCGGCGGATGACGTCGTGGGTGCGCTCGTTGGTATAGGTGAGGTAGCACACCGCCCGGTTTTCCGGCGGCTTCTCCGTCTCGAAGGAGAAGGGGACCACCGTCTCGTCGCCGGGCTGGAGCTCCATTTTGGAAAAATCCACGCTGCGGCGGTTGACCCTGGGGGGCGTCCCCGTCTTGAAGCGGCGCAGGCTCACCCCCAGCTTTCGGAGGCTCTCGGTGAGGGGGAGGGCGGCGGCCAGGCCGTCGGGACCGGCGTCCCGGGTGACCTCACCCACGATGGTGCGGCCCCCCAGGTGGGTGCCGGTACATACCACGGCGGCCTTCACATGATAGATCGCGCCGGTGGCCGTTTTGACGCCGGAGACCGCCCCCGTCTCGTCGGTGAGGACGTCCACCACCTCGGCCTGTTTCACCCACAGGTTCTCCTGCCGCTCCAGGGTGTGCTTCATGAGCTTCTGGTACTCCCGGCGGTCTGCCTGGGCCCGGAGGGACCACACGGCGGGGCCCTTGCCCTTGTTGAGCAGCCGGTACTGGATGCAGGCCCGGTCGGCACATCTGGCCATCTCGCCGCCCAGGGCGTCCAGCTCCCGGACCAGGTGGCCCTTGCCGGTGCCGCCGATGGCCGGGTTGCAGGGCATGTTGCCCACCGCGTCCAGATTCACCGTGAAGCACAGGGTCTTCAGCCCCAGCCGGGCGGCGGCCAGGGCGGCCTCGATGCCCGCGTGGCCTGCGCCGATGACGGCGATGTCATATTCTCCTGCGAAATAGTCCATGGCTGGGTCGGCGCTCCTTTTTGTGGGGATTTTTTAGGGGGGAGATGGCGGCGTCAGCCGCCGGATGAGGGTGCGCCCCCCCATCATGCACCCGGGCCGACACACAGGTCGGCCCCTACGGTGGGGAATCGGTCATATCCCTGTTTTGTGGGGCGCGACGACCCGGCACGCCCCGCGCCAAAACTGCCTTCCCCTGGGGGAAGATAGCTGGCCGAAGGCCAGACGGATGAGGGGAAACGCCGGACCCAGGATGACCTTCCCCCTCCCAGGGGGAAGGTGGCATTTGCGAAGCAAATGACGGATGAGGGTGGGCCGGGGGATGCATCCGGGCCGACACACAGGTCGGCCCCTACGGGATATCACGGCGTCATGCTGAGCAAAGCGAAGCATCCGTTTTCCCCGTCCCTTTTCCGCCGTCAGGGGCCGGGGGACGGATTCTTCGGCCTGCGGCCTCAGAATGACAGGAAAGGGGAGGTCGTGGCGCACCATCCAGGAGCCGATGCCCCCATCGGCCCAGTGGCGTGGTTTGTACCCTGCCACTCCCTCAGTCGCCTGCGGCGACAGCTCCCTCTAAAGAGGGCGCCAACGGATTCTTCGGCTCCGCCTCAGAATGACAGGAAAAATACCTCAAAATGACGAGGGTCTCAGTCGTGCTCGATATAATAGGGCTTCATGAGACTGGGCTGCTCGGTGGAGTCCTTCACCGCGCCGCTCTTCATGGGCATCGCGGGCCGGCCTCCCCGGGGTCCGCGGCCCCGGTCATGGCGGCGCTTGGACTGGGCCTTGGGGGCCGGGGCCGCCTTGGGCGGCTGGGCCTCCCGGACCTTCCGCTCCGCCTGGCTCTGGGGTTCCGCCTGGGCCCCCTTCTTTTTCTTCTTCCGGCGGCGAGAGCGGTTCTCCCCTTCCTCCGCCTTCACAGGCTCCGGCTTCACCGGGGCCTTCCGGGGGGCCAGCAGCCGGGCGGTGGCGTCCATGATGCGGTCAGAGGACAGGGGGTCGGGCCGGTGGAAGTCCCGGTACTCCCCCTGCTCCGGGCCGGCGCTCCGCTCGGGGAGCACCGCGTCCAGCACGCCGGGCCCCTCCGCCTTCTTCCAGCGGGGCTCCCGCTTCTTCCTGGGGGCGGGGGCGGGCTCCGGGGCGGGCTGGGGGGATGCCTTCTGCCCCTTTTTCTCCTGACTGGCGGCATCACGGGCCCGGCGGCGCTCCCTGGCGGCGGCCCGGGCCTCGGCGTCCTCGGCGTTCACCGTGCGGCCCTTGGCATCCTTGGTCACCTCAAAGACCTCCATGGGCCAGGGGTGGCCGGCCAGCACCGGAATGGACCGCCCGATGAGCTTTTCCACCCCCTTGAGGTATTCCTTCTCCGCAAAGTCGCAGAAGGAGACGGCGGTGCCGCCCCGGCCGGCCCGTCCGGTGCGTCCGATGCGGTGGACGTAGGTCTCGGGCACCTCGGGCAGGTTGTAGTTGAAGACGTAGGAGAGCTCCTCGATGTCGATGCCCCGGGCGGCGATGTCGGTGGCCACCAGGCACTTCACCCGCCCCGCCTTGAAGTCGGCAAGGGCCTGCTGCCGGGCGGTCTGGGACTTGTTGCCGTGGATGGCGGCGGCGGAGATGCCCGCCTTGGTGAGGTCGGCGGCCACCTTGTTGGCCCCGTGTTTGGTGCGGGTGAAGACCAGGGCGCTCTTCACCGCCAGGGTGTCCATCAGCCAGGCCAGGAGCCTGGACTTGTTCCCCTTGTCCACAAAGCACACCTTCTGGTCGATGACCTCCACCGGGGAGGAGACCGGGTCCACCGCCACCTTGGCGGGGTCGTGGAGGAGGGCATCCACCAGTTCCATGACCTCGGGGGGCATGGTGGCCGAGAAGAAGAGGGTCTGCTTCTTCTCGGGGAGGAGCTTCAAGACCCGGCGGACGTCGTGGATGAAGCCCATGTCCAGCATGCGGTCGGCCTCGTCCAGGACGAAGATCTCCACCCGGCTCAGGTCCAGAAGGCCCTGGCCCTGGAGGTCCAGGAGCCGGCCCGGGGTGGCCACCAGGATATCCACGCCCTTTTTCAGCTTCTCCACCTGGGGCTGCTGCCCCACCCCGCCGAAGATGACGGCGGAGCGCAGGGGCAGGTTCCGGCCATAGGCGGCAAAGGACTCCTGGATCTGGAGGGCCAGCTCCCGGGTGGGGGTGAGGATGAGGGAGCGGATATAGCGGGGGCCCACCACCACGTCGGCGTTGAGCCGCTGGAGGATGGGGGCGGCAAAGGCACAGGTCTTACCCGTGCCGGTCTGGGCGCAGCCCAGCACGTCCCGGCCCTTCAGGGCGGGGGGGATGGCCTGGCGCTGGATGGGGGTGGGCTGGTCGTAGCCCTGGGCGGCGAGGGCCTTCAGAATGGGGGAGATGAGCCCTAATTCCTTAAAATCCATATGGTTGTCGTTCCTTCTCTTCGTTTTTTGTTCCCGCGTACATAAAATACGCGTTTCATGGCCTTTACAGGCAGAAGGCTGGGGTTCCTTCGCGCATACGCTTGCGTATGCGAGACTGCCCTATCTGAGGGCGCGCAGCACCTGCGCCACCGTCTCCTCCAGGGTCTGCCGCCCCACCTTCACGGTGCAGTCGGCGTACCGCTGGTAGAGGGGGGCCCGGTGGTCGTAGATGTGGGCCAGGGTCTCGCCCGGGGCCATGGCGATGCCCCGGGTGCTGATGTTGTGGAGCCTGCGCTCCAGCTCCTCAAGCGGCAGATGCAGATAGATGATGCGGCCCATGGTTTTCAGGCGCTCCATGCCCCGGTCCCGGCACACCACGCTCCCCCCCGTGGCGATCACCGTGCGGTCACAGTCCATGGCGCAGACGGCGTCGGCCTCCCGGTCCAGGAAGGTCTCCACCCCCAGCCCGTCCACCAGGTCCTGGAGGAGATGCCCCTCCCGCTCCTGGATCACCAGGTCCGTATCCAAAAACGCATAGCCCAGGGTCTTGGCCAGAAGCACGCCCACGGTGCTCTTGCCCGCGCCGGGCATGCCGATGAGTATAATATTGTCCATGTCCTACCTCTCTACCCTCAGAAAAATCAAAAACATATCAGTGTATTATACCAAAAAAAGACCGCCGTGGCAACCAGAGGACCACGGCGGCATCCGTACTTTCTTTTTTGGGGCCTGCGGGGGGCGGTCACGGGCGGGGCTCCCCATCCCCCACGAAGGTGAGGGTGGAGTAGCTCTGGTACATGCGCTCATCCGGGTAACGGCGGTCCAGCATGCAGGCGAAGGCGTTTTCCGGGGGCAGGCCCAGCTGCCGCTGCTCCCAACGGATGAGGGCGGCGGCCGAGAGGAGGATATTGCAGGCCATGAGCACCGTAAGGACCCAGGTGAGGGGCTTACCGATCCGGTTGGGCAGGCAGCCGATGAGGGTACACACCCTGGGGTAGAGGTCCTTGACCCACACCACTGCGGCCACCCCCCAGAACATGGCGTAGAGCAGACTCACCCGCCCATTGATGTTGAGGGGGATGTGGCTGTAATCCCAGAAGCAGGCCCCGAACAGCAGCTCCTGGACCCAGGAGCACAGGTACTCATAGGCCCCGCCCACCAGGGTACCCGCCAGGAAGATCACCAGGTCCCGCTGTCCGGTCAGCCGGTGGAAGCACACCGTGAACAGCACCGCCCCCAGCCCCCACACCAGGGAGAACTGGCCGTAGAGCACGCCGCTGCGGTTCTGGAGCTCCCCCTTGGTGAGGAGCATGAAGAGGGTCTCCACCAGGGCGCCCAGAAAGGCGCACAGGAAAAAGACCCAGAAGAGCTTGTAGTAGTTGAGTCCCCGGGCAAAAAAGCCGGGGATGGTCTCAGAGCTGGCGCGGACGCGGCTCCGCTCCGGGCGCAAAGCAGGCATGGTACCCCTCCTTTTTTGGTCGGAGGAAACCATACCACAATTTTCTTAAGAAAGAGGGCGGAAAATTCTTACGTTCTTCTTGTGTCCCCGCCCCCGCCTTACGGGGTGGGCTCCCACAGCCGGACCACGGTCCCGGCGGAGAGGTAGTGGAGCCGTTCGGCCAGGATGCGGCGCAGCAGGTCGAAGGCGGGCAGGCCGGTGCAGTGGCCGGTCCAGACCTCGGCCACAGTAAGGGACAGGAGCCGTTCCCCCAGGGCCCGGGCGGCCTCGGGCCGCACCCCAAGGGTGGCCGCGCCGCCGGCCCCCATCAGGTGGAAGCCGCCGAAGAAGGCCCGGACGGTTTTCCCGGGAAAGGCGGCCTGGACCTCCTCCACCACGGTATCCGCCCCGGCGTGGGAACAGCTGCTGAAGATGGCCAGCTCCGTCCCATGGAGGACCACCAGGGTCTGCTCGTGGGCGAAGTCGTCGGGATGGAGGCCGTCGGGGCCCTGGCGGTACATGGCCACCTTCTCCCCCCGCTTTTCCAGGCCGGGGACGGTGTGGGGGAGGAGCCACACGCCGGGGTGGATCTCGCCCGGTCCGGTGACGAAGCGCAGCCGGTCCCGCCGCTCCAGCAGTTCCGGCGGCACCCCCAGGTACTTCCGCTCCCCGTCCTTCCGGACCCGCCAGCTCGGCTCCGCCGCCTGGGGACGGAGGTAGAGAGGGGCGCGGTCATTGCCGTCCAGGAAGGCGGCAAAGCCGCCGGAGTGGTCGTAGTGGCCGTGGGAGAGGACGGCGGCGTCGACGGCGGACAGGTCTATCCCCAGGGCGGCGGCATTGTCCAGCAGGGCGGGGGAGGCCCCGGCGTCCAGCAGACAGCGCCATCCCTCGTGCTCGATGCAGAGGGACAGGCCGTGCTCACAGCGCAGGGCGGCGTCGGGGGCGGTGTTTTCGATCAGCGCGGTGACCTTCATACCAGAGCACTCCTTTCACAGGGGACGAGAGGGCTGGAGTTGGGATACAGGGCCGCCATACCCGGCGGACCGATGGCGTCCCCCCGTCATTCTGAGGCCGCAGGCCGAAGAATCCGTTGCCTCCCTCTTTGAGGGAGCTGTCAGCGAAGCGGACGGAGGGAGCCCGTTCCATGACGCAAAAGGGCGGGGAGAACGGATGCTTCCCTTCGCTCAGCATGACGCAGTGATATCCCATAGGGGCCGACCTGTGTATCGGCCAGGGTACAACCTCCGGCCCACCCTCATCCGTCATGGCCTATGGCCATGCCACCTTCCCCCTGGAAGGGGGAAGGTCCGCGGGCGCACACACAGGTGCGCCCCTACGGGCTACACGGTTACAGATATGCAAGACCGCCATACCCGGCGAGCCGATGGCGTCCCCCCGTCATTCTGAGGGCGCAGGCCGAAGAATCCGTTGCCTCCCTCTTTGAGGGAGCTGTCAGCGAAGCGGACGGAGGGAGCCCGTTCCATGACGCAAAAGGGCGGGGAGAATGGATGCTTCGCTCAGCATGACGCGGTGATATCCCATAGGGGCCGACCTGTGTATCGGCCAGGGTACAACCTCCGGCCCACCCTCATCCGTCATGGCCTTTGGCCATGCCACCTTCCCCCTGGAAGGGGGAAGGTCCGCGGGCGCACACACAGGTGCGCCCCTACGGACCACACGGTTACAGATATGCAGAACCGCCACATATGGCGGCCACCTGGCCTAGGCCCGCGCTGGGAGGTGATTTGGCGCGCCGGAGCACACCCAAGGTTTCCCCTCATCCGGCGGCTGACGCCGCCACCTTCCCCCCTGAGGGGGGAAGGTCTGGAACGTGCAACACGCAAAACCTTCCCCCTGGAAGGGGGAAGGTGGCCCGTAGGGCCGGATGAGGGTGGGGCAGTGGGGAGGAGTTTGTCTTGCTCTCCGTGTCCGGCATCCCCCACAGCGCCCAAAAGATCAAAGCTCTTTTGGGTCCTTTTTCTTCAGCTTGGTCTTGTTGCCCTTTTCGTCCACGATATAGGTGTTATCCAGGTGGGCGGTGAGGTACGCCCGGATGGAGGCCCGGTACTCGGCCCTTAAACCCTCCCGCTCGGCCTCCTCCTCCAGGGTGAGGCCGTCGGCCTTGGCCTTCCGGGCCAGTTCGTTGATGCGGTCGATCTTATGCTGCTCCATGGGGCAGTCCTCCTTTTACAGATAGCGTTCCATGACGATCATGATGCGGCCCTTTTTGGACGTGCCGGACACCTCCGTGAGCACGCACTTGCCCAGGCCCCGGCAGGTGAGCACGTCCCCGGCCTCCACCAGCCGGTCGGGCTTGTCGCACTCCCGGCCATTGAGGGTGAGCTTTTTGGAGGAGATGAGGGCGGCCATCTTGCTCCGGGAGAGGGAGAAGCCGGTGGAGGCCACCGCGTCCAGCCGCAGGGCGGCCACCGTGTCCCGGATGAGCTTCACCTTCTGCTCCGGTGGACGCAGCTGGTCCAGGGGGCAGGCCGTCACCTTCACCCGGGCCCGGCCCACCTGGTCTAATTGGGTGAGAAGGACGTGCTCCACCTCCCGCAGGAGGAGGACCTGACAGACCCCGTCCCCCACCAGCAGGTCGCCGATCTTCTCCCGGGTAAGGCCCAGGCCCAGAATGGACCCCAGGTAGTCCCGGTGGGTCAGCTTTGCCCCGTCGCCCCCGGAGGGGGTGAGGGTGAGGGCGGCGATGGGGGCCTCCTCGCCGGACGTGAAGTCCTCCGGCTCCATCCAGTCGGGGAGAAAGGCGATGAGCTTCCGCTCGGCATTTTCCCAGCCGCCCCAGAAGAGATGGGCGGGGTGGCCGCAGGCGGCGATGAGACGCTCCGCCGCCTCCTGCTGGGCCAGGGTGAGGAAAAAGGTGTGGGCGGGGACGGAGCGGTTCCGGGCCAGCTCCAGCTTGTCCATGACCCGGGCCAGGACCAGCCGCTCGTCGGCGTCGGCGGAGAGTTTGGTGAGGAGCTCGGTCTTATTCATGGGCCTTCACCACGTCGGCAAAGGAGCCGCCGATGAGCCCCGCCAGGGCGTCGGGGGAGAGCTCCACCTGAGCGCCGATCTTCCCGGCGCTCACCAGGATGGCGGCCCGGTCCCGGGCGGAGGCATCCACCACCGTTTTGAGCCGCTTTTTCATGCCGATGGGGGAGCAGCCCCCCCGGACATAGCCGGTGAGGGGGGTGAGCTCCTTGACGTGGATGAGCTCGATGGACTTCTCCCCCACGGTCCTGGCCGCCTTTTTCAGGTCCAGTTCGGCCAGGACCGGCACCACGAAGACATAATTTGCCTTGGAGGCCCCACGGGTCACCAGGGTCTTGAAGACCTCCCCCGGGTCCCGGCCAATGAGGGCGGCCACCGTGGCCCCGTCCACCGCTTCCCCCGCGCCGTGGGGGTAGCTGTGGGGGGTGTAGGGGATCTTCTTTTGATCCAGGATGCGCATGACGTTGGTCTTTTCTTCTGCCATGAGGATGCTCCTTTTTATTGTAGAGAGATGGAACAGCGTGGTCCGCAGGCTGCCCCTGTCCCCGCGTCGTCCTGAGCGGAGCGAAGGACCCGTTTCTCCTGCCTTTTCCCCCAGCGCTGGGGATGGGAATACGGATTCTTCGGCTTCGCCTCAGAATGACGGGCGGGAAAAAACAGGATGCCGTGGCCCGCAGGGGCGCACCTGGGTGTGCGCCCGGCCTGGGCGGCAACTCCCTCAGTCAGTTTCGCTGACAGCTCCCTCGAAGAGGGAGCCAAAAATGCCTTCCCCCTAGGGGAGACGGACTTTACGAGGACGACGAGACCGACTGCTGGGCCCGCCAGAGGTCGGCGTAGGCCCCGTTTTGGTCCAGGAGGGCCTGGTGGCTGCCCTCCTCGGCGATGTGGTTGTCGTCGATGACGATGATCCGCCCGGCGGAGCGGATGGTGGAGAGCCGGTGGGCGATGATGAGGGTAGTGCGGCCCTTGGCCAGCTCGTCAAAGGCCGACTGGATCTTGTGCTCGGTCACCGAGTCCAGGGCGGAGGTGGCCTCGTCCAGGATGAGGATGGCAGGGTCCTTGAGGAAGATGCGGGCAATGCTCACCCGCTGCTTCTGGCCGCCGGAGAGCATGACCCCCCGCTCCCCCACATAGGTCTGGAAGCCGTCGGGCATCTCCATGATGTCGTCGTAGATCTCCGCCTTTTTGGCGGCGGCGGTCACCTCCTCGGCGGTGGCGTCGGGGCGGCCATAGGCGATGTTGTCGTAGATGGTCCCGGCGAAGAGGAAGACGTCCTGCTGCACGATGCCGATGTGCGAGCGCAGGTCGTGCTGCTTCAGGTCCCGGACGTCGCAGCCGTCGATGGTGATGCGCCCTTCCGTGACGTCGTAGAACCGGGGGATGAGCTGGCACAGGGTGGACTTGCCCCCGCCGGAGGGGCCCACCACCGCCACCGTCTCCCCGGGCTTGATGTGGAGGGAGACGTGGGAGAGAACATCCTCGCCGTCAGGCTCATAGCGGAAGGTGACGTCCTCCACCCGGATGTCGCCGTCGACGCGCTCCACACTCTGGGCGTCGGGGGCGTCGGTGATCTCCGGCTCCAGGCGCATGAGCTCCACGAAGCGCTTGAAGCCGGCCATGCCCTGCATGAACTGCTCCACGAAGGCGGAGAGCTTGCGGATGGGGGTGATGAAGGTGGTCACATAGAGGGAGAAGGTGAGGATATCAATGTAGTCCATGCTCCCCTGCATGAGGAAGAAGCCGCCGGCGGCGATGACCAGCACCGGCATGATGCCCATGGCCAGCTCCATGCCGGAGTGGTAGATGGCCATGGTCTGATAATAGCCCCGCTTGGCGCCGCGGAACTGGTCGTTGGAGCTTTCAAACTTGGCGATCTCGGCCCCCTCGTTGGCGAAGGCTTTGGCGGTGCGCATGCCGGAGAGGGAGGATTCCAGCTCCCCATTGATGCCGGAGAGCTTCTTCTTCACCTCCAGGGAGGCGGCCGCCATGCGCCGGCGCTGGAAGATGGTGAAGAGGAGGAAGAGGGGCACCACCGCGAAGACGATGAGGGCCAGCTGCCAGCGGATGGAGAGCATGACGGCGAAGGCCCCCAGCAGGGTCACCGAGGAGATGAAGAGGTCCTCGGGGCCGTGGTGGGCAAGCTCGGTGATCTCAAAGAGGTCGCCGGTGACCCGGCTCATGAGCTGGCCGGTGCGGTTCTTGTCATAGAAGGAGAAGGAGAGGTCCTGCATGTGGGAAAAGAGGTCGGAGCGGATGTCGGCCTCGATGCGCACCCCCAGCAGATGGCCCCAGTAGGTGACCACATAGGTGAAGACCCCCTTGAGGAGGTAGGCCGCCAGCAGGGCGGCCATCACCAGGAAGAAGGTGCGGTAGAGCCCCTGGGGAAGGGTGGTCTCCAGCACCTGACGGGTCACCGCCGGGAAGAGGAGGTCCACCAGGCAGATGCCCAGGGCGCAGACCATGTCCAGGAGGAAAATGGCCAGGTGTGGCTTGTAATAGGAGGTGAAAATGCGCAGATAGCCGCTGCGCCGCATTTGTTCGGGTGTCATGAGCCGCCGTCCTTTCTCGTCAATGGGTTGTAAAGGCAGGTCCAGTATATGCCACTTTTCGGGATCTTGTCAACCTCGCCGCCCTTTACAGGGGACCTCCCATCCGATATAATATCCTCTATGTGAAAAAAGCGGGGGACCGGACAGATGGAGCTCATTGGAAACTTTCTCGTGGTGGCCAGTCAGGTGGTCACCCTGTTTTTATTGATCGGGGTCGGCTTTGTGCTGGCCAAGCTGGGGCTCCTCCGTCCGGACGGCGTCTCCCAGATGTCCACCCTGGCCCTCTATGTGGTCACCCCCTGCGTCATGATCCGCTCCTTTGAGACGGAGCGGACCCCCGAGCTGCTCCACATCCTTCTGGGCTTTTTTGCTGCCTATGCCGTCTGCACCCTGCTGGGCATTTTGATCGCCCAGCCCTTCTTCCGCCGGGAGGCCCCTGACCGGCAGGCGCCCCTGCGCTTCGGCTCGGCCTATGGCAACAACGGCTTCATGGGCCTGCCCCTGGTCATCTCGGTGCTGGGGCCGGAGGCCGCCATCTTCGGCACGGTGTCGGCGGTGGCCTTCAATCTGCTGCTGTGGACCCAGGGGCTCAAGACCATGGGGGGGAAGGTGGGCCTGCGGGCGGTGCTGGTGAACCCGGCCACCGTGGGCACGGCGGTGGGACTCACCCTCTTTCTCACCGGCTGGTGGCAGCCCGTCCCAGGCCAGCTCCACCTCCCCGCCACCGTCAACAACGCCATCAGCTTCCTGGCCGACCTCAACACCCCCATCCCCATGGTGGTGCTGGGGGCCCAGATGGCGGGGAGCCCCCTGAAGGCCGTCTTCACTGACCGGAAGCTCTATCTGGCCGCCTTTCTGCGGCTGCTGGCCGCCCCCCTCATCCCCCTGGCGCTGCTCCTGCCCTTCCACTTAGATCCCATGTCCTACTGCGCCTGCGTCATTCTGTGCGCCGTGCCCACCGCCGGGGCCACCGGCATGCTGGCCCAGCGTTTCGGCCGGGACACCTCCGCCGCCGCCCGGCTGGTCACCCTCACCACCCTGCTCTCCGTCATCACTCTGCCCCTCTTCGCCGTGGCCGCTCAGACCCTCTCCGGCCTGGGCCCGGCGTGAGGCATACAGGAGGTATCTTATGTCCGCCAAGGAAGAATTCATCGAGATCTACACCGCCAACATCCAGCGGGAGGGGGCCGACGCCCTGCTGGACTATCTGGAGCACAAGTCGGACTTCTTCACCGCCCCCGCCTCGGCCCGGTATCACGGGGCCTATGAGGGGGGCCTGTGCGAGCACAGCCTGAACGTCTACCACTGCCTCACCGAGTACCTGGCCCGGGAGCGGGTCCAGGAGCTCTACGGGGTGGAGGTTCCCGCCGAGAGCATCGCGGTGGCCGCCCTGCTCCACGACCTGTGCAAAGTGGGCTGCTACCGCCAGGGCACCCGGAACGTGAAGGGGCCCGACGGCAAGTGGCAGGCGGTGCCCACCTTTTATTATGAGGACAAGCTGCCCTACGGCCACGGGGAGAAGTCGGTCTACATCATCTCCGGCTTCATGAAGCTCAAGCGGGAGGAGGCCATGGCCATCCGGTGGCACATGGGCTTTTCCGGGGAGGAGGACAAGCGCCTGGTGGGCCAGGCGTTCCAGCAATACCCCCTGGCCTTCGCCCTGAGCGTGGCCGACATGGAGGCCACCTACTTCCTGGAAAACGAGGACCCCAACTGACCCGCCGGTGGCGGGAGACACGGAAAGGAGCTGCTGCGCGGTGCGCAAGGTAAAACGGGAAAACGATCTGGGTCGGGACCCGGTGGGGAAGCTGCTGGTGCGGCTGGCCGTCCCCACGGTGACGGCCCAGCTGGTCAACGCCCTCTACAACATCGTGGACCGCATGTATATCGGCCACATCGAAGGGGTGGGGGACCTGGCCCTCACCGGCCTGGGGGTGTGTTTCCCCGTCATCATGTTCGTCTCCGCCCTCTCTGCCCTGGTGGGCGTGGGGGGCGGCTCCCGGGCGGTGGTGCGCATGGGCTCCGGGGACCAGGAGGGGGCCAGCGCCATCCTGGGCAGCTGCGCCACTCTGCTGGTCATCCTCTCCCTGGTCTTTACCCTGGTCCTCCAGCTGGTGAAGGCCCCCATGCTCTACCTCTTCGGCGCCACCGACAACACCATTGGCTACGCCCTGGACTACCTCTCCATCTACCTCTCCGGCACCCTCTTTGTGGAGCTCTCCCTGGGGCTCAACTGCTTCATCACCGCCCAGGGCTTCTCCACCATCGGCATGGCCACCGTCCTCATCGGGGCGGTGACCAACATCATTCTGGACCCCATCTTCATCTTCGGCTTCGGCATGGGGGTGAGGGGGGCCGCCCTGGCCACCATCACCGCCCAGGCGGTGTCGGCGGTGTGGGTGGTCACCTTCCTCCTGGGCAAGCGCACCAGACTGCGGCTCCAGCGCCGCTACGCCCGCCTGGACTGGAAGGTCCTCGCCCCGGTGCTGGCCCTGGGCATCTCCCCCTTCATCATGCAGTCCACCGAGAGCCTGGTGAACATCGCCTTCAACTCCTCCCTCAAGACCTACGGCGGGGACCCGGCGGTGGGGGCCATGACCATCTGCTCCTCCATCATGCAGGTCTTCTACCTCCTCTTCCAGGGCCTCTCCCAGGGCGCCCAGCCCATCATCGGCTACAACTACGGCGCAGGGAACATTGACCGGGTGAAGAAAGCCTTCCGCCTTCTCTTTGTCTGCGCCCTCACCTTCAGCACCCTCGCCTGTCTGTCCATCGAGCTCTTCCCCGGTGTGTTCGTGGCCATGTTCAACGACAAGCCCGAGCTGGTGGAGATCGCCGTGTGGACCCTGCGGGTCTACGCCGGCGGCATGTTCATGCTGGGCGTCCAGAACGCCTGCCAGCAGACCTTCGTGGCCCTGGGTCAGGCCAAGATCTCCCTCTTCCTGGCCCTGCTGCGGAAGATCATCCTCCTCATCCCCCTCATCCTCATCCTGCCCCATTTCCTCAGCAACCAGGTGCTGGCCGTCTTCCTGGCCGAGCCCGCCGCCGACGTCCTGGCCGCCCTGGTCACCGGGAGCCTCTTCTTCTGGCGCTTCCCCCGGCTCCTCCGGACCCGGGAGGCCGAGCTCCGGCAGACCAACGGCTGAGTGCTGCAACGAAAAAGACCTTCTGTCCACAGACAGAAGGTCTTTTTTTCTTTCGGATACAGTCAATGGCTGCGCCTGTGTGCGCCTGTCCCCACCCCCCGTCATGCTGAACGGGAGCGAAGCATCCGTTTCTCCCGTTCCGTTTCGGGACAAGAAGACTCCCTCCGTCAGCTTCGCTGACAGCTCCCTCAAAGAGGGAGCCAACGGATGCTTCGCCTGCGGCTCAGAATGACGGAGCATATCTGGGCGCGTCTGGGAAGCCGAGCCCCACAGCAAAAGAATTGCCGGGCTGAAACGTCGGGCCGATGAGGACATCGGCCCCTACACACCGATCACAGCGTGGTCCGTGGGACGCGCCTGTGTGTGCGCCCGTCCCTACCCCCCGTCATGCTGAGCAAAGCGAAGCATCCGTTTCCCCCGTCCTGTTCCGGGACGGGAAGACTCCCTCCGTCAGCTTCGCTGACAGCTCCCTCAAAGAGGGAGCCAACGGATTCTTCGCCTGCGGCTCAGAATGACGGAGCATATCTGGGCGCGTCTGGGAAGCCGCGCCCCACAGCAAAAAAATTGCCGGGCTGAAACGTCGGGCCGATGAGGACATCGGCCCCTACACACCGATCACAGCGCGGTCCGTGGGACGCGTCTGTGTGTGCGCCCGTCCCCACCCCCCGTCATGCTGAACGGGAGCGAAGCATCCGTTTCTCCCGTTCCGTTCCGGGACAGGAAGACTCCCTCCGTCAGCTTCGCTGACAGCTCCCTCAAAGAGGGAGCCAACGGATGCTTCGCCTGCGGCTCAGAATGACGGAGCATATCTGGGCGCGTCTGGGAAGCCGCGCCCCACAAGGCGTGGCGTGCCATCGGTGCGGCGGGCGGCATGTATGCCGCCCCTACACAACCACCGCAGCGTTGGCGTAGGGGCCGATGTCCCATCGGCCCCTTGCACATCGTGGCATGGTCCCGCCGGCCCCTTATTCCAGCTCGGCGCCGCCGGTATAGAGCTGGTAGTACCGGCCCTTCTGGGCGATGAGGTCGTCGTGGTCGCCCCGCTCGATGATGCGCCCTCCCTCCAGCACCATGATGGCGTTGGAGTTGCGCACCGTGCTCAGCCGGTGGGCGATAACGAAGACGGTCCGCCCCTCCATGAGGGCGTCCATGCCCTTCTGGATGATGCGCTCGGTCCGGGTGTCGATGGAGGAGGTGGCCTCGTCCAAAATCATCACCGGGGGGTCGGCCACGGCGGCCCGGGCGATGCCCAGCAGCTGCCGCTGGCCCTGGGACAGGTTGGCCCCGTCCCCGGTGACCATGGTCTGGTAGCCCTGGGGGAGCCGCCGGATGAAGGAGTCGGCCCCGGCGATTTTGGCCGCCTCCACACAGTCGGCGTCGCTGGCCTCCAGCCGGCCATACCGGATGTTGTCCATGACGGTGCCGGTAAAGAGGTGGGTGTCCTGGAGGACCGCCCCCAGGCTCCGACGCAGGTCGTCCTTCTTGATGGCCTTGACGTCGATGCCGCCGTAGGTGATGACGCCGTCCTGGATCTCATAGAACCGGTTGACCAGGTTGGTGATGGTGGTCTTGCCCGCGCCGGTGGAGCCCACAAAGGCGATCTTCTGGCCGGGGTTTGCGAAGACGGTGACGTCGTGGAGGATCTGTTTCTCCGGCACATAGGAGAAATCCACGTTTTTCAGCCGCACCGCGCCGGTGAGCTGGGCCAGGACATAGCCCGCTTCCCGCTGGACGTCCCCCCGGATGCGGTGAAGGCCGCAGGCCGGGTCGTCCTCATGGGGGTATTTCCAGGCCCACATGGCCCCTTCGGTCCCCTCGGGACACTCCGTCAGGGCGTCCGTCTCGTCCTTCACCGCCCGGGTGAGGACGAAACGCCCGTTGTCGGGCACCTTCCAGGCCCACTCGTGGACGTGGGCCCCCTCGGGGGCGGGGGCCATGCGGCCCTGCCCGTCCCGGACCACGGGGACCAGGGTGACGAAGCCCTCGTCCACCTCGCTCTTTTCATCCATGCACTCGAAGATCCGCTCAGCGCCGGCCAGGGCGGAGAGGATGGTGGTGAGCTGCTGGGAGATCTGGTTCATGGGCTGGCCCACCTGGCGGCAGTAGTTGAGGTAGAGGGTGAAGGAGCCCAGGGGCAGACCCATGACGATGGAGAGGACGCCGCCGAAGGCGGCGGTGAGGGCGTAGCCGATGTTCATGATGTTCATGGCGATGGGCATGATGGCGGTGGAGTAGAAGTTGGCCGCCGTGGCCGAGGCGCGGTAGCTCTCATTGAGCGTGGCAAAGAGGTCCTTGGCCGCCCCCTCGTGGGTGAAGGCTTTGATGACCTTCAGCCCCTCGATGGTCTCCTGGATGTTGCCGTTCACCGCGCCCAGGTCGGCCTGCTGCTTCTGGTAGTAGCGCCGGGACCGGCCGCCGAAGACCTTGAAGACCAGGAAGGTGGCCCCCAGGGTGAGGGCCGACACCAGGAAGAGGAGGGGGCTCACCACCAGCATGACCAGTACGGTGCCCGTGAACATGAGCACGCTGGAGAGAAGGGAGACCACGCTCTGCTCCAGGGCCATCTGGACGTTGTCGGCGTCGTTGGTGAAGCGGCTCATGAGCTCGCCGTGGGTGTGCCTGTCAAAATAGGAGAGGGGGAGGGTCTGCATGTGGTCAAAGAGCTCCCTGCGCAGGCGGTTGGTCCCCCGCTGGGCCAGCTGGACCATGATGCCCGACTGGGCGTAGGTACACACCCAGCCCACGGCATAGATGGCCAGGAGCTTACCCACATCGGCGGCCAAGCCGGCGGGGGAGGCGTAGACCCCCCCGGCGATGTTGTTGATGATGACCAGGTTGATATAGCTGGAGCCGGCGATGTTGGTGAGGACCGACCCCAGAAGGCAGGCCAGGACGATGAGAAGGGGCCATTTCTTTTGGGTCAGATAGCCCATGAGCCGGGCCACGGTCCTGCCCAGGTCCTTGGGCTTCTGGAAGCCCCCCCGGGCGCCGTGCCCTCTGCCGTGCTGCTGTGCCATTATTCCTGCACCCCTTCCTGCTGAGACTGGTAGATCTCCTGATAGATGCCGCACCGGGCCAGGAGCTCGTCGTGGGCGCCCACGTCGACGATCTTTCCGTCGTCCAGCACCAGGATGCGGTCAGCCGACAGGACGGAGGAGATGCGCTGGGCGATGAGAATGACGGTGGTGCCCGCCAGGTTCCGCTTGAAGGAAGCCTGGATCCGGGCGTCGGTGGCGGTGTCCACAGCGGAGGTGGAGTCGTCCAGGATGAGGACCGCCGGGTGGCGGAGCATGGCCCGGGCGATGCACAGCCGCTGCTTCTGCCCGCCGGAGACGTTGGTGCCCCCCTGGGTCAGCTGGGTGTCGAAGCCGTCGGGGAAGGCCATGACGAAATCATAAGCCTGGGCGTCCCGGGCGGCCTGGAGCATCTCCTCCTCGGTGGCGTCCGGGCGGCCCCAGAGGAGGTTTTCCCGGATGGTGCCGGTAAAGAGGACGTTATTCTGCAAGACCATGCCAATGCGCCCCCGGAGCTCCTCCAGGGGGTAGTCCCGCACGTCCACCCCGTCCAGGAGGACCGCCCCGCCGGACACGTCATAGAACCGGGGAATGAGGTTGACCAGGGAGGATTTTCCGGTGCCGGTGCCCCCCACCACGGCGATGAACTCGCCGGGGCGGATGGTGAGGTCGATGCCGCTGAGCACGTTTTCGCCGGTGCCCCCCACGTCGTACTTGAAGTCCACGTTCTTAAACTCCACCTGGCCCCTGGCCTGGGGCAGGTCGGCGGGGGAGAGGGGACCGTCGGTGATGGAGGGCTGGGTGTCCAGCACCTCATTGATGCGGCGGGCGCAGGCGATGGACCGGGAGAGCTGCAAAAGGCTCATGCCCAGGACCATGACGCTCATGAGGATCTGGAAGATATAGGTGATGAAGGAGGACAGGTCGCCGATGAGCATGCTCCCGCCCAGGACCTGACCGCCGCCCAGGTACAGCACCGCCGCGGTGGCCCCGTTCATGGCCATCATCATGATGGGGACCATGGCGATGACCCGCATATCCACGTTGACGGCGGCCTTGGTGAGGGCGTCGTTGGAGACCTTGAACTTGGTCTTCTCATAGCCCTCCCGGACAAAGGCTTTGACCACCCGAATGGCCACCAGATTCTCCTGGATGGTGCCGTTGAGGGCGTCGATGCGCTTCTGGAGGACCTGGAAGAGCCGGTTGCACATGGTCATGAGGACGGCGATGGCGATGACCAGCAGGGGGATGGTCACCAGCATCACCACCGCCAGCTCCCCGTTGATGCTGACGGCCACCGCCAGGGCCGCCGCCAGCATGACCGGGGCCCGGACCAGCATCCGCAGGGCCATGGTCACCATCATCTGGACGGCGTTGACGTCGTTGGTGATGCGGGTGATGAGGGAGGCCGAGGAGAACCGGTCAATGTCGGCAAAGGAGAACTCCTGGATCTTGTTGTAGATGCCCCGGCGCAGGTTGGCGCCGAAGCCCTGGCCCACCATGGCGGCGAACTTGGCCCCCAGCATGCCGCACAGCATGCTGCACACCGCCAGCGCCAGCATCACGCCGCCCATTTTCAAAATATAGCCCAGGTCGCCCTGGGCGACGCCCACGTCCACGATGCCCGCCATGAAGCGGGGGAGGGCCAGTTCGCAGGCCACCTCCAGGATCATGAGCAGGGGGGTAATGAGCGCCAGGTGCTTATACCCCCCCATATAGGGAAAGAGTTTTTTCAGCATGAACCATCCATCCTTTCCGTTGCTTCCCCGCCCCGGAGGTTGCGGAGCATCCGCTGCTGGAAGACCCGGACCTGCTCCATCTCCGCCGGGGTGAAGCCGGCAAACATCTGCCGGTCCACCGCGCGGAAGATCTGAAGACAGGTCTCCATGGCCTCCCGCCCCTTGCCGGTGAGGCGCACCGCCTTCCGGCGCTGGTCGGCCTCGCCGGGCAGCTTTTCCACATAGCCGCCCCGCTCCAGGGATTTGAGGGAGACCGCCACCGACGCCGGCGAGATGCGCATGGCGTCGGAGAGCTCCCGCTGGGAGGAGACCCGCCCCTCCCGCTCCCGGAGCAGAAAGAGCAGCATGGGATTGCCCAGGTCCCCCAGGCCCCGCTCCGCCAGCTCGGTGAGCATGCGCTGTTTTCGGGCCCGGGCCACCGCCTGAAAGGTGATCCCGGGCAGGTCAGCCTCCCGCTCCTTGTGCAGCATGGTCTCCACCTCCGAAATTAGTTAACTGGTTTATTTTTAGCATGCTTACCTATGATAGTCCCTCATAGTTGCATTGTCAATGAATTTTCTGTGAACGTCTGCTGCCAAATATCTTAGAACGTCTGTTTGACTTTTTGTGCATGCTATGATAACATGATTTCAACTGAGAAAAGGAGGGACTGCCCATGAAGGGCCTGACCGAGAAGCAGCGCCAGATCTACCAGTTCATCGTCTCCTTCCAGCAGGACCACGGCTATCCCCCCTCGGTGCGGGAGATCGGGGAGCACATGGGCCTAAAATCCCCCTCCACCGTCCATTTCCACCTCAAGGGCCTGGAGGAGGCCGGTATCATCACCAAGGCCGAGGGCAAGACCCGGGCCATCACCATAGCGGGGGGCTTTCCCGCCCCGGAGCGCCGCCGGGAGGCCGAGCCACCCAAAAACCAGGTCCCCGTGGTGGGCGATGTGGCCGCCGGCGCCCCCATCCTGGCCCAGGAGAATATCGAGGACTATCTAGTCTTTGACACCGGCCGCCTGGCCGGGGAGCACTTCGCCCTCCGGGTCCGGGGGGAATCCATGCTCTTCGCCGGCATCCTGCCCGGGGACTATGTGGTGGTCCACCAACAGGAGTCCTTCCGCAACGGCGACATCGTGGTGGCCCTCTTTGAGGACGAGGCCACGGTGAAGACCCTCCGCCGCAGGGACGGCCACGTCTGGCTCATGCCGGAAAACCCTGAGTACGACCCCATCGACGGCGACGGCGCCCAGCTGCTGGGCAAGGTGGTGGCCGTGGTGCGGCAGTACGACTGAGCAGGCACATCTGCCCCTGCCGGGCCGATGGGGACATCGGCCCCTGCGGGATATGACCGCGTCATGCTGAGCAAAGCGAAGCATCCGTTTTCCCCGTCCTTTTGCGTCATGGGCCAACTCCCTCAGTCAGCTGCGCTGACAGCTCCCTCAAAGAGGGAGCCAACGGATTCTTCGGCTCCGCCTCAGAATGACGGGTGGCTCAAATGGGCCATATCCCTGTTCTGTGGGGCGCGGTCTCCCGGACGCGCCCATGCGCCACATCATTCTGTGGGGCGCGACGACCTCGGCGCGCCAAACCACGCAGTAGGGGCGCACCTGTGTGTGCGCCCGCTGGCACGGTAGCCACGCCGTTTGTGTGCATGTAGGGGCGGCATATCATCACCGTGCAGGGCCGCGCCCTATGGTGAAAAAAAGGAGGGACCCCCATGGCCTGGCTGTCCTTTGAGACCCCCTTCGGGACCATGGCGGTGGAGGGGGAGACCGCCCTCACCCGGCTCTGGCTCCCGGACGCCCTGCCCGTCCGGCAGGACAGGGAGGAGGAGACCCCTCTGCTGCGCCGGGCCCGGCGGGAGCTGCTGGCCTATTTCGCGGGGGAGCGGCGGGCCTTCGACCTGCCCCTCGCCCCGGCGGGGACGGATTTCCAGCGCGCGGTGTGGGCCGCCCTGGCCGCCATCCCCTACGGCCAGACCCGGACTTACGGGGCCCTCGCCGCCGCCATTGGCCGGCCCAGAGCCGTCCGGGCGGTGGGACAGGCCAACCACAAAAACCCCCTGCCCATCCTCCTCCCCTGTCACCGGGTGGTGGGGAAGGGGGGCGCCCTCACCGGCTACGCCGGCGGTCTGGACCTCAAGCGGGCCCTCCTGACCCTGGAGACGGCCCATTTAGGCTGAGCCGCACCGATATGGCGGGCCCGGCCCCTGCGGCCACCCCCTCAGTCAGCTGCGCTGACAGCTCCCTCAAAGAGGGAGCCAAACCGGCAGCCCTATCGCACCACCTCTGTTGTGGGGCGCGGCCTCCCGGACGCGCCCATGCGCCACGTCATTCTGTGGGGCGCGACGACCTCGGCGCGGCACCACATCGGACGGGCGGCTGGTAGCCGCCCCTACAAAACCACCATAACGTTGGGTATACAAACGAAGCCCCGAAAAAAAGCGCGGCCGCCGGGAATTTTCCCGGCGGCCGCGCCGTCGTTTTCGTCCTTGGTCTCTCAATAGAACCAGGGGCTCAGCTCACCGAAGGGCCAGAAGAAATTGGGGATGTCCTCCATCTGGGGCTGCTGCTCCTGCTGCTGCTGTTCCAGCTCGGCCTGGGCCTTTTCCTGGGCCGCCCGGCGCTCGGGGGTGTCCTCGTCGAAGGTGAGGGTCAGCTGGAGCTTCTCCCCGTCGCGCTCCACCTCCAGCTCCACCGTGTCCCCGGCCTTGTAGGACTTCTTCTGCTCCACCAGCTCAGCGGAGGAGAGGACCGTCTTGCCGTCCATGGCGGTGATGATGTCGCCCTTTTCCAGCCCAGCCTTGGCGGCGCAGGACTTCTCGTCCACGCTCTCCACCAGGGCGCCCTGGCTCATGCCGTAGCGCTCGGAGATGCTCTCGGGCACGGTGCTCACGGTGATGCCCATATAGGGCTTGCCGGTGACATAGCCGTTCTCCATGATGTCGGTGACCATGTCCCGGATGTCGTTGATGGGGATGGCGAAGCCCAGGCCCTCAATGGTGGCCGAGGAGCCGCTGGAGCCGGACAGCTTGGCCGAGGTGATGCCGATGACCTGACCGTACATGTCAAAGAGGGGGCCGCCGGAGTTGCCGGAGTTGATGGCGGTGTCGGTCTGGATCATGTTCATGACCTCGCCGTTCTCCATGGTGATGCTCCGGTCCCGGGCGGAGATGATGCCCGAGGTCATGGAGTAGGTGAGCTCGCCCAGGGGGTTGCCGATGGCGACCACCTGCTCGCCCACCCGCACGTTGTCGGAGTCGCCGATGATGACGGGGGTGAGGCCGGCGGCCTCGATTTTCAGCACGGCGATGTCGTTCTCCGACTCGCCGCCCACCAGGACGGCGTCGTAGCTGGAGCCGTCCACGAAGGTGACCTTGATGCTGTCGGCGTCCTCAATGACGTGGTAGTTGGTGAGGATGTAGCCATCATCCGTGATGACGAAGCCGGACCCCGCCGCCGCCTGGGACACCGGCTGACCCCACACGTTGGTGGTGACCTCGGTGGTGATGCCCACGGTGGAGTTCACGAAGGCGGCGTAGATCTCAGGCGCGGTGAGGACCTTTTTCCCCGTCACGTTGGAGACGCTGACCACCGTGGGGGGGCGGGTGCCCTCCAGGAGGGTGGTATCCGCCGGGGAGAAGGCCCCGGTGGCCGCCCCCACGCCCACGCCGCCGGCAATGCCGCCCACCAGGGCGCAGGCCAGACACAGGGCGACCATCCGGCCCGCCCCCTTCTTCTTCCGGTGGGGCTCGCCCTCGCCGCTCTCCCGGCCCAGGGGCCGGCCGGTGGTCTCAATGGGGTCGCTCCAGGGGTCCTGGGGACCGTTTTCCTTGTTATAATAGCCGTTATCGTACATAAAACGTCGCTCCTTTGAAAGGGAATCGCCCTTATCTCTCTGTTCGCGTCCTATTCTACCGGGAAATTGTGACCATTTCATGAAGAAAGGCAAAAGGATTTTTGAACGGTCCGCAAATCATTTTTGAACGGGCTGCTCCGGCCGCCGTAAAAGGGCTGCGGTGTCCTGGACGGCCAGGGCCAGGTCGGCGCACAGGCCGTCGAAGATGCCGGTCCGGGCCACATTGATGGCCACCAGGCACAGGACGGGCCCCAGGACCATGCCGACCACGCCGGCCAGACGCATGCCCACATACAGGCTGATGAGGGAGAGGATGGGGGAGAGGCCGGTCTGACTGCCCACCGCCTTGGGCTCGGCCACCCGGCGGAAGATGCAGATGAGCCCCCACACCACCATCAGCCCCAGGGCGTGGGGCCAGTTCCCCGTGAGGAGGTCCACCGCCGCCCAGGGCACCATGACGGTGCCCGAGCCGATGATGGGGATGAAGTCCAGGATGGAGAGCCCCAGGGCCAGCAGCACAGCATAGGACTGCCCGATGATGAGGAAGCCCACCAGCAAAATGGCAAAGACGCCGATGGAGATGATGAGCTCCGCCCGGATATAGCCGGCAAAGGCGCCCAGGGCCGTGTGCTTGATGTGGGAGAAGAAGGTCCGGACCTCCGGCGGCAGCCGGTGGGTGAGGAGGAAGCGGTAGCGGGGGTAGTCGGCGGTGATGAAGTAGGCCCCCATGACGAACACGGTGAGGGCCACCACGAAGGAGGGCACCGACATGGCAAAGTTCCCCGCCCAGCTCCCCAGCATGGGCATGACGGTGCTCACCCAGCCGCTGAAATCGGCCCACAGGTGGTCCAGGCTGCCGGCCACAAATTCCTCCACCTCAGCGGGCAGGTAGGAGAGGAGCTTGGTCAGCCACTGGTCGGCTGCCTCCACCCCCACCTGGAGGGATTCCCAGACCCCCTCCCAGTTGTTGAGGAGGGTGCTCACCTCGCTGAACAGACTGTGGCCCAGGCCAAAGAGGACGCCCCCTGCGGCGGCAAAGGCCAACAGGATCAGCAGCAGCGACAACAGCCGCCGGGAGAGCCCCAGCCGCCGCTGCAGCCCCTTCACCATGGGGTTGAGCAGCCAGGCCGTCACCAGCGCCAGCACAAAGGGCATAAAGAGGCTCAGCAGGGGAGGGAGCAGATAGCGCAGCGCCAGCACGATCCCCACCGCAAGCAGCAGCCGTATTCCAAGGCGTATCCACAGTCTGCCCCGCTCCCGCCAGGTCAATTCTCCCCGCTCCACACGCGGCACTTCCTTTCCGGAGGGTTTGCCCGCCCGAACCGGCGGGCCCCTATCGAAGGGACATTATAGCAGGTCTTTGCCGCAACTTATCACGAATTTGTAAATCTTTCCGGGCCTTTTTCCCCGCCGGCGGACTTCGAACAAAAGTTTGCACATTTTCCACAAGGTTTTCCACAGGGAAAATCTGGGTGTGCATTTGTCCCCTCCCCGCGTCATTCTGTGGGGTGCGACGACCCCGGCGCGCCAAACCACGCTGCGGGGTTTGGGTAGGGGTGGCCTGTGGCCGCCCCTACCCAAAGAGCCTTCCCCTGGGGGAAGGGGGCTGGCCGAAGGCCAGACGGATGAGGGGAGACCCCGGACCCAGGATGATCTTCCCCCTCCCAGGG